>PMXB01000032.1:4193-4376 GCA_003165935.1 Acidobacteriaceae bacterium | reverse complement strand
CAGGTGGCCGGCGTCCTGCTTGGTCCCCTGGAAGGGCGAGTTGAGCGCCCACGCACATGAAGCCGCGTAATGATTCATGTAGAGCTCGCTGCCCAGCAACTCCGCTACGTCGGAGCGCGCTTCGATGGTCTTGTTCTTCCCATCCACATCGCGCGCATCGTGGCCTTCCAGACCACCTTCTGC
>PMXB01000032.1:0-4110 GCA_003165935.1 Acidobacteriaceae bacterium | reverse complement strand
GTAAAGTGATAGCCATCCTTGGGCGACTTGGAAGGCTCAACCGGAGTGATGTCGTTATAGATGCGGGTATAGTACTGGTTGTCCGCTGCCTGGTTGAAGCCATAGAAGTGTTCGAAGCCGAGCCCGGTAGGCCAGCGATCGAAGGGGCCGGCAGCGCTTACCTGCCACATCGGCGTGTTGTGCCATTTGCCATACGCAGATGTGCTGTACCCGCTCTCCTTCAGCACTTCGGCGACGGTGGCCGCGCTCTTGGGCAGCACCGTGTTGTAGCCCGGATAAGGCGCCGACCATTCGGCGATGGAGCCGAAGCCGACCTGATGATTGTTACGCCCAGTCAGGAGCGCAGCGCGCGTTGGTGAGCAAAGCGCGTTCATATGGAAACTGTTGTAGCGCAGGCCCGCGTTTGCCAGCCGCTCGAAGTTGGGCGTGGAGATGGGGCCACCGAATGCGCTCGTCGCCCCGAAGCCAACGTCATCAATGAGAATGAGCACCACGTTGGGCGCGCCCGCCGGAGCTTTGGGCGGCTCAGGCCACGACTGCGGCGGAGCCTCACGCACTGGAATCGTTGGCGATGAGGGTTTGGTGTCGTTATCCTTTGCCCACGCCGGCGTCCACGAGCTGAATGCCATGGTTCCGCTGAGCAGCAATCCGATTTGTTGCGTGGCCTTCATAGAGCATTCTCCGAATGAATTGGTTAGTAAAGATAAAAAGGCAAAGACGGCGACTGGAAGTTCCGCAGCGAACTGCCGCGAAGCTCCAGGGCGTACTCGCAATGCGATTTGACTGGAAATCAACAACAGCGACGGCTAGGCGAGAGCGGGTGCATGGGCACTCCTTTTCGTTGCGGCGTGTGCGTGAACCGGCCCGCTGCTGCGCGCCCACTCCATCACCCGTGCCGGTGCGCCATTCTGGCGCAATTCATTCGCCATGAACTTCATGTAGGGGTCAATGTGGTGAAAGAAGTGCTTATACCCTGCGCAGAGATAGTTGAGGCCGTATTCTCCCGATGCGGTCGTGTTGAAGCGGTGCTTGGGGCACTCGCCATTGCACGCAAATCGAACATCGCACTTCTGGCAGTCTGAGGGCAATGCGCTCAACTTCGCATTTCCGAAGCGTGTCTGCTGCGGTAAGTTCACCAAACCAGACATCGCCTTTTCCATGATGTTGCCAAGCTTGTTTTCGGGATAGACAAAGTGGTCGCACGAATAGAGGTCGCCGTTGTGCTCCACTGCTAACGCCTTGCCGCATTGTGGCGCGAAGACGCAGAGACTCTGTGGAAGCCCCGCCCAGGACTCAAGCGCCACGTCAAAGACCTGCACAAAAACACGGCCCACGTCACTCAGTACCCACTCGTCGAAGACACCACTGAGGAACTTGCCGAATTGCAGCGGTTCGACAGACCACTCCGAGACCGATGTCTCCTGCCGAGCATAGGGCTTGAGAAGGACGAGGCCATTCGGGTCTGGCTGCGCGGCCATCTGCTCGACAACTGGAATGAACTGCAGATACTTGCTGCCGATCCCCTTGAGGAAGCGGTAGACCTCGCGCGGGCTATACGAGTTCAAGCGATTGATGACGGTTAACGTGTTGAACTCGACGCCGTGCTTCTTGAGAACGTCCAGGCCGCGCATCACGCGGGCGAACGTCGGCTGACCACCCTTGTCAACTCGGTACGCGTCATGAATCTCTACAGGGCCATCGACAGAGAGCCCGATGAGGAACTTATTCCGCGCCAGGAACTCGCCCCATGCATCGTCCAGTAGCGTGCCATTGGTCTGGAAGGCATTGTCGATAGTCTTGTCGCCGGCGTACTTCTTCTGCAGCTCAAGTACTCGCTCGAAGAATGGGATACCCAACAGCGTTGGCTCGCCGCCCTGCCAGGCAAAGCTCACATGCTCCGCCGGCTGCGCCTGAATGTACTGGCGGATGTACGACTCCAGCACGCTGTCGCTCATGCGATAGTCGCGCCCTTTGGCTGCGTAGAGGTTTTCCTTTTCGAGGTAATAGCAGTACGTGCAGTTGAGATTGCAGATTGGCCCATGCGGCTTGGCCATGATATGAAACGGATCCATCGATGGTCTCTTTCATCCCTGTTTTGTGTGCGAGCGCTAGCGCACATTAAAAAACCCACGAGCAAAATCTCGTGGGCGGGGATGGTGAGCCGGATGAAGCTCGATCCAGATCAGAAATGCATCAGGACCGATTCAAGCCCGCTATCGCACGAGGTTGCTCGACTGCCAGAGATCCGACAGGACAACAACAGCGGCGGCTTGTGATGCGATTCATCATCGATTTCTTTCGATAATGCACGGAGTCAAAAATCCTGTCAAGCGATCTTGCTAAATTGCACTCTGGATGAAAAGTTCATAAACCTCGCTTGACATCCAACTCGCTTCATGGCTGAATAGAGGCAATGCAGGCGACAAAACACATCTCGTTGCTCACGAACGCCGGGTCGGCTCCCAGCCGCTCCTGTTGTTGATCCTGCCTGCGTATTAATCCCATCCTCAATCATCTTGCATAATGTTTCCCCGGCTTCCGCCGCCATGTAAACCCGCATGCGCAGGTAACTGCCGCACTTCACCAGCTACATTGGCGGGTTTTGGCAAAACTCTCGCAAGACCACACTGAAAGGAAGATGTCCATGAATTCCCAGGCATCAATTTCCGCCACAGCACTCTGTTGTCCCACACCATACATCTCCCTTCGAGATGCATTGTGCGTCGTGGACAAGTGCATCGTTCCCATCTGACAGCGGTGTGTTCAACGCACTGCGATGGCCCACGACAAAGCGTCGTGGGCCATTTTTTCTTGCGATCCAGATGGATCGCGTCTTCGGAGGCTTCAATGTCTGTTGTACGATTTTCAATTCGAGTTCTTACAAAGTTAAGTCTGCCCCGCCTGTTTGCGGTCCTGCTTTTCATCCTGGCCGCATCTGCGCTTCAGGGACAGATCGTGGAGACCGGGACAATTACCGGCGTGGTGAGGGACAACGCTGGCGCGTTGATCCCGAAGGCCCATGTCAATGTGCAGAATGCCGGCACTGGATTGACCAGCGCTACTGAAACCGATTCGCAGGGCATTTTTGTTACTCCTCCATTACACCCCGGCGACTACAACGTCGTAGTCGAAGCTCCTGGGTTCAAGAGCACTGTCGAACACGTCCGGTTGGAAGTTGGGCAGCGCCTGGCAGTCAACGCGAATCTCGCTGTTGGCTCAAATACCGAGACCGTCGAGGTGCAATCCTCGGGGGAAATACTGGAAACGGAGAGTTCCAGCGTCGGTAACCTGCGCACCGAAGAAGCCGTGCAGAACCTGCCCCTGAACGGCCGCAACTTCAATGAGCTGTTCAGCCTGGGCGCGGGCGCCATACCGACGACAACCCAGTCCGTCAGCATTCCCTATACGCAGCAGCGCGGCCCCTCGTACTTCGCCATCAACGGCTCTCGCCCTCAGGAAAACCGTACGCTTTTGGATGGCATTGGCGACCAGGAGAACCATAACAGCATGACGGCGGTCTTCCCGCCCATCGACGCCATTCAGGAGTTCTCTGAAGAGACCAACGACGCCGATGCCCGCTACGGCCGCGGCAACGGCGGCACGATCAACGCGGTCATCAAGTCGGGCACGGATCACTTTCACGGGGAAGTTTTTGAGTTTCTGCGCAACACCGCTCTGGACGCCAGAAACTATTTCAATATTCCGGTGGCAGGACCGGTAGGACAGAAAGCCCCTCTGCGGCAAAACGAGTTTGGCGCAACCTTCGGCGGCCCGGTCTTTTGGAAGCAAGCCAACCCCAAGACCTTTTTCTTTGCCGACTATGCCGGAAAGCGCTTCGCTCAGGGTCAGACGGATGTGGAGAGCGTGCCGGTTGTAAATGTCACCTCCACGGGCTATGACTTCTCCGCCTATTCGGCTGCCGTCAAGAACCCCTCAACTCATGTCGCTTACGCCAAGAACTTCGTTCCAATCAACGATCCATTGATTGATCAAACCGGCGCGAATATTCTGAACTTTTATCAGAAATATGCAAAGCCGAACTATGGAACTGCGGGTGCAACTGCTAACAACTTCTTCTATGGCCCGTTGTTGATCATCAACGAAGACGAC
>PMXB01000176.1 GCA_003165935.1 Acidobacteriaceae bacterium | reverse complement strand
CGGGCGGCGAAGTGGGCCTGTTTTTTGAACCATCGCTCTCGCGGGAATCTACCGGGAACGTCCCGTCTGTCCCTGGGTTTTTGGTCTCTTTTCACCGGGATACCATGACTCCCCGGCCTACACGAATTTTTACAGGTACTAGCGGAATCGAAGGTCTGTGATGCGAATTTGTCTAAGGATCGCGTTGAAGTTAGCTATAGCGCTCTCACTCCCTTGTGTGTCGTACGGGCAAACTGAGGGGACATTCACGATTTCGAATTCGGTCCTTTTGTTCGAGACGACAGAAACATCCATGTCTGGGCAACCACATGAGGACCTCCTCGTTGTCTCCACCACGGACACGGTCGTCGTGCGGAGCCCCGTAGGTTTTTTCGGTCAAGACTATAACACCGTGTTTCCGGCCCTTGCGCCTGGCGCGGACCGGGTCGCTTGGGGTCTTTCAACCCACGATGAGTCTCGCAAAGTTAGACTCAAAGCCGTCCTTGGGCTTTATTCGCTCGTGGATAAGACGTGGAAGACCTACGGGGACTTCTGTGCTGGCGGAGTCGGTTCGGTGGCCTTCGCGCCTGACGGAACCAGAGTTGCTTTTGCGTCACAGTCTAAGGACTCGCCTGGAGATGGCTATTGCTTCAATAATCCGATCATGCTGCAGATTCTCGACACTGCAACAGGCAAGCTAACCCCAATCTCCTACCCTGGTAGAGCGATTGAGAACGCCAGGCTCAGCTGGTCCCCGGATGGAAAGTACCTAGTCGGGCAATTCTGCTGCTCGGCATCGTCGACTTATCAGATTGTTGTGATCGACTTAGCTGGGGGAGGCGGGACGGTTATTGCGGAGGGGACTGATCCAGCATGGTCGCCCAAAGGCGATTGGATTTCCTTTGAAGATCAGAAGAAAAAGAAATGCATGCTAATTCACCCGGATGGCACTGGAATGAAACCTGTTGAAGATTTGAAAGGCTATTGGCTTTTTCTCAAAGGCGCAGTATGGTCACCCGATGGGGACAAGCTACTCTTCAACGAAGAGGAAGTCGATTCCGGCGGGAACGTGAGCATACTTGATCTGTCAAATGGAGATTTGACCAGGCGGTCAAAAAACACGCTGTTTGTCCTTGGTTGGGCCAGACAACCTCCAAACTAATTACGCAGCAGGATATCCACGCCGGGAGGGACTCTGAGCTACACCTACGACCCGGCCAGCAACCTGGTAACGGCGAAAATTCCGAGCGGCCCCAGTGTCGGATACGATACCCTCAACCGGCTCAAGTCGCTGTCAACGCCGGTGTCGAGCTACGCCTACCAGTTGGGCGCGGTGGGCAACCGGACAGGAGTGACAGAAGGGACCGGGCGCACGGTGGTGTGGACCTACGACGGCGTCTACCGGCTGACCAACGAGACCATCAGCGCCGATCCGGCCAGGGCGAACGGCACGGCTGCCTATGGCCTTGACCCGGTGGGCAACCGCAAGTCGGAGACCTCGACCATCGGCGGCCTGGATCCCGGCTCGTTCAATTTCAACTTTGACGACGAGGCGGCGACGGACAGCTACGATCTGAACGGCAACACAATCTCGACCGGCGGCAAGGCGTTCACCTACGACTCCGAAAACCGCATGATGACCATGTCCGCGCCGCACACGTCGGTAAGCATGATCTACGACGGCAACGGCAACCGCGTGGCCAAGATGGTCAACGGCGTCGCCACCTATTACCTGGTTGACGATCTCAACCCCACCGGCCTGCCGCAAGTGGTTGAGGAGTTGTCGGCCCATGGCGCTGTCGAGCGCCAGTACACCTACGGATTGCAGCTCATCAGCCAGAACCAGATCGTCGACAACACATGGACGCCGAGCTTCTTTGAGACCGACGGCACTGGCAGCGTACGCCAACTCACCAGTGCGGCTGGGGTGCCAACAGACGCCTATGAGTTTGACGCCTTCGGCAAAGAAATAAACTCAGCCGGAACAACGCCCAACAACTATCTCTATCGCGGCGAACAATGGGGCACCCTCATCAAGGCGGAACGAACATCCGTAAAACCTAGGGCGGGCCACCCGCNNAAACCTAGGGCGGGCCACCCGCCTTCCTGTCCCCGGGTTCTGGGGGCGACCCGCAAGGCAGACGGAGGACGGACGGCTAGGTGAGGTTGTTTTTTGAAACCTAGCTCTCGCGGGAATCTGCCGGGAACGTCATGTCTATTTCCGGTTTTCTATTTCTGTGATGCCGGTGGGGTTTGTTTCACGCCCACCCAAGCGGAGCTTGGATGGGGCACCCGCATCAAGGGGGAATGAACATCCTCAAAACCTAAGGCGGGCCACCCGCCTGTTTTTGGACTGTAGAAATGCAGGCAGAATGACATAATGACGGTTTTTGTATAACAGAGGTTGTTATAGATCAGGGTTCAGGGAGTTTTTAGGGAACGCCCCGTCTATCCGAAGGTTGCTATTTCTGTGATGCCGGTGGGGTTTGTTTCCCGCCCACCCAAGCGGAGCTTGGATGGGGCACCCTCATCAGGGCGGAACGAANNACATCCGAAAAGCCTAGGGCGGGAAGCGGGGGACGGGCCCGGTGCGAACTGCGGGCCGCACTCCCAACTGTTCGCGCTTCCGTGCCGTCCACTCCGATTCGATCTCGACCGTGCCTTCGAAACCCGTCGCGTAATGCCGGAAGCTCGACCAGGGCCACTCTTCGGGCTTGGCAACCAGCCCGCGCACGACTGGATTCCGATGCATGTAGCGCAGTTTCTCGATCCGCTTATCTTCGGTGAAGACATTGAAGTCGTAATATCTCGTTTGCCAGAAAGGCTCGGCAGCGCGCAGCGCCAGCGTGCGCGACACCGACTGCTTGAGGGCCTGAAGTGCGCTCGACAGTGCTTTGGTCTGCGGCTCGGTGAGCA
>PMXB01000078.1 GCA_003165935.1 Acidobacteriaceae bacterium | reverse complement strand
AGGTTCCCCAAGTTGTATCCGCTGTAGTGGTTCGGCGTTCCGCTGGTCGCCACGACAGTCGTACCGTACCCATACACCGTATCGGAGACGGTACTCGGCACAGCGTCTGTGACCTTGACATCAGTTGGTTTATCGCCCCCATAACTTGTTGTGTAAGTCGTGGTTGTCGTTTGCAGCAGATTCCCATATGAGGTCCCCGAGGCGAAGTCATAGACTGCGTGAGTGAGGTTGCTGCCATAGGCGTCCAGGGTGTCAAGGGTTCCGGAGGAAATTGATCCGGACCCTCCTGGTAATTGAGCCGTTTTTTGAATGCGGGAAAGCGCGCTTGTACTGACGCTTGTGCCGCTGTCGCCTATTGAAGAGGAGCAGTTGGATGGATTCGTCTCGTAGCAGGTGAGGAGCGTTTCGAGCAAGGTGCCTGAGGACGACGAACCGGCATACACCTGCCGCTCAATCTCGTAGAAATCAGCACCGGATGTTGCACCNNCCGTCGTTGTCCACTGGGTTCCTGAGCCGCTTCTGGCGTAGGTCCAAGTGCCATCCGGAGTGGTCCGCGTCAATCCGGCAGTGCTGCCGTCCGCGCAGACAATCCCGTTACTGCCGCCTGTATACGCATAGCTGATCGTGCCACCAGTCGGGAGGGTCACCGACGCCACACGTCCCGTCTTGTAGCCAGAGTAACCAGGCGTGTTCTCGTAGGTGAACGAATATGACCTGCCATCGGGAAGCGATACTTGGTTTACCAGATTCACATTGCTAGCGGAATACTCCGAAATTCCCGGGCAGCCGAAATTGGTCTTGATGTTGTACGAGGTATAGCTCACCGTGTAGGGATTCCCGGAAGGATTGCCGTTGGAAAGTGTGGTGGTCGAACCTGACGACATCGAAAGAGCAGTTTGCCCAAGCGTATCCGTAAACACACCGCCACTGAGGGTGATCTCGTTTCCGTTGGCATCCTCGGAGATCACACCACTGCTTGCCCCGGGAGTTATCGTGTTTCCCGTCCTTGTCAGCATTTGGATCGCAATGCCGCTCGAAGAGATCTGCCACTCGGCTGAGTAGCCTGACCCGTCGTTCGAGACAGCGACGGTGGGTCCCGAGGGTGACGCACCGGTTGGCGGACACATGCTACCGGTTGAGCTGATGTAGACTCCAACAGTCCCAATCCAAGAATGCGTCCCGCCAGTCGGGTCTGTATAAATGATGTTGCTGTAGGTCCACTGCTCCCAACTGTTCTGACCGTATTGACCGCATTGACCCGACGACGTAGAAACTGAGTATGTGACAGTTCCCCCGAAAGCTGGTGCTGAAAGACCCCGCCATCCCCACCAGCTAGTAGTATTAACCGGCTGCCAGCTTTGAGATCCGCTGGACCCAACCGGATACCAGACCGAACTGTCGTAGGTCAAATTGTAGACAAAATTCTGCCCACGGCCAGGCTTGTTGACAATCGGGATCGTCAAATTGGCATTCAGGTTGCCGAGATTCACGACATCGGGACCACCAGTGAAGCTGCCGTCCGGGTAGGTCCCCGTCGCCGGCTGCGTCAATGCTTGGAGGCTGAAAAGTGCAAGACCAATAGCAACAAGAAAAGCGCGGGCGTTCTTCATGACCATTCTCCAAGTCGCTTCGAGAAGAAACTAGTTTGCCGAAGCGGTAGTGGCAGTCGAGGCAGACCCAACCTGCAACTTGAGAGCGAGAGTGGAATTTACATACTTTTCCACCGTGAACGGAATCCACACTCCGTTCACGCTCGTGTAGTTGCTGAACTGGATCTCAACAGGAATATCGATCAGGGCATTGTTGTCAGGATGAACATTGAAATCCAGAGCCACTGGCCTGAGCGTTGTCGGATCAAGGAATAGGTCCGTGATGGACAGATGGGCGACGAGCTGGTTTGGCTCGGTATTGTCAACGGCCGGCGCGCCAATCGTGAAGTGGGCTACAGCAATCCCATTCTTCGATTCGTTTCCAACCAACTGGACCGTGAGGCTGCTGTTCTGAAGAATCCTGGCGAGGGCAATATTGGGACAGAACCACGACTCCGGCGTGAGAAGGTTGTGCCCGGCCATCGCATGCTGCTGGCCCTGGCTGTCCAACCAATTTCCTGTGTGGGTTCCGTTGGAGATTTGTCGATTCTCAGTGCGCGATGCAGTTGAAAGCTGCAATTGCACCTGACTGGAACCTGCCACTGAACAGGATGCACTGAAGGAGCCCGTCTCGTCTGTCGACCCGGCAATGAACTCGGCTGTTCCGTTGAGCGTGAGGCCCTGGTTTGCGGTTTGCCCCGCCAACGCGACTAGAGATTGCTGCAGGTACGAAGCCGCTGTCGGAGCCGTCTGTTGAGCCGTGGCGATGTTTGAAACCGTCAACGCGCCAATCAAGATAAACAAGACCAGGTGTCTTTTCATATGCCCTCGATTCTCATGCCGCACAACTCCATTGTCATCCTCATCAGCAACGAGATGTGGTGTGACTCGTCCACCGCTACACGTTCCTCCAGCTGAAGGAGTTACCCTCCGAGTTGGTGATCTAAATCACGTGATTAGGCATGACAACGGTTCTAGATTGTGAAGGTCGAGTGTGGACAACTTGTTGTGGTCAGTCACAGACTGTTACTGAGTCACGCCATTTTCTGACGCATCCTTTATGCGCCTGAAGCTTTGGTAAGTCAAGCGAAACCGCAGAGTTTTACACGCGGCCAACCGAAGTAACTGGCATGCTTACTAGTTAGATAATAATCATCCTGAATTGCGACCTTAAGGCATCTCGCTCATGAGTCAGAGGTTAGTTCGAGACGATGCAAGGCAGGGAAACATCCGCGACAAATGACTCCTCGATGGCCGGTGTCGTGTATCCACTTTGGTGGAGAGGTGATTTCGATCACGGCATGAGAAGTGGAGCTGAGCACTTGGGGCGCTCTGATCTCAAAGTAATGACTGTCTCGAAAATGAGCCATATAGGGCTGTTAATTGGAGCAAGCGTCCCCCGCAACTCGTTAGGGCGCAATTCTGTCGAATATCGCACATATGCTTGCAAAGACTGAAATGTAACTGTAGTTCAGGCATTCGACTGTCTGTTTAATTCGAATCCTAACGCTCAACGGGAAGCTGTTTACGGCCTATCTGCGGAGTGCCGAGGAAGGAGCGTTGAGCGGCTTGCTGGTAGAGATCACCATTCTCCACGCGACCAGTCGGCAGTACGCGGCGCAGGTTCTCCGTGACGCAACCACAGCTTACAAAGTGGACGTGGACGCCATAAGCCTCAAGCTCAAGCAGGAGTTCACCGAGAAGGAGAAAGGCAAGCTGGCACCAAAGCCGGCAGCGAAGTCCACACACCCGACGGCGTTGAACACCTTGTACCCGAGCGTCTTGAATGGATTTATGGGTGCTTATGGGTGGATACACTCTTTATTGATGAAGGGTTCGGCTCTCTTGACCAGGAGACTCTCGATATTGCCCTCGACGCTTGAATCCCTGTACAGTCGAGGACGTAAAGTGGCTGTCATTACTCACGTTGCTGGGATGATTGACCGCATCGTCGTACAAGTGCGAGTGGAAAAACTTGGCGGAGGTCACTCAGTTGTAAGGCTTATTGACGGACTCGCCGCCTCGCACTGATTTGCAGCAAGGCGCCAATAGCGCCCTGCCTCTAGTAGCGCTTCACGCCATAGGCGAAAATGCCGTTCATTCTTGCGAGCGTGATCCGGAGATGCACCTGCGCCGCGAACTGGACTGTTGAGACTGACGGAGCATCCGGCGAGTCTGCGGTGACTTCTGCATCGATTGGGACTAAAATCCGAGGGGATGCAGAGCCGGATTTCATGTGAAATCTGGTGCCACTTTTTGACCGCCTCGGACGCGTTTTTGAATGCTCCTGGAAGAGCATCGGCGCATATTTATAGCGCTGCGGACCGGATATCCGCAGGCCGCTCGATTCTAAAGGACTTACGCGATTTGCCCGGCGCCGCTTTTGGTGCCACTTTGTACTGTGATTTGGGGCATTTTGGTGCAACAATGTGCGATCTGGAAAACGATTCCATATTGTTCATTCTATGATGTTTATTCGTCATGGTGCGATGCAGTGCAGGGTGGTGCTGAAGGCTCAAAAACGGACTTAAAATCCGCAGGCCGCAAGGCCGTGGGGGTTCAAGTCCCCCTCTGGGCACCAATTCGAAGGGGATCCGGGCGCCTTGCAGCTCAATCGGAGACGATGCCGTCATGTTTGCCAATTGAGCTTGCCGGGTCACGACAGTTTTTCCCGAGTGGTGCAATGAGCCCGCGATTCCACTCGACATACCCTGATTTCATGAATAGCTTGATTCGGCGCCGGGCCACGGTCGGTGGCGCGTGGCCAATCTCCATGACCCTATCCGGTATGTGACTGGCGGTGGTCGGGGTTGACGGGGCGGCCGGCTAAGCGGGCTGATTTTGTGCTGCTGAGGGGGCGGGCGGCGCGCGGACTGCTAGTGATCGACAGAAAAAACTAATGTCCATGGCACCCTGAGAATTGAGGGGATGGGTGCGTCATGACGATGCTTTTTGGCGTGGAGACTGAGTATGCCGTTGCCGGGAGTAATCAGGCGGGGCCGATGGGGCCGGAAGATGTGTTGCGCGGGCTGCTGAATCGGGGGCACTCGCAACTGGTGAACTTGCCGGGGCTGTCTGCGAGTGGAGTCTTTCTGGGGAACGGCGCGCGGTTTTACGCGGACTGCGGGAACCACCCGGAGCTGTGTACGCCGGAGTGCGCGAATCCATGGGACCTGGTGCGGTACATCCTGGCAGGGCACCGGATATTGGCGGGGCTGGCGGCAGGGCTGAAGAATGAGTGCACGCCGGGAACGGAGATCCTATGCTTCCGCGGCAACGTGGACTATAGCGGCTCGTATTCGACGTGGGGCTGCCATGAGAGCTACATGCACCGCAGCACGCAGGAGGAGTTGCAGCCGCAGATTGTTCCTCACCTGGTGACGCGGCCGATTTACACGGGAGCGGGCGGATTCAATCCGACGGCGCGGGGGCTGGAGTTTACGCTGTCGCCGCGACTGGCCTACTTCAAGCTGGTGGAGACGGAGAGCTCGACGGGGGGGCGGGGGATTTGGCACAACAAGAGCGAGTCGCTGTGCGAGGGGTATGGGCGGCTGCATGTGCTGTGCGGGGAGAGCTTGTGCTCGGAGACGGCAACTTTCTTGAAGGTGGGAGTGACGGCGCTGGTGGTGGCGATGGCGGATGCGGGACTGGAGCCGGGGAAGGGGGTGCAGTTGGCCGATCCGCTGGAGGCGCTGCAGACTGTGGCGAACGATGTGACGTGCAGCAAGCCGCTGAGGATGAAGGGCGGGGGCAGGCGAACGGCGATTTGGGTGCAGCGGCAATATCTGAGGGTGGCGGAGGCGAATCTGGGGGATGACAGGTTGCCGGAGTGGGCGGGCGAGGTGTGCAAGAAGTGGCGCGAGATATTGGACAGGCTTGAGGGCGGGCCTCTGGCGGTGGAGAAGACGCTGGACTGGGCGATCAAGCAGGCGCTCTATGAACGACATGCGCGCGGGCGGGGGATGCGGTGGGAGGATCTGGGATTCTGGAGTGGGTTTATTGTGCGCTGTTATGGAGCGCTGGGGACGCGCAGAGAGCGAGGGAGGGTGAGTCTGGAACAGGCGATTGAGCCGGGCCAACCCGTGGCGAAGGAGCTGGCGGTGCTGGAGCCACACCTCAAGGCGCGGGGTCTAGGCTGGGAGGATTTGAGAGAACTGCTGCGGAGCCGGGAGGAGTTTTTTGCGATCGATACACGGTTTGGGCAGATTGGGGCGGAGGGGATATTTGAGTCGCTGGAGATGGCGGGGGTGTTGGACCACCATGTGGAGGGAGTGGACAGGATTGAGGAGGCGATGACTGAGCCGCCAGCGGTGGGGCGCGCGCGGATCCGTGGGGAAGTGATTCAGCGGCTGGCGGGGAAAGACAAAGCGCAGGCCGATTGGGCGAACGTGGTGAACTTTCATGATGGACAGGCGCTGGATTTGTCGGATCCATTTGCGCGGGAAGAGGTTTGGGAGCCGTTGGATCAGTATGAGATTCGGGAACGGCAGATGTCGCTGCGGTTTGACGGGTTTTTCGAGTCGGGCAGCAGTGCAGGCGAAAGTCGCCCGCATGATCAGTATTCGAGGCGAGAGGAGGCGTTCAACTGCTACCAGGCAGGGAACTATGCGGGCGCGGAGGCGCTGCTGCGGCCGCTGGTGGAGGAGGGATTTGAGGTGGCGAGCAACCGATGCCACCTTGCGCGTTCGCTGATGCTGATGGATCGCGGGGGCGAGGCCAGGCAGGAGATTGAGGCGGCGATACATTCGATCCCAGGCGCGAGCGACTACGTGTTGCCGCGGGTGCTGTTCTTCAAATGGATGTTTGCGATTCTGGATGGGGGACGGACGGCGGCGATTGCGCGGAGGATGAAGGCGGCGCTGCGCAACCCATGCGCCAGCTCGAGTTGGACGATTCAGCCGATGATTGACTACATGCGCGCGCGGCTTGGGGATGAGAA
>PMXB01000290.1 GCA_003165935.1 Acidobacteriaceae bacterium | reverse complement strand
CTCGGCAATCGGAAAGTCTTCCAACACGCGCACGCCCGTAAACTCCGGCGCTGCCACGTCCTCCGCCCGCCACTCAATCGGCGTCCGTCGCGCCCGCGCTTTCTCCAGCGCCATCAATTCGAGTTTTGGCGCAGCATGTGCCTTGCGCAGCGCCTCACTCTCCGCCCGATGCTGCTCAACAAACGCAGCCTTCCCGTCCTCGCTCAGCAGCGTCGTCGTCACCGGCACGGCCCGGCTCGCGTCCAGCACGTGTACGACCGGCGAACTGTAGTGCGGAGCAATCTTGATCGCCGTATGCGCCCGGCTGGTCGTCGCCCCGCCAATCAGCAGCGGCAGCTTGAACCCCTGCCGCTCCATCTCCCGCGCCACATGCACCATCTCGTCCAGCGACGGCGTAATAAGCCCGCTCAGCCCGATCAGGTCCGCCCTCTCTTCTTTCGCCCGTCCCAGAATCCTCTCGCACGGCACCATCACGCCCAGGTCGATCACCTCGTAGTTGTTGCACGCCAGCACTACGCCCACAATGTTTTTCCCAATGTCGTGTACGTCGCCCTTCACCGTAGCCAGCACAATCTTCCCCTGCGCCTTCACTTGCATGCCAGCAGCCACCATCGCCGCCTTTTCGGCCTCCATGAACGGCGTCAGGTGCGCAACGGCTTTCTTCATCACCCGCGCACTCTTCACCACCTGCGGCAGAAACATCTTGCCCGCGCCAAACAGGTCGCCCACCACGCTCATGCCCGCCATCAGCGGCCCTTCAATCACCGACAGCGGCCTGCCCAGCTTTACGCGCGCCTCTTCCGTATCGATCTCGATGTATGCATCGATCCCCTTCACCAGCGCGTGCGAAAGCCGCTCCTCCACCGTCCCGCTGCGCCACTCCTCGGCCTTCTTCTCCGTAGCTTCGGTGCCCACGGCCTTCAGCTTTTCGCCAAACTCCACCAGCCGCTCGGTCGCATCGGGCCGCCGGTTCAGCAGCACATCCTCCACCAGAGTCTTCAGCTCCGGCTCTATCTCCTCATACACCTCAAGCATCCCGGCATTCACAATCCCCATGTCCATGCCCGCGGCAATCGCGTGATACAAAAACGCCGAATGCATCGCCTCGCGCACCTTGTTGTTGCCGCGAAAGCTGAACGAGATATTCGACACCCCGCCGCTCACCTTGGCATGAGGAAGGTTCGCCTTGATCCAGCGCGTGGCATTAATAAAGTCCACCGCGTAGTTGTTGTGCTCCTCCATCCCCGTGGCCACGGTCAGGATGTTCGGATCGAAGATGATGTCCTCGGCCGGAAATCCCACCTCATCGACCAGGATTCGATAAGCCCGCCCGCAGATCCGTATCTTCTCTCCGAAGCTCGCGGCCTGCCCCTGCTCATCAAACGCCATCACCACCGCCGCCGCGCCGTACTTCAACACCGCAGCCGCATGGCTCCTGAACTTCTCCTCGCCTTCCTTCAGCGAGATCGAGTTCACAATGCCCTTGCCCTGCAGGGTCTTCAGCCCCGCTTCAATGACCTCCCACTTCGACGAGTCCACCATGAAAGGCGCCTTGGCCACTTCAGGCTCGCTGGCCAGCAGTTGCAGGTAGCGGCTCATCGCCGCCACCCCGTCGATCATCCCCTCGTCCATGCAGATGTCCAGAACGTTCGCCCCGTTCTCTACCTGCTGCCGGGCAATGCTCACCGCTTCTTCAAACTTGCCTTCCTTCACCAGACGCGCAAATTTCGGCGACCCCGCCACATTTGTTCGCTCGCCGATCAGCATGAAGATGCCCGGCTGCTGCGTAAACGGCTGCGAGCCCGAAAGCCGCAGCGGCCTTGTCTCTACCGGTTTTTCTAACGCCGTTTCCATATGTTGAACTTTCCCGCCAACCCGCTCGCTTGCTAAACCGCCAACTCGCTAACCCGCTGACTTGCTGACTCGCTGTCTTGCTGACTCGCTATCTTTCTCGGCGGCAATCCGTCGAGCGCCTTCGCAATCGCGGCGATATGCTCCGGCGTGTTCCCGCAGCATCCGCCCGCAATATTAATCAGCCCGGCGAGCGCAAACTCTCTCAGGTACCTCGCCATGTCCTCAGGCCCCAGGTCAAAGCCCGTCTCCGCCAGCGGATTCGGCAATCCCGCATTCGGATACGCCGAAATCGCCACGTTCGCCTTCGCTGCCAAATCGCTCAAAAACGGAAACATCAAATCAGGCCCCAGCGAGCAGTTCAGCCCCACCGAAAGCGGCTTCGCATGCTCCACCGCAATCCAGAAGGCCTCCACCGTCTGCGCTGAGATCATCGTCTCCCCGCCCCGGCCCACCGCCGCCGAAATCATNNTCCTCGTCAAACACCTCGCGAATCGCCACCAGCGCCGCCTTCGCATTCAACGCGTCAAATATCGTCTCCACCAGAAGCGTATCCACGCCGCCCGCGATCAGCGCACGGACTTGGTGTTTATAGGCACTCTTCACCTGGTCAAAAGTCACCACGCGAAATCCCGGATCATCCGCGTCAGGCGAATTAGAAAGCGAAACCGTCAGCGGCCCCAGCGCCCCAGCCACAAATCGCTGTCGCCCCGTCTCCTGCGTCGCGCGATCCGCCTCCGCACGGCACTGCCGCGCCGACTCCTCATTGATCTCCCACGCCAGGTCGTTCAGAAACTTATCGTCGATGATCTTCTGGTAAAACTCTGGATCCTTGCGTCCGCCATGCTCGCGCGGATCGTCCACAAAGAACTCGCTCTGCGCAATGCTCGTCGCCCCAAATGTATTCGTTTCGATAATGTCAGCCCCGGCCTCAAGAAACCGCCGGTGAATATCGCGAATCATCGTGGGCTGTGTCAACGTGAAAAGATCGCCATTGTTCAGCAGGTCCTTCTTCGCGTCCTTGAACCGCTCCCCGCGAATGTCCGCCTCCCTCATCCCATAGGTGCGGATNNCATTGATCAAAGATTCGAACCCAGCGAACAGCATTCTCCTTGCCGGAATGGGGAATCAGGCAACCGAACCGGCAACAGCAGAGCGTATTTCGCTAGTTGACGATCCTGAAATAATGGTATAACTGTTATACATATGCGCTTCCACTTCGACCCGCGTAAGAGCCAGCGGTTGAGGGCGAACCCGCTCCGCGGCATCGGCTTCGAGGAGGCGCAGGAGATCTTCACTCATCCGTACTATCTCCATCAACGTTCGGATATGCCCGAGCAATTTCGGGCGATCGGTTGGGTTGGACAGCGATTGTATTCGCTGATTTTTGAAGTTCGCGAAGATGAGGAAGGAGAGTTTAACCACCTCGTCACGCTTTGGAAATCCACTCAGGAAGAAAAGGATTTGTATGTCAAAAACACTTGAATCCCCTAAGCTGCAAACTGCTGATCAAATCGCGGATCTAGCCGACTCCGGCCAGAGTGTCTCTCGCTTCTTCACCGGCAAAGGCAAGATGATGCCGCCGATTCAGCGCGTCAACGTCGACTTT
>PMXB01000064.1:9323-9582 GCA_003165935.1 Acidobacteriaceae bacterium | reverse complement strand
TAATTCGTACAATCGAGTCCTCTCGATCATGAATTGTCGGGTGGGGCTTGTTTTCCAATGCACGCTTTCCTGGGCTGTGATAGACGAGTGCCTTCATCGTAGTACCAGCGTTCCGAACCACTTCATCTCCAATCGGTGGTTCCATTCCGGCGATGATCATCCAGTTCTCCCTAAACTCCGTGTAAACGTAGCGCGATCATCGTGGTGTGGCTGGTCAGAAATGCTCATATTCGACAATTCAACCGGAATTTCCATTTTG
>PMXB01000064.1:0-9306 GCA_003165935.1 Acidobacteriaceae bacterium | reverse complement strand
AAACTCTGCAACCGCGAGGTAAGAGCGACGCCTCGATCCCGGGTATTTTCTGAGCTGACTTGACGATCACGGTCGATAATCGCTATTGATTGGCGATATCAGGCCTGGCTGCCTGCTGAGTTCTTTAGCACCAAGAAACAGTTTGCCGAATTGAGCGACCACTCCCGACTGCGGTTCGACAGTGCGAGCAAACCCAGAAAGCCTCCATGGAAGATCGACAACGCCAATGCTTCATGTGCTTTCAGCACGGAAGACCGTTCTGCGGTGCTGGCCGGCCGTGAGGACTGCACGACGTTCCGCAGTTCGCATCCAGGCCACGAACAACACGAAGAGAATAGTCAGATGGATCAGGCTGGCGGGTATCCACATGATAAGTCCGGCGAGCTGTTGGTCTTCCAGCGGAGTGAGCCCCCAGGCGGCTGTCGTGGGTAAATATGCCGCATACAAAGGCCGTCCGGAAAAGGTGAGGAGCGCACCGAGCAATCCATTCTGCAAACCGAAGGTTGCCACGAACAGCAGTGTGCTTCCGTAATCCAGCCGTCGCCGGCCAAGCGGCTCGAGCACAACCGACCAAAACATCAGCGAGCTCAGCAAGAAACAAATATGCTCCAGCGCATGCACGTATTCGCTCTCGAGCGCCCATCCATAGGGTCCGGGCAAATGCCAGAACCAAAGGATAGAGCTGCAGAGCATCCACACAAAGAGTGGCGACATGAGCCAATGTGCGAGACGCCGCAAGCCAGTTCTGCGCCATATCCGGCTGATACCGCGCCGCCACCCGAGCGGAAAAGCCCACAGAGTAACCAGCCCTGGGCGGCCCGAGATCAGCAGCGGAGGAGCCACCATTAATAGGACCAGGTGTTGCACCATGTGCGCGGAAAATAGCTGATCGTCCAACGCATCGAACGGCGAGAGCAACACAAGGAAAAGAGCTGCGATTCCAGCCCCGAATGCCAAAGCCCGCATCCATCCAAAGGAGCGCGCGCGCAGGACCCTGTTCAATCGTGAAAGCCCGCAGAGATAGCCAAGCACAGCAAGCATGAGACTCGCCAAGATACATGGATCCCAATTCCATCCAAGGCTGCTGAATTGCGTGAGCAGGCTTGCTTGCGCTGAAGCTGTGGGCTCCGCAAAGAATCCCAGCAGCATAGCCGAAGGGATAAACCTCACCAGGCGAACGAGCCTCATGGACCGCATGGCGGCACCATGAAGACAACTCCGCTCCCGAATAGTAACGCCACCAGGAAGAGCGCGCTGATCAACATGCCGCACATGGCCATAAAGCGAGTGCGACCGTCGCCGCTCTCCAGCAGATGATGGCCCGACCCCGGACGCTCGGCGCGTGTTTGCAGCCAGCTTCGCCACGCTACGATACCTCCAATGATGGCAATAGCGATGCTTGCGAAATTGATGACGACCAGCATGGACCCAAGGTTGCTCCACAAGGGAGCTGCAAGCGGCTTCTCATGCGGATAGCACGCGTGTCCGGAAAGAGCAACGCTCAGCAGGATCTGCGCATTCCAGGCCACTGGAGCAGCCACAATGCCGAAGAGCAATGCAGCTAGGCCGACCCGGACGCGATGCGGCGCCGGATGGTTTACCTGGATCGGAAGCGAGTCTCTTGCGTTCATGGCATTATCCCAGGCGTGGTGCAATGTAGAAGGTGAAGAAAACGGCAATCCAAACGACGGTGACGAAGTGCCAGTAGATAACACCGATGGAGACGGCCGCATGCCTGACGGCATTGAAATAGCCGAACCCAGTCCAGAGCAACAGGAACACCAGCATCAGCAGGCCAACAAGCACATGCAGCATGTGAAAACCGGTAATGGTGAAATAGAGCGAACTGTAGACGCCCGTGGACAGCTTGAATGGCTCGCCGCTCCACTCGTAGAACTGCATGGCGAGAAAGGCGATGCCAAGCACCAGGGCCGCAGTCAGGGCCGCCATCAACCGCCGGGGTTTGCCGCGCTCAATGCCGCGCTCGCCCCAGGCCATGACAACACTGCCAAGGATCAAAATCAACGTACCAGGCACAGCAATGCGCAGCTTCGGCGGACCATAGGGCGGCCAACGGCCGAGGGCATGCGAAGCGAGGAAGAAATAGCTAAACAGGAGATAGGCGAAAAGCGTAGCTTCGGTCGCGATCAGGGCGATCATTCCCCACCAACCCGAGGCGAGTGTTCCCTTGCTTCCGACCGGCAATTTGCGATTTGAAAGGAGGATCTCACTCATGGCTTGGCTCCCTTTGGTAGAGCGAAAGCTGAGGCCAGAGCCACAGAACGCTTGTGAGCAGAGTGAGCAAGAAGGCAATTCCGAAGACCAGATACGAGTGCAGCAACAAGCCGACAAATGCAGCTGTCATCGCCAGTGCCGCGAGCAACGGTGAATACGAGTCGCCAGGCATCCTGAGAATGACATCCGGTTCCGCGTCCAGCAGCGTCGTGCCGATGGTCTCGCGACCCTGGTCGAGCAGCATGCCGGCTGCCACCGAACTGCGATTTGAGTCGTGACTCGCTCCGTCGTCTTCGTTCATCTTGTCCTCCCACAGCGGATAGCGGCTGGCAACAATGGGAATCACCGCGAAGTTATACACCGGGGGCGGCGATGCCGTGGACCACTCGAGCGACGCGGCGTCCCAGGGATTGGGCGGCGACGGGGCGCCGTGTTTGAGGCTCAGAATGACATTGATGAAGAAGAGAAGGATGCCGCCGCCAAAGACGAAGGCTCCGATCGTGACGATGAGATTCGGAGTGCCCCAGCCGAGTCCATCCGAGTAGGTATAGATCTGCCGCGGCATGCCCAGAAAGCCTAGGATATGCATGGGGAAAAAGGCGACGTTGAAGCCGAGAAACATCACCCAGAAGCTCCACTTTCCAAGCCCTTCCTTCATCAGGCGTCCAGTGACTTTGGGGAACCAGTAGTACACGCCCCCAATGACCGGGAATACATTGATGCCGATGATGACATAATGCAAATGCGCCACCACGAAGTAGGTGCGAGTGAGTTGCCAGTCCACTGGCACGGCCGCGGTCATGAATCCCGAGACGCCTCCAATGACGAACAGAAGAATGAATCCGGCGAAGTAGAGAAACGCTGTCGTGAATACGGGCCGCCCTGTCCAGATCGTCGCCAGCCACGCAAACACCGCGACGGAACTCGGAACCACAATGGCCATGCTCGCCGCGCCAAAGAAGGAAAGCGACAAAATCGGCAGACCGCTGGCGAACATGTGATGCACCCACACGCCGAATCCGAGCACCATGGTCGTGACCGTGGCCAGTGCGACCGCGGTATAGCCGACCAGAGGACGCCGACAAAATGTGGGCAATCCATCCGACACGATGCCCATCGCAGGCAGCACAATGGCATATACCCAGGGATGGCCAAACATCCAGAACAGATGCTGCCACAGCATGGGCTGCCCGCCGGCAGAGCTGTCGAAGAAATGAGTGCCAACCTGGCGATCCATCCACAGCATGAAAAACGCAAGACTTACAGCGGGCACCGCGAGCAGATTACCAACCGAAGCTGTCAGCGTTCCCCAAACCAGAATCGGCACCCGGTTGATCGACATTCCGGGAGCGCGCGTATGGACAAGAGTCACGATAAAGTTGATCGATCCTACCGTTGTCGAGATGCCGTACAGGACCATGCCCAGCGCATACACATCGATGTTGGGACCGGGGCTGTAGGTGAGTGACGCATACGGCACATAGTTGAACCAGCCATTGTCTGGCCCCTTGCCAAACACGAAGCTGCTATAGAGGAAAATGCCGGCAAAGAGATAAACCCAGTAGGAGAGCGCGTTCAACCGCGGAAACGCCATGTCGCGCGAGCCCAGCAGCAGCGGCCAAAGATAGTTGCTGAAGCCGGAAAGCACGGGCAGCGCGTAGAGAAAAATCATGGTGATGCCGTGCATGGTGAAGATCTGGCTGTATTGCTCCGGCGTCAGCAGAGTCTGATTGGGCCGCGCGAGCTGCAAGCGCATGGTCAGCGCTTCCAGGCCCCCAACAATCAAGAACAGAAATGCGGTGACCACATAACGAATGCCAATCTGCTTGTGATCGACCGTGGATAGCCAGCCTCCGATTCCCGGTTTCGCCTCCCAACTCCTGAGCAGCGCAGCCGAACTCATCGACTGGTCGTTGGCCGTTGCGATGATTGGTGCTCGATCGCTTTCGACGGTTGTCAAATTGGCACCTCTGTTCGGCAATCAGTTCAGCGTAGTCAAGTACGAAGTTACGGCCTTCAACTCGGAGCCAGACAACACCTGGGCAGGCATGTGCGTGCCAGGCTTCAGCGATCCAGGGTTGGCGATCCAGGCTGCAAGAGTTCCCGGTGTATTCGGTAATAGGCCTGCAGCGATGGTTCCGCGGGTCATGAGGTGCGTCAGGTCCGGTCCCACATGGCCAGCCGAGCCTGTGCCACGAATGGTGTGGCAGACAGCGCAATGGCCCTGAAACACTTCTTCACCGCGCCGATCACTGTCGCTAACAGGCATCGGGGTTTCCGCGAGTTGATGATTCTGCCATGCCGCGAAGTCCTGGGCGCTTTCTGCAACCAGAAAAATGGCCATGTGGGCATGCTGGACACCGCAATAGGCCGCGCACTGCCCTCGATACGTGCCCGGCTTGTTAGCCTGCAGCCACAGAACATTGGTCTGCCCCGGGATCACATCCATCTTTCCCGCCAGTTGCGGTATCCAAAAGGAATGAACCACATCGGCGCTGGCAAGTTCGAATCGAATCGGCTGACCCACCGGAATGTGAATTTCGTTGGCAGTCGTGAAGGTGCGATCCGGCTGCGCGCCTTGGTATCGAAGCCCCCACCACCATTGGGAAGCAGTGACCTGCACCGTCAACAAAGGCGGACTGGGCGGTCGAGCGACCGCGGCGGTTACGATCAACGTCCATACCATGCAACCCGTGAGAACAACCAGTGAGATTCCGCTGCCCACATAAATCCAGGCCATCCCGCCCCCGTCGTGACGCACAGCCAGCTGCCCTGAATCTCCATCGGCCGCATCGCGCCGTCGCAGCAGGCTGCCGAGCAGAAGCACTCCGATGACGACAATCACCACAAGCGAGACAGTGCCCAGACCCCATGCGAGGCGCGTGACTGGATCGACTGCCGGACCAAACGTGCGCTGATACGACATCGGCGTTTCCGCCCAGGTAGCGGCCGGCGCCGCCAGCAGGCCGCAACAAAGCATCGCGATGCGTGGCCTCATGGCTGTGCTTCCGCTTGCGCCTCGGGTGCAATCAGGTCTCCCGGCCGATCTCCCTGGCGCGCGTGTTCGTAGTTCGATACGGATACCGTGCCGCCCAGAGATTGAATGTAGGCAACAAGCTTCCAAATTTCATCTGGAGGCAGTGCGCGCTTCCATGCCGGCATGCCCTGAGGACGCCCGTCATGAATCGTGTTGTATATCTGAACCGGCAGACCTCCATAGCGCCAGTAGGTATCCGTCAGGTCAGGGCCCATGTTGCCCTTGCCGTTGTAGGCATGGCAACCGGCGCAGTTCATCTGGAGGTACAACTGCCTGCCTGCCTGAATAGCCTGCGGATTATGCTCATAGGGGTTCGCGATCGATAGAGAAGTCGCGGTCTCTGCCGGCGCGCCTGCTAGCTGGCCCAGCGGCACGGCGCCGGCTGCGCTCTCCGCGGGGAGGTTCATCGTCGATTGGGCAGTCATGCTGCTTCCACCCTGCGCAGCTCTGCAGCCGCTGAGCGGAGTCAGAAGCGCAAAGGCCAACATGCCCATACCAGCGCGGGCGGCGCAGTGGTCCATCGCGGCCCTCATTGCTTCTCACTCGTGCCGCTTTGCGGCGACTTCTTCGAGATGCTGTCCATCCCACCCAACTGGCTCTGGCCGTTGCTCATCGAGTCGCCATCGATAGAAAAAACGTAGAGAGAATTGCCTCCAGCCGGGAAATCGAATCCTTTGACCGCTTCCTTGTCGACATGCACGGTCGCGGCACCGCCAACCCCTGCGTAGATAGCAATATATTGCCGATGATCTGGCCCGAGATAAGTAATCGGTTGACCGATAATCCCGGAACCAAGTTTTTGCGACCAAAGCACCCTCCCGCTGCGCGCATCTACCCCGCGGAACCATCCATCCGTCGTCCCATAAAACACCACATCCCCCGCGGTTGCCAACACCCCGCTCATGGTCAGGTATACCTCTTTCACCCCCCACACCTTCTTGCCGGTCACCGGGTTCCATGCAATGAACTCGCCAAGGTTTCCTCCCGGTGCCGGATAGCGCTTCATATCCATGCCGTCGAACGGCGAACTCGGAATGTAGCTCACATCGTTGTCGGTAACATCCATGCACATATTGAAGACTGCGGCGTAGACGAGGCCAGTGCGAGGCGAAGCCGCGGAGGGCTGCCAATCCTTGCCGCCAATGTCGGGTGGGCACACATTGACCAGCTTCACGTTGGGATGCGGTTCCTTGTCTGGATTGACGGTCGGTATGCCCGTCTTCATGTCAAAGCCGCTGGACCAGTTCTGATACGTAAACGGAGCCGCTTTCAGCACTTCGCCCGTGGCTCGGTCAATCGTGTAGCCATAGGCGTTCCGGTCGAAATGGACCATCACTTTGCGCAGTTGCCCGTCAACCCGCAGGTCCATCAGGATGTCCTCATTCACCGCGTCGTAATCCCATCGATCGTGCGGCGTAGTCTGGTAAGCCCAGCGGGCCATTCCGGTATCCGGGTTTCGCGCAAAGATGGTGCTGGTCCAGAGATTGTCACCGGGCCGCTGATCGGGGACGCGAGGCGAGGGATTACTGGTGCCGTAATAGATCAGATTCAGTTGCGGGTCATACGAAATCCAACCCCAAACAGAGCCGGCGCCGTGTTTCCACGCACCCGCGGGCCAACTGCCGATGCCGAGATCCTTGCCTTTCATATGGTCATAGAACGGCTTGAAGTCATTGCCGATGCGCACTTGGCTGTCTGACCCGGTGCTGTAGGCGCGCCATAACTCTTTGCCGCTATCCACATCGAGCGCCGCGATCCAACCCCACACTCCCATCTCGCCGCCACTGTCGCCGACCAATACTTTGTTGCCCACCACAAACGGCGCCATGGTCATCGTTTCGCCCGTTTCCACATTGCCCATCTTGATGCGCCACACCTCTTTGCCGGTCTTCGCATCCACGGCCACGGTGTGATCGTCAAGCAGGTTGTAGATGAGTTTTCCATTGGCGTAGGCGACGCCGCGGGTTACTGGGCCGCAGCAGGCTTTGCCCTTGGCGATCGGCGATGGGTTAGGCTTGAAGACCCACTTGATCGGCTCTCCTGGCAGCGTCAAATCCAGAGCATAGAGTTCGTCGGGAAACGGAGTCACCACATACATGGTGTTGTCGACCACCAGAGGAGCTGCTTCCTGACCGCCCAAAGTTCCATTGGAAAAGGTCCAGGCGATCCGCAGTTTGCCGACGTTTCCTGTATTGATTTGATCGAGCGTGCTGTAGCGCGTATTGGCGTAGTCGTGCGCCTGGCTGCGCCNNTTCCCCAGGTGGGTCATTGGGCGCTGAATTCAACGTTGCACCCGTGAAGCTGGCATTGCCGGTTTCGTATGGTCGGTTTACCGGAATCGGCGCCTCCGACCGCTTGCAAGAACTGCTCATCACCATCAAGAGCCCACAGCAGGCGAAGAGCACCTTGCTATGGAAACGATCAAACAGCGAGGATAAGTACTCCACGCGAAGGCACGAATGCGACGTGCGAAAGAATGACCCCTCAAGTCCGCGCGAACGGCGCCTGCACTCTTCCGTCGATGCGGAACGACCCACTCTTGACAGATGAACCTCCGGTCGGCGTCGTCCGCCAACAAGCCTTGCCAGCAGGCATCTTTCCAATGGCGTTAGATCGAAACGAGAGGATCAAATACCTGGGACGAAAAGCGCACTTCACCACGAAGGCTGCCCTCGCTATACAGCTTGCGCAGCGCTAGAGCGATTGATATGCCGATCCGGCCTTCTTCCGAAAGGCGCCGGAGTGATTTGCACAATCCCAAAGTTTTGGAGACGAAATGACCCCCCGCTCTTTGGAGCCAAACTACAAACACTCCGGCTCTGAAGTCTGGTCAAAATTGCACACTTCTGAAGCGCAATGCCTTCAGAACACTCGTTGCGACCGCGTTCTTTCCAAGCAGTTCCCGGGCTATCCACCTCGCGCAACATCACGTCGGCTGCGGTGATAGCCGTCGCAGGAAAGAAGCCCCCTGAGAAATCCGATCCTCGCATCTCCCGCACGACGAGAACGCGATACAGGAAGGTCGATACGAACGTACCTAGCAGAACCTGAGTGACTCGATCACGCATGAAGTTGCACAACATCCGAGACCCGTATTGCTGGGCCGCAATTGAAAGGGGCACCGCCGAGAGGAAGGTGAAACTCGCGGCGGTGACCATGGATCCCGCGATAGTGCTAAATAAAGAGCGAGCACCTTCTGGGCCGCCNNTCGACGGAGGAGCCTTCGCTGGAAGCGGGAATCGAGCATAAAACCTAACGGAGCATCTGCGGGCTCGAAGCCGCGGCCAGTTACGGCCTCGATTCACTGAGCGCTCGGTCGGGACTTGATCCTCTTCATCCCTCGAGGTAACTCGCCAACTGTGCGAAGAGCGCCGGCCGCGGTAGTGTAAAAACCCTTCCCCAAGGAAGGGAAGAACATCAGAATTACTCGATGCGCAGACTGCCAGGTCCTTCGGATGATCGGTCGGGCGACGAAGTTCGACTGCGCAGATATGCAGGTCCGCGGCATTGTCATATTTGCTCTAGGGCATTGTGTTGACCATCTTCCAGGAAGCTTGCGCCTCTTGCATCCGGAGTTTTCCATTTTGTATTTAAGGACGCTGAGGAATCGTGTACATCCCTGCGAGGCTGCCATGGCATCCAGAGCGACAATGCAGACACACGACCGGACGGAGAAGTCGACGCCAGACAGACAGAGGGCGATTGAGAATCCGCGAGAGAATGGCAGAGCCACAGTCCGCTTTGGACACCGCCCGCGCATTCGCCGTGTGCCCTGGTCAATTGTGGACGGCAAACTCATGACTGCCATTCGCACCTTCAACTCACTGAGTGTCGGGTTGCTACGAGCCATTTGTCATTCCTACAGTTGAAAGGCAACTCGCCATTCGAGTTATTAGCATCAAGCTCGCGTTATCCGGTGAAGACCTTTCCTGATTCATTGGCGACAGGCGGGAAACCATCAAGCGCACCTTGGGAGATGAGCGATGTATTACTATCTTTGGGGAATGCATCGGTTTTGGTGGGTGTTCTGGGTC
>PMXB01000041.1 GCA_003165935.1 Acidobacteriaceae bacterium | reverse complement strand
CCCGGCGATGATGACCTGGTTCATGGCAGCGTTTGTCGGGGCGAGCATTTATCAGCGACGTGCGATATGGAAGAAAAACAACGCAGGAATCGAGTGGCACTCCATGTATGTGGGCACATCGAACCTGCCGTTGCCCATCGGCCAGGAGAAGATCCTCAAGTTCGTTGAGCCGGTGTTGGTTTATCTCGCTGGCCATCTCCTCTGGACCTTCAACTGGGAAGTCGGAATGTGGCTTTACATTTCGGCGTTNNCCCCACCCGAAGTAACGGGTGCGGCTTAGGAGGTGGCCCATGTCGGCCGCTGAAAAATACGGGCGGGTGCAAGACATGCCCGCTCAAGCGCTCCACCAAGCAAAAGAGGCCGGTCAGACGATCAGGGATGCCGGCGTAACCCATAACCAGTCACCGGCCGAGAAGTACAGCGCGCCGGTGGCACGCAATCAACTGGGGCGTTCGCGGTCTCAGCAACAGCCGGGACGGTCCCTGTGATTGCCGGGCGGCGCTTCAGTGGTTTTTGGAGCGCCGCTCCCTGCCGATGCTGTGCATCGGGGACAGGTGTATACGGAAAAACATTTTGGATTACGGGCAGCATTTTGGAAGTGGACGGTACGGGAATTTGTAACTAGGGTGCTCGCGTTTTGGTTGAAGAAAAGCAGCACGAACTCAATCGCACGATGATATTCATAACGCCATCTTCGAACGCACAGGCCGCCAAGGATTACTACACGCGGCATCTGGAACGCTCCGATTACTACATGAAGGATGCGCAGGAAATGCCGGGGCAGTGGAGGGGCCTCGGCGCGGAATTGCTCGGCCTGCAAGGCGAGGTGAAGCGCGAGGCATATTTCAGCCTGTGCGACAACCTTAACCCCGAGACGCAGCAGAGTCTCACGCGAAATACGAGGGCAGACCGGCGCGTCCTCTATGACTTCACCTTCGACGCGCCCAAGTCGGTCAGCCTTGCCTACGAAGTGGGCGGGGATGAGCGGGTATTGAGTGCATTTCAGCGGGCGGTGCGCGACACCATGGGCGAGATGGAANNAACCTTGTCCGGGATAAGGGCTATTACCAGGCGGCGTTCCATAGCAGGCTGGCGGCAAATCTTGCCGACTTAGGCTATGGCATCGAGCGCGACGGCAACAGCTTCACCCTGGCGGGAATCAGCCGCGCGACGGCGGAGAAATTCTCCCGCAGGCGGGCGGCTATCGACGCGGAGGCAGAGCGGCTGGGAATCTCCGGCCACGACGGGCGAAGCGTGCTCGCCAAACGCACCCGGCACAAGAAATCCGAGAGTCCGCTCAGCATGGATGAGCTTCGCAAGCTCTGGAGAAGCCGGGTTAACCCGTATGAAGCCAAAGCGATTTTCGCAGCGCGCGCGGGCCACGACACCCCGACATTGCAGGCGGGGGAGGCGATGGATTATGCCCTGGCCCATTCCTTCGAGCGCGCTTCGGTGGTCACGGAAAAAGAGCTCCTGAAGAACGCGCTGATTCAGGGCGTTGGGAATGCGACCGTGGGGCAGGTGAGGGGTGAATTAAACCGGGACAACATCCTCCGCAAGGACGTGCAAGGCCAGCGGTACGCCACGACAAAAGAGGTCAAGCAGGAAGAGCTGGCCATCCTCAATTACGCGCGCGAAGGCAAAGGACGGCATCGCAGGCTCGGCGGCATTGAAGACCCGGTGCTGGACGAAACGCTGAGCGGCGAACAGCGTGCGGCTGCATTAGCCGTTCTCAATTCCCGCGATGCCGTGACTGGCCTGACCGGACGGGCAGGGACGGGCAAGACAAAGACCACGCAGTCGATTGCAAAAGCCATTGAACAGAACGGGAAAAAAGTCTTCGCCTTTGCCCCGTCCGCAAAAGCGTCTCGCGGCGTCCTCAGGGTGGAAGGCTTTAAGGACGCGGACGCGGACACGGTCGAGAAGCTTCTGACCGATGCAGAACTGCAACACAAAATTCACGGCCAGGTTTTGTGGATTGATGAGGCAGGACTCTTATCGACTCCCGATATGAAGCGGGTCTTCGACCTGGCGAAGCGTCAGGAAGCCCGGATTGTGCTGAGCGGCGACACAGCGCAGCATTCGAGCGTTAAGCGCGGCGATGCCTTAAGAATCTTGCAGAAATATGAGGCAATTCAAAGCGCTGAACTCACTGAGGTCAGGCGGCAGACGAATAAGGAATACCGGGACGCCGTAACGCTGCTCAGCGGTGGCGATGAAGTCGAAAAAGACGGCCGGACCAAGCTTGAGCATGGGCTGGATGCGCTCGACAAAATGGGCGCGATTGTCGAGGTGGAAGGTGACGCCCGCTACCGTCATCTCGCGGCGGATTATGTAGCGACGACCGGCGACATTAAGAAAGACGGCGAGCATAAGACCGCGCTCGTCGTCTCCCCCACCCATGCCGAAGCCGCGAAGGTCACGGAGGCCATTCGGGAGGGCTTAAAGACCACGGGCCGGGTTACGGGCAAGGAGCGCGAATTCACTTCCCTTGCTTCGCTCAACCTCACGGAAGCGCAGCGCACGGATTTCGCCAATTACCGGGAGGGCGACGTGGTGCAGTTCGTCCAGAACGCACGGGGCTGGACGCGTGGCGAGCGCGCAACGGTGAAGGCGTCGGATGCGAATGGTGTGATGGTGGAACGGGACAACGGTCGCGTTGAAAAGCTCGCACTTGGGCAGGCCAACCGCTTCCAGCTCTATGAAGCCAAAAACGTGAAATTCGCCAAGGGCGACCGCGTCCGGATTACCCAGAACGGATTTACGGCGGAAACGCGGCGGGGCGGCAAGATGGCCAAAAGCCGTCTGGATAACGGCGACATTTTCGAGGTCTCGGGATTTACCAAGGGCGGCGACATTGCGTTAAGCAATGGCTTCGTCGTCCCGAAAAGTTACGGCGGCATGACGCATGGCTATGTGGTGACGTCCCATGCGTCGCAGGGCACTACCGTGGACAAGGTCCTCATAGCGCTAGGAACGGAGTCCCTGGCCGCCGCCAATCGTCAGCAGCTGTACGTCTCCTTCTCGCGCGGACGCGAAACGGCCAGGCTTTACACGGACGACAAGGCCGCCGTCATGGACGCGGTCCGTACCGACGCAAAGCGCCTCTCCGCCACGGAACTATTGGACGGCGAGGCTCCGGTCAAACGCCAGCCGAAAATCCGCAAGCTGATTCAGACCCAGAAAGTCCTGCGGGCTTACGAAGCAGTGCGCGAGCGTGTATGGGCTCCCCGCGAACGGGAGGTGCGTCTTGCAAGCTGAAAAGACGCGCTCCAGTGTCGTCGCGAAAATTCTCGGCAATCAGGAGGATGAGCCGCGCGACGCGATGAAGGACGTCCGGCCCGCCATGCCCACGCCGATGCTCGACGTGGTCTTTAAAAGCGGCAGCATCGTGAGCTTTGCCTATGCCTATCTCACCCGCGTCGATTTCGACCCGGCGGGAAGGCTCGACCTTCACTTTGGGGACGACGTGGTGGTGATTGAAGGCCGCAACCTGGCCAATATCCGCCAGAAACTGCGGCTGCACCGGGCAAGCGAGATTCAGGAGGGGGTGGAGGCCGAAGACGTGCTGAAGCCCGAAGGGACTGCGCATGTGGAGCGGATTCAGATTGTGAACGAGAAAGAGGCGACGGGAGGATTGCCACGCAATGACGGAGCAAAACATAAAGGCGTTGAGCGATAGCGAATTGGAACAGGTCCGCGCCTGGACGGAGACGGAGCAGAAGGCGCGGGCAGAGAAGAAGAAACAGGACACCATCGCGAAGATTCGCGAACTTGCCGGGTCGGTCGGCGTCGCCGTGAAAATTGACGGCGCGCGCGGCCGGCCCCCGAAGGCAAAGGAAAGCAAGCCAGCCAAGGCTTGAAACATCAACCATCACTTGGAAAGGGAGCCAAAGGTCATGAAAGCGGTGAGAGGGTCAGTCACGTTGCTGTGGGTCCTAGCAGTATCCGTGTCGCTTGTCGCGCAGTGCGATAACGCGACGGGGTTCATGAAAAAGCTGTGCGAGACAAAATCAAACCCGGCTGCTCCAAAGGCCGGGAATCTAACGACGAACTTTACCGACACCATCAAACTGGCGACGCTGCCGCCGACGGTCGATGGAAGCCGGTTCGAGCCCTTACGCAATCTTCAGCGGACGGACGAAGGGGTCTTTCTCCTCAAGGCGGGCCTCTTTGAGGTGCATGTGGAAACCTTCGCCCTCGATGCAGGTAACGCCGTGGGCGGATTCTACCCGGCGCCTATTAAGGGCAACAGGGGGGCCATCATCGCCCAGGTGCTCAAGAATGCCGAGCTGCACCCGGAATTGCCGCACGACGCCATTCAGGAATTGCTCTCGG
>PMXB01000382.1 GCA_003165935.1 Acidobacteriaceae bacterium | reverse complement strand
CCTTCACAGGATGATTCCCTTCATAAGGTGGTACGCTCCGTGTAGTTTTTTGCGATCCACTCGAGATAGGCGCCGGTTCGCACATCGCGCACCCAGTCAGGATGATCGAGGTACCAGCGTACGGTCTTGCGCAGGCCCGACTCGAATTGCTGAGCCGGCTTCCAACCCAGTTCACCGGAGATCTTGGTGGCGTCGATGGCGTAGCGGCGATCGTGGCCCGGGCGGTCGGCGACAAATGTGATCAGCTTGCGGCGCGGACCGGAAGCCAACGGCCCTGCCATCTCATCCACGAGGTCGCAAACCAGTGTCACCACGTCCAGGTTGGCGCGCTCGCTCGCCCCGCCAATGTTGTAGGTCGCGCCCACCCGGCCGCCGGCCAGGACCGCACCAATCGCCGAGCAGTGATCCTCCACAAAGAGCCAGTCGCGGACGTTCTTCCCGTCGCCGTAAACCGGCAGCGGTTTGCCTTCAAGCGCGTTCAAGATCATCAGCGGGATGAGTTTTTCAGGAAACTGGTACGGGCCGTAGTTGTTCGAACAGTTGGTTGTCAGCGTGGGCAGTCCAAAGGTGTGCTGATAGGCCCGGACCAGGTGATCCGAGCCAGCCTTGGATGCGGCATAGGGGCTGTTGGGTGCGTACGGTGTGGTCTCGCTGAAGGCTGGGTCAGCAGGACCGAGCGAGCCATAAACCTCGTCGGTTGAGACGTGCAGAAAGCGGAAGTTGCGGCGATCCGCTTCGGTGAGCTCGGACCAGTAAGCGCGGGCCTGATCGAGCAAAACGAAAGTCCCATGCACATTGGTACGAATAAATGCGTCCGGCGAAGCAATGGAGCGGTCGACGTGGCTCTCGGCGGCGAAGTGGACAATGGCACGGGGCCGGTGATCGCGCAGCAGGGAACGAACCAGGTTGGCATCGTCGATATCGCCACGGACCAGCCGGTAGCGTGGGTCGCCGTCGACCGAGGCCAGGCTGGCGGGGTTGCCCGCGTAGGTAAGCAGATCGAGATTGACCACGGAAGCGGACTCGCCTGCCAGCCAGCTCAATACGAAGTTTGAGCCGATGAATCCTGCCCCACCGGTGACGAGAATGGAATCGCGCATCCGCTTGCTCCTGATACTGACTTCTGGCTCTATGAACACTATAGGCGATCAAGAGGTGAATCGCCGAGGCCACAAATGGGGGTGAAGACCCAAAAATTCAAGTGGATAGCGGGCCGTGAGGACGGATCCAAACGAACCTGCAACCGGCCGGTTTGCAGCATCCGGGACGGCGCGGCAGGCTCGCGGGAAGATGCGCACACCCAAATCGTCAATTTTTCGATAGTATTAATACTGTCAGCTAAGTCCCACACAGGCTGGGGTGCGACAGCGCCCCTTTTCATGAAGCAACAGGTCGATTCCTTCGCGGGAACCGCATGGGGTGAGTGTCTACCCCGGCGCGCGATGGGCCACACAACAAAACCGCTCTTCAAGAAGGCTGCCATGGAAACACTTGATCAACGCCGCTGTATACCCGAACCCCAGGGCCTCTATCACCCGCGGAACGAGCACGACAACTGCGGAATGGGACTGGTCGCGAGCATTCGCGGCGACAAGAGCCACGACATCATCCGCAAGGGCCTTGAGGTGCTTATCAACCTCACCCACCGCGGTGCGGCAGGCTGCGACCCCGAGACGGGCGACGGCGCGGGCATCCTGATCCAGATTCCGCATGCGTTCTTTTCCAAGGTGTGCCTTGAGCTGGGAATGAACCTGCCCGACCCGGGCGCTTACGGCGTGGCCATGTGTTTCCTCCCGGTTGAAAAGCACAGCCGCCTCAAGTGCGAGGGCGTGCTTGAGCGCATTGCCCAGGAAGAGGGCCTCAAGCTGCTTGGCTGGCGCGACACGCCTGTCAACGGTGACGCCATCGGGCGCGAGGCGCGCGCAACCCAGCCGTATATCGAGCAGCTCTTTGTGGCCCGCCCCGATGGGATGAGCGAAGACGCATTTGAGCGGCTGCTCTACCGCGTCCGCCGCCGCACCGAGAATGAAATAGACGCCTCAGACGTCGATGACAAGGAAACGTTCTTCATCCCTTCGTTCTCCTGCCGAACCATCGTCTACAAGGGCCTGATGCTGGCNNGGCAGCGACTCCGCTTCGCTCGACAACGCCGTGGAGTTCCTCTTCCAGTCCGGCCGCAGCCTGCCCCACGTGATGGCGATGCTGATCCCTGAAGCATGGGCGGGCAACCCGGATATGGACGAAGACAAGCGCGCCTTCTACGAGTACCACGCTTCGCTGATGGAGCCGTGGGACGGGCCGGCCGCGATTGCATTTACCGATGGCCGCGTGATCGGCGCGACGCTTGACCGTAACGGATTGCGCCCCGGCCGGTACATCGTCACCAAGGACGACCTGGTCGTGCTTGCTTCTGAAGCCGGCGTTATTGAGGTTCCCGCGGAGGACGTGCGCAAGAAGGGCCGCCTTCAGCCGGGACGCATGTTCCTGGTGGACACTCTGGAGAAGCGCATCATCTCCGACAGAGAGATCAAGAAGCACCTCGCTGCGCGCCAGCCCTATGCCGACTGGCTGAAGGCGCAGCAGGTGACGCTGGATCATCTCCCCGAACCTTCTCGAGTGATCGCATCCAATCCTGAGACATTGCTCAGAAGACAACGCGCCTGCGGCTACACCGAGGAAGATCTCCGCGTGATCCTGGGCCCCATGGGCGCAAAGGGCGAAGAGCCGATCGGCTCCATGGGAACCGATACGCCTCTTGCGTGCTTGTCCGATCGTCCGCAGCCGCTGTTCAACTACTTCAAGCAGTTGTTCGCGCAGGTCACCAATCCGCCCATCGATCCGATTCGCGAAGAACTGGTGATGTCGCTCATCAGCTATATCGGCACTGAGCGCAACATTCTGGATGAAGCGCCGGAAAACTGCCACACGCTCAAGCTCCCGCATCCCATCCTCACCAACCGCGACCTCGAAAAGCTGCGCCGCGTCTCCTCCGGCGACCTGCTCGCCACAACCCTTCCCGCTCTTTTTCGCGCCGGGGATGGCGAAGCCGGCCTGAAGCATTCGCTCGACGACCTCAGTTCGCGCGCTTCTCACGCAGTCAACTCCGGTTACACGCTGTTGATTCTCTCTGACCGTGGCGTCGACGCGACCTATGCGCCAATCCCCAGCCTTTTGGCCATGGCCGCCGTCCACAACCGCCTGGTCAAGGAGAAGACCCGCACGCAGGTGGCACTGATCATCGAGAGTGGCGAGCCGCGCGAGGTCATGCACTTTGCCCTNNCTCATCGGCTACGGCGCGAGCGCCATCAACCCTTACCTGGCCATCGAGAGCCTGCACGACCTGGCCCGTCGGGGACTCCTTCCCGCGCACATTACCGGCGAGTATGCCGAGAAGAACTTCATCAAGGCGATCAACAAGGGACTGCTCAAGACCTTCTCGAAGATGGGCATCAGCACCCTGCAGAGCTATCGCGGCGCGCAGGTCTTCGAGGCCGTCGGCCTCAACAAGTCGCTCATCGACTCTTACTTTGCCCGAACCGCCTCGCGCATTGAGGGCGTCGGCCTCGACGTGCTGGCCCGCGAAGCGCAGATGAAGCATGCCTACGCGTTCCAGCCCTTCACAGAGTCTGAGACCGATCTTGCTGTCGGGGGCACCTATCAGTTCCGTGTGGACGGCGAGTATCACTTGCTCAACCCGCAGACCATCTCCAAGCTGCAACATTCAGTGCGCGCCAATAACGCAGCCACCTTTGAAGAGTACTCGGCGCTCATCGACGACCAGAATCGCGACCTCTGCACGCTGCGCGGTCTGCTCAAGCTCAAGTACGCCGATCAGCCGATTCCGCTCGACGAAGTTGAGCCAGCCAAGGAGATCGTCAAGCGCTTCACCACCGGCGCAATGAGTTTCGGGTCCATCAGCAAGGAAGCGCACGAAACCCTTGCGATCGCGATGAACCGCCTCGGCGGCATGTCCAACACCGGCGAAGGCGGCGAGGATGAAGCCCGCTTCAAGCGCGACCCAAACGGCGATCTGCGCCGCAGCGCCGTCAAGCAGG
>PMXB01000042.1 GCA_003165935.1 Acidobacteriaceae bacterium | reverse complement strand
GAAGGGCTTTCGCCGGACGAGCGGCACCCAGTGCAGTTGGCGTGGGAGGAGTTGGACGTCCCGCAGTGCGGCTACTGCCAGTCAGGACAGATCATGGCGGCGGCGGCGCTGCTGGAGCATACGCCGCATCCGACCGACGCGGAGATTGATGCGGCGATGAGCGGGAACCTTTGCCGCTGCGGGACTTACACGCGAATCAGGCAGGCGATTCACTCTGCTGCCGGCTCATACACCAATAAGTAGAAGGGAGGCTCGAATCATGCAACTCGATCGCAGATCGTTTCTTCAGTTGAGCGCTCTCGCCGGTGGCGGGCTCGCGCTGAATTTTCATCTTTCACCGCTTGCAAAGGCGCAGGGACCGGGTGGACCTCCACTGACGCCGCAGGCGTTCATTCACATTGGTCCGGATAGCGTGGTGACCATTATGGCGCGCGCCTCGGAGTCTGGCCAGGGCATGCGCAACATGTTCCCCATGCTGATTGCCGAGGAACTCGACGTGGAGTGGAAGGACGTTCGCGTACAGCAGGCGGAGCTGAACGAGAAGATTTATGGGCCGCAGTATTCGGGGGGATCGTCGAATACGCCAACTGGTTGGGATCCGATGCGGCGGGTGGGCGCAGCGGGACGGCAACTGCTGATTACGGCTGCCGCGCAGACATGGGGCGTACCGGAGGGTGAGTGCAGCACGACGCCGGGCAAGGTGCAACATTTGGGGAGTGGCAAGTCGGCTACTTATGGCGAGCTTGCGGAGAAGGCTGCCGCACTGCCCGCGCCTGCACTCAGCAGTGTGAAGCTGAAAGACCCGAAGGACTACCACATCATCGGGCACTCAGCGCCGAATGTGGATGCGCACGCAATTGTGACGGGCAAGCCGCTCTTTGGGATCGATGTGCAACTGCCGGGGATGCTTTACGCGAGCATTGAAAAAGCTCCGGTATTCGCGGGCAAGGTGAAGTCGGCGAATGTGGATGCGGTGAAAGCGCTGCCGGGTGTGAAGTATGTGCTGGTGATTGACGGTGGGATTACTCCGGCCGCCTTTACGCCGTGGGAACCGGGCATGGAGCCGGGGATCGCGATTGTCGCGGATAGCTGGTGGCACGCACAACAGGCGCGGAAGCAACTGAAGGTGGAGTGGGACCTGGGGCCCGCGGCAACGCAGAGCAGCGAGGGATTCAGGACGAAGGCCGCGGAGCTGTTGAAGGCTCCGCCGGCGACGACGGTGCGCAAGTATGGGGACGTAGACGCGGCGCTGAAGAGCGCGGCGAAGGTGGTGGAGGCTACTTACGAGTACCCGTTCATTGCACACGTGACGATGGAGCCTCAAGGCGCGACAGCGCATTGGAAGGACGGCAAGCTGGAGATGTGGTCGACCAGCACGCTGCCGGGCGACGGACGCGCACTGGTGGCGAAAACGCTGGGCATTCAGCAGAGCGATATCACGACGCACATGGTGCGGTCGGGCGGCAGCTTTGGCAGGCGGTTGCAGAACGACTGGCTGGTGGAGGCGGCTTGGATTGCAAAACGCGTGGATGCGCCGGTGAAGCTGCTGTGGTCGCGCGAGGATGACGTTGTGCACGATCCTTTCCGTCCGGGGGGAACGTTCAGCCTGAAGGGCGGCTTGGATGCGCAGGGCAAGCTGACGGCGTGGCGGCAGCACTTTGCGACGTTTGGAGATGAGAAGCACACGGCCTCAGGCGGTGGCATGGGACGGGATGCATATCCGGCTGGGTTTCCGCCGGTGTATGCGCTCTACACCTCGACGCAGCCATTGATGCTGCGGACTGGAGCGCTACGCGCGCCCGGAGACAACGCGTATTGCTGGGTTGGGCAGTCGTTCCTGGATGAGATGGCTCACGCGACGGGACGCGATCCGCTGGAGTTTCAGCTTGAGCTACTGAGCAACAAGAAGGCGCCGTGGAAATCGGACGGCGAAGACGCAGTGGGCGATCATGAGCCGACGGGGCCGGGAGTTCTAATTCCGGAGCGGTTCAAGGGTGTGCTTCAGATGGCGGCCGAGAAGTCTGGGTGGGCGAACCGCAAGAAGACGCCGGGTCGCGGGATGGGGATTGCGGCGTGGTTCTGCCATCTGGGCTATGTGGCCGAGGTGGCGGACGTGAGCGTGGACTCGGCAGGCAAGGTGACCGTACACAAGGTGTGGGCGGTGACCGATATTGGAAGCCAGATCATCAACCCGGGGGCGGCGGAAAACCTGGTGCAGGGCGGCATTATGGAAGGGCTTGGCCACCTGGCGCAGGAGATCACGCTGGTGGATGGAAGGATCGTGCAGTCGAACTTCCAAAACCATCCGCTGATGCGCATGCGGCAGGTGCCGGAGATCGAATGCCACTGGCTGAAGACCGATTACTCTCCGACGGGTCTGGGCGAACCGACGCTGCCGCCTACTTTGCCGGCGGTGACGAACGCGATNNGGGTTTGGCTGGGCATGATTTTGCTTCCCTTGTGGCCTATCCCTTGCTCCCTTCGATGTCGCTGGTTGCTCTTTCGATCTGAGCGACCGGCTTCTGTGGTTCCGGTAGCTGAGGAGCAATGGGCTTCATCGTAATGTCAAATTTCCGAGGCTTGCAGATAATCTCATTTACGGAAAATCCGCGGCTGTCCTTTGCTAGAAACAGCCGCGTCGTTGATGCAGTTACCAACAGTGCCGTATCGCCGGTAGCGGCAATTACCTGCTCCCCGACATCGACATACCCGGCGTCCGTTGCCTGCAAGACAGCTTGTATAGCAAGTGGAATACTTCCCCCAAAAACCGCCAGGGCATTACGGATTAAAGCCATTTCACGGTTATGGGATTCAGCTCCAACAATGTCATCAAACGGAAGCCGGTTCGTGATAATTGGGATTTCGAATGCGACGAAGAATTTCCGTACCCTTTCTGTGATTTCGGGCATGAACACCGAATCGTCGGGATGTTTCCCCGCGTAATGCCGAGGGAAGGTGACGGCGATTATCTTCAGCTCCTCCGATTGCAATTGGCTGTGAGCGAGCATCGGCCCTTCACCCTCACGCGTCATGAAGACGATCTTCTTGGGTAAGAGAGCATCCTGGCTTTCGGTAGGCCGGAGAAAGGCCTTAATGCTCTTAATCACGAGAAGAAGGTTTTCCCTGCCTTCAGTTTCAAAGTATTGAACCTTGCGATGCCTTGTCATTGCCGGGGCTCCTCCCAGTCCTGAGGCTTACCCTCAAAATGGTTGTTGATACAGCGGATCGCATAGGTGAATATCGTCCCGCTAGAGTTCTTGAAATACTCAATCCTGCTATTAGGAGGATCATTCGGAAGATTATGCACGTGGCAACGCGATGAGATTGGCTGCCGGCGGGAATGATTGTCGATTCTCCAGATCAGTCTGCTGGTCCCTTTTTCGCGCAGGTCATATGAAAATGCGCGTTCGACAATTTCATCATCGTAGAAAAAGGCCGACTCCATTACAGTTAGGCAGAGGTTTTGCTGGATGTCAATTTCATCTCGCCAATAAAGAGCGTCTGGATCGAGTTCGGGAATTTCAATTTCGGAAGGGAAGCGGGGTCTGTTCTCTATATAAGGGCACGATAGTAAAGCTTTTTCAATAAGTTTCGCATACTTCTCGGCATTCACTATTCACCCCTGCCAGAAAGACTAAACCCGGGTTTGCCCCGGGTTCAGTAGACGTACAATCGTTCGGCCCAACGTGACTTGGTGCTTGGAATGTATCATCAAACTCTCGTTGAATCAACAGATCGCCGACCGTAGAAACAATGAAAGAGTATTCGAACCATTCTTGCCGACTCAGCTGGCTCTGCTTCAGACTTATCCAGTCCTCGCCCTCGTACCCGTACTTCTCAGCCATCGCGACGAGACGAGCGTGATATTCGTCCAAAGATGGGTGGGTAATCATAAATTCCATATTTGCCGCCTTCCTCCGAGATGCGTGATCAGCGCACCGTATTTTTTTCGACGTTGTGGGGGAACGTCGCTCCATGGCAGTTGGTATTCTGCCTTTTTGCGTCCGCCAACGAAGCCCTTCTAAGCTGATCGTTTACGTTTCGCAGTAGGCGACTTTTTGTCGCCCTGTGTACTGTACGAAATGCCAGCACGTTTAGATCCATCGACACATCTTCCCTATTAGAGCGCGTCAAAGGCAAGATTGTTGCACACTTTGGTACGCCTTTCGTAACTCTTTTGTGTGCCATTCCATGTAACCCCGTCGTAGACGCGGTCGTCAACAGAATTCTTGATTCATGTCAAGGTATCTGTCAAGCATCGATGCATCGCGATATATCAATACGATACGCGCTCACCTGTCACCGCGTATATAGTCCACCATTCGGTTGAGGCCAGGGCTAAAGCCCTGGCCAATGAGCGGCGCCCTTTCAAAACACCGACTCAGGGGGAGTTTTTCCAAGGACCTAGAAGCCGGAGCGAATTGCTGAGGATTGCGCCTGGGCAAGCTGAATGCGAGCGAGAAAGACCGGCTCGCTGTAGTGCTCGGCAACGAGCCGGGCTGCCTGGTCCCGGTCCAGATAGGGCTGCACCTGAGAGATCTTGATGCTGGCCTGCGATGCCATTTGAGCCGCGGCGGCTTTGCTGGAGATGGACTCGACGAGGGCAAAGATAGCGTTCACGATGGTGGCGACGCCGTTGATGGCGGCCAGGGCGTGGGTCTGGCTATTGGGGTTGACGATGCGCGCGGACTGAAGGAGCGCGGCGTTGACCTGCTGCTGGAAGGTGACGATCTGGCTTTGCAACTGGGCAAGCAGGCTGGCGGAGGGATTGGCGAGGTAGGCTTTGCACTGGGCGACGAGCAGATTTGTGGCTGCATCGAAGCTGGCGGTGGCGGCCAGGAAGATGGGTGCGTCGCCGGGGGCAAGCACGGAGGCTGTGGAGTCGACCACGGCGACGGCGGTTTGCAGGGCGGGGGTCCAGTTGACGATATCCTGAGCGACCTGTTTTCCGGAGCACCCGGCGAGCGGGATGGAGCCGGAAACGAGGACGGCGCACAGCATGAGAGCGCCGAGTTTGGCGGTGTTGTTTGAGGTTGGGCTGGGGTCGGGGTCCTTGGCAAGCAGGCCAAGNNGAGCCGAGGGTGATGCCCTGTTGCGTGAGGACTCCGGCAATGGTAACGGCGGCGATGAGGAGGCCCGCGGCCGAGGTGCGTGGGTGAATCCAGATGTTCGAGATGAGGTTCATTGAGATTCTCCTTCAAAGCTGGTTGAGCGGCCCGCGCCGCGGGCTAGTTCCCGGCGAAGCGGTCGTCTGGAGGGGGTATCTCAACAAGAGTAGGGAAATTGCAGGGAATTCTGTGCAATCGCGAGGGAAGGTTGAGGACGCATGAAATCAAGGGTTTGAGGGCAGGAGGGCGCGGGCGGAGCTTGACAAGGGGGCGGGGCGCGGCGTGTGCAGGGTTTCCCTGGGAAGCCTGAGGCTAGAGTTGGTTGATTGGTTTCCGAAGAACAACCGCAGATCCTTCGACTGCGTTTGTCGCAAAGTACGCGCCAAACTTTGCTCAGGATGACAGTGGTTTTTCAGCGAAGCCCAGGCGCAAAACCCCAGACTGGGGCCTATCGGGGGACGTAGCGGCGGCCGCGGATTTCGTGCTGCCCGCTGACGACGCGTGCAATGGC
>PMXB01000328.1:59529-59852 GCA_003165935.1 Acidobacteriaceae bacterium | reverse complement strand
AGCGTCAAGCGCCGCCTCGAAGTCCGTGCTGTAATTGGCGGCATCACCCTCATCGACGACTTCGCCCACCACCCCACCGCCATCCGCGAAACCCTCCGCGCCCTCCGCGCCGTCTACCCCTCGTCCCGCCTCTGGGCCGTCCTCGAGCCCCGCTCCAACACCCTCCGCCGCAAAGTCCTCGAAGCCGACCTCGTCGCCAGCCTCCGCCTCGCCGACCGCGTCGTCCTCGCCGGCGTCTACCAGCAACAGCGCATCCCCGATTCCGAACGCCTCCACCCCCAGGACGTCATCGAAGCCCTTAACGCCTCCGCAACACCCGGCGA
>PMXB01000328.1:0-59466 GCA_003165935.1 Acidobacteriaceae bacterium | reverse complement strand
TTAGGACTTCGATCCGTACCACTCGTGGCATGAACCAGCCATCATCCAGGTAGGTCACGCGGACGGGTTTGTCCGCCCAGGGGCCATCAATCGCGGTGGCAAACAAGGTACGACGCCCAGTCCGGTCCTCTATCAGAATGAACTCGGAGTTATGGCGATCAAAGAAGCTAAGACTCCTATTCGTCGCAAACCCTGTGACAGTGCGAAGTGGGGCATGAGATGGGAGCGTATCGACGTACGCGCAACCTAGATAGATCAACATTCCCGCTGACCCTGCGAGAAATAAAATGGCCCCGACGCGGCTGAATTCCTTTCGACCCCTCGATATCCACACAAGATACGCAAGCGCAAAAAGCAGCGATAGCAAGAATCTCCAACTCATAAAGATCAGAGCCTCGTGGGTAACNNTCCCTTCTCCCTCGTCTATCATCAATACAATCGCTCATGCTCACCTCCCTAACCCTCCTCTTCACCATCATCCTGCTCAGCATCCCTGCTGCAATCGTGCTCATTCCATGGACCGTGCTCACCGGCAACCCAGCCCCCCTCTACAACGCCGCCATGGCAATCATCCGCACCGCCTTCCGCCTCGCCAGCATCCGCATCGTTGCGACCGGCCTTGAGACCGTCCCACCCGGCACTGCCTGCATCTTCATGGCCAACCACGTCTCCAACCTCGANNGCCTTTATGAAACGCTCGCTGATGAATTTGCCCATCCTGGGGACAGGCTTCCGGCAGGGCGAGTTCATTGCCGTGGACCGCAGCGGCGACGCGGCAGCCGCCAGGGAAAGCGTGGCCGCGGCCCAGCGCGTGCTGGCCAGAGGCGTGCACATCACCACCTTTGTTGAAGGCACTCGCTCGCCGGACGGCCGCATGCTCCCCTTCAAGAAAGGCCCCTTCTACCTCGCCAAGGAAACCGGCGCGCCCTGCATCCCCATCTCTCTCTGGGGAACCGAATCCATAATGATGAAGGGCTCACTCCGCATCACTCCGGGCACCGCCCATCTCACCTTCCATCCGCCCATCTACCCAGCCGACTACGCCACGCGCGACGAACTCCTGCACGCCGTCCGCGTCATCATCGCCTCCGGTCTGCCAGAATGGATGCGCAGCTGACTAGGCGCAACGCGGTCCCGCTCATCAGCCCGTTGATTCGCGAACCAGCTAACTTGCGAACTCGCTGACCCGCTGCGTATGACTCCGCAACTACGCCGTCCCCCCCAGCAAACTAAGCGCCCCACTCTCCCGCAACTGCATAGCGGAAGAATGGGGCGCAGACTGTTTTTTGGGCTTGATCGAGTGTTAGAACGTCAGCTTCAGAGCCAATTGCACCAGGCGTGGGTTGTTCACAGTGGAGTTGACCGCGCCGAATCCGGGAGCGTTGATGTCGTTGACCGGCATTCCAAACTGCGGGTGATTGAAAAGGTTGAAGAACTCGGCACGGAAGTTCAGGCCCATCTCTTTGCCAGGCAGGGCGAACTGCTTGATGAGCGAGAAGTCGGAATTGACGAAATCGGGCCCGACCACCGGGACGCGCGAGGCATTCCCCAATTTGCCGGGGACAACCACTGCGCCGCTGTTGTCGAGTACCTGGGCCTGAGGCGCAACGAAGCAGGCGCCATTGATCCAATGGTGCTGGCCGTGATCGGCTTTGTAGGGGTTGCAGTTGGCCACCTGGTCCGGCCGGTTGAAGTTGTAGGAGTCGCCGCCGGAATTGAAGGTGGTTCCCGACTGGTTACTGCTGTCGATCAAGGGAACGGGGAAACCGGAGGAGATCCTCTCGATCAACGTCACTTGCCAACCGCCAGCGATCGCGTTGGTCACGCCATTCCAGTCGCCGCCAATCAGCTTACCGTGGCCGATGGGCAGGTCATAGATGGCACTTCCGGTGAAGCTTTGGTTGAGATTGATCTGCGACAGGGACCAGTCGAGATTCTGCCAGTTGGGCAGCGGGAAATACGGTGCACTCAACTCTGAACCCAGGCCGTCCGACAGTCCGTTGTCATAGGTGCGGGAGTAGGTGTAGGCAACCAGCGCGTACAGGCCATGCTCTGGCGTCTTGGTCTCTGCTTTGAGTTGCATCGAATTGTAGTGAGTCTTGCCGGGATCGCCGTAGAGCAGAACGGTGTTGAAGTTTTGGTCGTTGTTGTAAAAGGTAAAGCTGTTGGTATACGCGTAGGGAGCGCCGCCGGCCATGCAACCGATGGTGTAGCCGGAGACCGCGCCGCACGCGGAAGGGCTGTTGACATTGAGGGCGTTGCCGATCACCGTCAGATGGCCGCCGACCGAGCCGGCGTAGCCGGCGGTGAGCAGAACATTTCCCGGCAACTGCCGTTCGACGTTCGCGTTATATTGGTGAACTCTTCCTGGCTGGAAGTTGGTCGGCTGGTAGGCGTACGTACCCGTGAAGCTGGTCACATCTTGCGGACTGGCGAGGTCGGGAAAGCCTCCGGAGGTGGTAGCGACACCATAAACTGGCCCCCCAAGCGTGGAGGCGCAGTATGAACTCGCGGAGATGCAGCTAAAGCTACCGATGAATTGATCGGACTCGCCGAGGTTGGGCGGGTTTTGCCAGAGCCCCTGCGCGCCCTGGTTCCAGGACGAATCGTGATAGATGCCAAAGCCCAGGCGCAGAACGGTCTTGTCGCTGCCGGCAACTTTCCAGGTCAGGCCAAGACGGGGTTCGTATGCGCCAATGAACATCTTGATGCCCGCCGACCTGCTTACCCCGTTCTTGCCCGCAATCAGCAACTTTCCTCCCGTTAATGAGGGGATATAGTCCGCCATGCGGTCATGGACCTCGGTGACCGGAGTGGTCAAATCCCACGCCAGGCCGAGGTTGAGGGTGAGCGACGAGGTAATGCGCCAATCGTCCTCGACGAAGGGTCGATAGATATTCCAGCGGCGACCGGTGACCGCTCCGTCGTATGTCTGGTCGTGGATGGCGCCTCCCGGAAGTCCCATCAACAGGTCCGCCTCAGGGTTGCCGGGGGCCGAACCCTCGGCGGTGAAGTTTCCTACGGTCCCGACCAGCCAGAAGCCCGCTCCAAAGGCTGCTGTGCCAACGTTCATCTGGTTGGCACGGAGATCGAGGCCGGCGTGAATTTCATGCTTGCCGAGGATCAGGTCTAGATCGTCTTTGAACGAGTAGATGTTCGTTCCACCCTGGAAGGGCGAGTAGCCGCGATCGCCGAGGGCCCAATAGCCGCTGGTAAATTGAGTGGAAACCAAGCCTTCACTGTATGGGGCACTGGAGTTGGGGGTACTGCCGCTACCGATCCCGTTGCAGCCCAGATCGGCGCCCGGAATTCCCAGGATGGCCGATTCGCAGGTGTAGTTGCCCGTCGAAGCGATGTAGTCGAAGATGCGGTTATAGCCGAAGCTGGCCTGGTTCAGAACCGTGGGCGAGAAGATATGCGTCTCGCCAATGGCGGCGTTGCGCGCATGGTTGATTATGTTCTCATTGCTGCCGAAGGCGTTTGCTTCGGCAAGTCCGGGTGCGCCGCCGGGCACAAAGGAGAAGGCCTGTTCGTAGCTGAAACGGCCGAAGAGATTGTCCTTGCTGGAGAGAGTCTGGTCCAGACGGGCATCGAACTTGGTATCGTTCAGACTGCGAACGGGCTCGTTGACGTAGTTATAGCCGGAGGGGGAGTTGCCGGCATTGACAAGATTCGTCGGGTAAATATTCAACATGGCCTTCCCAATGGGGTCAATCAGGCTGGCGGGAATCTTGTTGCAGGGTGTGCCTTGGGCCTGACTTCCATCGGCATACGCGGGTATAGGATTCCCCGATCCATCGCACTGGAAGTAGACATTCGGGTATGTGGACGCGCTGGCCGATGCGCCGATCATGTACGGATTGGCAATCGCGAGACCAGAGATGGGGTTGCCCCAGGGATCAGCTGAGAAGTCGCCCGTGCGCATGGCCAGAGAAGGAACCTGACCGGTGAAGGTAATTCCGTGGCGCTGATATTTTTGTTCGCCATCAACAAACAGGAATGTCTTGTCCTTCTTGATGGGCAAACCGACCGAACCGCCAAACTGGTTCAGGTTGAACTTCTCCGGCGCAGTGGCAAAGTAGCTCTTCGCATCAAGATCCGTATTGCGCACAAACTCAAACAGAGACCCGTGAATCTGGTTGGTCCCTGACTTTGTCGTCACCAGCACCGTCGGGCCCGCACGCGTGCCGTACTCTGCGGAGTACGTGTAGGTCAGCACCTTGAACTCCTGAATATCGTCGATCGACGAAAAGATCCCGATGCCGCCTGCGGTCAGCTCGTTGTTGTCGACTCCATCCAGCAGCCAGTCGGTGCTGTTCGGCCGCGAGCCGCCCACAGAAAGCGAAAACGATCCGCGTGCCGCCACCTCGCTGTCGCTGCCGGCAGTGAAAAAGCTATTCGGGTTCGTCTCGGCCGTTGCACCTGCGGTGAGCGTCGCAAGCTGAACAAAATCGCGTCCATTCAAGGGCAACTGAGACACCTGCTGCGAAGTGATCACCTGGCCCAGCGATGGATTCGCTGTCTCCACCGCAATGGTCTCGCCCGTCACAGCCACGGTGGTCACCACTGTAGCCGGTACAAGCGAAAAGTCGATTTCGCGCGCTTCATCCACCTGGAGTTTCAGATCCTTCGATTCTGCGCTCTGGAAACCCTGCGCATCCACTCGCACGTTGAACGTCCCAACTGGGAGCAGCGGGACGTGATAGTGCCCGGATGTGTCCGTTTTACCTTCTCGAGACAGCCCGGTTCCCTCCGAGCTAACGGTGACGGTGGCGTTGGGAACGCCCGCTCCAGATTTATCCACGACATTCCCTGAGAAGCTTCCCGTGGCCTGGCCTTGCATGACTGGAGTGAGGAAAAATGCGAGCGCGCAAACAAGCGCGAGAAACAGAAAATTGCGGGGTTTTGAAGCGGCTGAGGGCTGGGTGGACTCCGGAAGGTTTGTAACAGGGATCGTGCGTCTCATAGTCTAACCCCTTTCGACAACTCGGCTGAGGTTGCTATTGTGTCGCCTTACTTGTAATTGCGACTGGCCTGCACTTGATCCTTAGACTCTAAGAATTGCCCCGCCGAAAGTCAATGATGACTTCATTAAGTCGGCGCATAAGCGGGATCCAATTATGTGCTGCTTTCTTGACAGGTTCGCACCACAATTAGTCCGAATCGAGAAGCTCGTCCCTCGACAATTTCGGCGCGAGCAGATCCGGAAGAAATGATCTGTTGTACGCACTACTGCCCCTGCACCACCGCGTTATACCCATCGTTCAGCAGTTTCTGTCGCCACTGGTTCGCTACATCCCGGCTCGCGAAAGGGCCTACCCGCACATGAACCATCCCATCCGCGTCGCGATGCGCTGCTACCGCATACCCCCGCCGCCGCAGCGCCTCCACCAGCACATCTGCGTCCTCCTGGTGTGCCAAGGTCGCAACCTGAACCATCAGCTCGATCGGTGGTGTCGACTGCACCTTCGTCGTCACACGCCCCAGCGCAGGCTCGATCGTGTTTGCTTGAGTCTGCTGCGGTGCCTTAGCCCCTGCCTGCTGCGGCCTGCTCCCATCAGCAACTGCAGGCATCGCCGGACGCACCTGGGATGTCCCAGCCCCGTTTTGCGATCCCTGCTCCGTGCCCTTGCTCGATGCCGCCGCAGTTGCCTCAGCGCCAGTGCTCGCAGCATCGCGTCCTTGCTCCTGCCCCGCGCCCAGTTGCCCCTCGCCCGTACCATCCCCAACGCTCTGAGCCTCACTCGCCGCGCCGCCTCCAGAGCCAGATCCGCCCGACGGCTTGCTCTTTGCAATGTCTGCCTGCCCTGCAATGGGCGTCGGCTCCAACACGCTTGACGTGACCGCCGGTTCCCTGCGGCCCACGACATACCCAAGCCCGAACGAAATTCCGCACAGCACAACCAGCACACAGAGGATCGCCAGCAGGGTGAACGAGCCAAGCGTTACTTCGCGGTCCCGCTCCTCCTCACGTCCGTCGTCTCGGTCTCGCGTTTCCCGGCCGCGCTTCCGCCGTTCCCTCTCCGCCTCGCGCTCGTCGAACACTCCCCGCATTCCGCTCCCTGAACAGAAAAGATCTCCTCCAGGCCCTCACAACCGCCCTGGTCCCTCAGTCTCTAGTTCCCATTTGCTCGTTCCTAAACCCCAGACCCTGGACCCTCCACCCTAGTCTTTCTTCCCCAGCTTGTTGAAGAGCGTCATCATCTCCAAGGGCAGCGGGAAGACGATGGTGGTGTTCTTCTCCACGCCAATCTCCGTCAGCGTCTGCAGGTACCGCAACTGCAGCGTCATGGGCTCGGTGGCCAGCAACGCTGCCGCATCCACCAGCTTTTGCGCGGCNNGTCACCTTCACCCCAAACGGCTCCGTCCTCTGGTCGATGATCGTCTGGATCTTCAGGTTCAGCTTGTCCCGGTGGCTCAAAAGCTCATCGAGTTCCACCTCGCCCAGCACCGACCGCAGCGTGGTCTGCGCAAACTGCGAAGTCTGGTACACGTAGTTCGAAACCTTGATCGCCGCGTTGTTCGGATCGACCACATACAGTGTCACTACCGCGTTCACTTTGATGGTCACGTTGTCGCGGGTGATCACGTCCTGCGGCGGAACCTCCAGCACCTCCTGCCGCAGAGAAATCCGAATCATCTGGTCAAACGGCCGGAATACCAGGATGATTCCAGGCCCCTTCGGCACCGGCAGCGCACGGCCAAGCCGGAAAATCACACCACGCTCATATTCGCGCAGAATCTTGATCGAGTTCAGCAAATAAAGAACAACAACCGCAATCGCAACCAGCACAACTGTCAACATGATGCGTACCCCACTCACTGCGGATTGTACTCCAGCCCCGCACTGGGCCTTCGCGCGCTTGGTCCTTCCGTTACTAGCCCCGCTCCACCCGCAGCAGGTACGCCTCATGACCGGTCACGCGCAGTTGTGCGCCCTTTTCCACGTGTTCCGCCGCCATCGCTTGCCAGATCTCCCCCGCTACCAGCACATGCCCTTCAGGTGTTAGCTCCTCCAATGCCGTGCCCCGCGCACCCACCAGCGCATCTACCCCAAGGCGAGACTTCATCTGCCGCGCTTTAAACGCCAGCCGCACCAGAACCACCGTGATCGTGCCAAATGCCAGGCTTACCCCAATTGCCACCGCCGGGCTGATCCCCAGTTCGGGTACCGGCGCAGCCACCAGCGTCAGCATTCCAAACGTCAGGCAAACAATCCCCGCTACCGCCAGAACCCCGTGCCCGCCAAACTTCGCCTCCAGCACCATCAGTCCCAGCGCCGCCACCAGGAGCAACACCGCTGTAAACCGGATCGGCAAAAGTCCCAGCCCAAAAACCGCCAGCAACACCAAAAGCGTCCCCAGTGCCCCCGGGACCACCGTCCCCGGCGTGTTGAACTCCAGATAAATCAGCAGCGCCCCGCCAATCCCCAGCAGAATCGCAATGTCCGGATCGACAAGCCATCCCAGCAGCTCTTCGCGCAGCGTCGGCTTCACCTCCACAACCCGAGCCCCGCTCGTGTGCAGCGTCGTCTTCGCGCCGTCCATGCGCGTCACGGTCCGCCCATCCAATGCCGCCAGCAGTTGGCCCTCGCTCGGCTCGATCAGGTCGATCAAATGCTGATCCAGAGCCTCCTCCGCCGTATACGAATGCGAAGACGCAGCGGCAGCCGATGCAGCCTCGGCGTTGCGGCCCCGCTTGGTCACATACGAGCGTAGAAATGCTTCGGAATCGTTCTCGATCTTCTGCATCATGGTGTCGTCGACTTTGCCGAATTCAGATACCACATGCGCCGCACCGGCATTCGTCCCCGGAGCCATCGCCGCCACATCCGCCGACTCCAACAGATAGAAACCTGCCGACCCAGCTCGCGCCCCCGACGGTCCCACATACACAATCACCGGCACCTGGGAACTGAGAATCGCCCCACACATTGACCGCATCGAATCCAGAAGCCCCCCGGGTGTATCCAGAACTACCAACAGCGCTTGCGCCCTGTTCGCCTGCGCCTTGTCGATCGCCCGCTTCAGTTCCCCGGCGCTCACCGGCTGGATCGTGTCTTTCAGCACCAGCTTCTCAACCACTGGCGATCCCGCCCCCGCCTGCTCGGCATGAACCCCAGATTCTTCCAGTGCGCCGGCCGCCCCAATAAACGCGCCCACCAACGCAACCGTCCCCACTAGACCCACCCAACCACCTCTGCGCTGTCTCATCGGTAGCCTCCTATCGATCCGGCCCGTAAACTCATCGATCGGGTGCCCCATCCATTCGGCGTTTTTTGCCGAATCGGTGGGATGGAACTCCTCTGTTCTCGAGCCAGATTCCCTACTGCTTCCCCGCCAACCGCGCTTCCACCTGTTCCTTCAGCTCCAGCGCCTTGCGGTTCTTCGGGTCAATGCTCAACGCGGCACTCACCTCGTTATTTGCCCGGCTGAACTCTCCGGACGCAAGCTCCAGCCTACCCAGCACAAGATACGCCTCCAGCACCGGCCTTTGCACAAGCGCTGCCCGCGCCTCGCGCCCCGCACCCTCTGCATCGCCCGATCGCTCTTTCACCTCTGCCAGCCCAGCGTGCGCTTCCGCATCATTCGGGGCAACCGCCAGCGCCGAACCAAAAAGCCTGCCCGCTTCACTCAGCAGCCCCCGATCCAGATATCCATTCCCCTGCGACACCATCTCAGCGGCCTGGTCAACGGGCTTCATCGCCGCTAGCCGCGCCGCAGCCATCTGGTCCATCACCGCCACCGCCTGCCGAAATGCCGCCGCGTCAAAGTTCCTCGCAATCCGCTCCAGCGGATCAGCCTTCACGGCCATATCTGCACCCGCCTCTGTGCCCGACCCCACACCAGGGTGCCCCCACGCCTGGTCCACCGCCAGCGCCTCGCTGTCGTTCGGCCGCAGCCGTTCACTTTGCCCCAACTCCGCTAGTGCCTCCGCCGTCGCCCCATGACGCTTCAGGCTCACTGCCAGGTTGAACCGGTAATCCGCGTTGTTCGGGTCCGATGCCACCGCCTGCCGGAAAAGCGCTGTCCCATCGTGCCCCTGCCGACTCGCCGCCACACCCTCATCGTTCACAACGGCCGCCAGCGGCAACACCTGCGCCACCCCTGCAAACGCCTGCTCCGCCCCAGGGTAGTCGCCCTCGAACACCAACGCCAGCCCGCGAAAGAATCCCGCCTCCAGCGCATCCGGCGATCCCGCATTCACGCGCGCAAACGCCTTGGCCGCCTGTTCGTACTGCTGGCCGTTGTACTCCTCGCGCCCCAGCGCCATCCACGCATCGCTGTACTCCGGGCTAAGCGTAACTGCCTGGTTCAGATGCCGCAGCCGCTCTGCCTGGTCAGGCTCTGTAATCCCTCGGATGTACTGCTCAAACGCCGTAAGTTGCAGCCCTCGGGCCGCCGCCAGAAAGCTCTCTTCCGGCACACTGAAATTCGGATCCATCTGCCGCGTGAGCTTCCACGCCAGCGTATCGAAGACTTGCATCATTTCTCGCATCTCGCCACGCGCCTGCACCTCCTCGCTCATCCGCAGGTGCGGCACGTCCACCACCCGTGCCTCGGCCACAATTCCCGTACCGTCCGTTACGTAGCTGCCCACAATGATCGAATCCGCATCCAGCGTCTCGGCCAGCTTCAGCGAACTTGCCCTCGACGGATGAAACCCCTCCGGCAACCCCAGATGGTCCAGCGCGTACATGCGATCATGCCGGCTCATCGGAGCAAACCCCGCCGACCGGAAACGGCTGCTCAGAATCTCCGCCGCCGCCTCCCGAATCCACTCTAGGTTTGGCTGCCCGGTCCGGTTATCAAACGGCAACACCAGCAGAATCCGCCCTTTGTCCGCCGACGCCCCGTCGCCCTGCGCCCCAACACTCTGCCCTTCGGCACGAGACGTGCCTGCCACGAGCACTGCCGCCGAAACCACCGAGGCCAGCACCACATTCCAACTCAATCTGCTTGAGCAAATCCTGAAGAAAACCACAGCCTGATTATAGGTGTTGCCCCATCGTTCGCTCGCATGGCTAGCTGGCAATGCCCGTGCCACATCCATTCCGCGTTCCTTGCGGAATGGGTGGGAAGCCATTGCCCACAACATGCCTTACTCGCCCGCAACTCGCTCAACCGCTCCACCCCAAACTCCCGGCCCCGCAGCCACCTTCGCGTCCATCGCCCGACTAAACCGGATCAACCCCACCCACTCGCCCTGGTCTTCCTTCTTCCACACAAGCGTCCCGCCGAGTTGCCGAGCAATCGCCTCCGGCTCCAAATCGTGATGCAGTCCGAAGTACTTCTCTTCCATCCACCCCGACTTCAGCCACGGCAGCGGCCGCTCCGGCTCAGCCTTCGTCGAAAACACCAGCGCTGTTGAATACTGCCCCGGCTCCTGCGCCGCCCGCGCAATCTGCGCCTCGCTGAAGTCCTCCAGCCGGTACACCGCGAACGGCTCCTTCAAATAGCCCAGCTCCGGTTTCGTCAGCTCGTCACTCATCGGCCACGCCGTCAACACCGTGCTCCCGGGGAACTGCTTCTTCAACTGCGCAATCCCCGCCAGGTGCAGCCGCACCACGTGCGCGTAAGAGAGGTTGTCCTCCGGCGCAAAACCATACGGCGGATTCACAAACAATCCCGCCACAAAAGCCGCCGCAGATATCACCGCGATCAAATGCCACAGCGGAACCCGCCGATAAAACGTCGTCACAGCCACCAGCAGCACCAGAGGATACATTGGCAGCAGATACCGTGTCAGCAGCGCCCCACCCAGCACGCTGAACAGCACCGCGTTCGCCGACAGCATAGCCGCAATTCTCCACGCCGCAGACCTGCCAATCCCCGCACGCTCGTTCCCCTCCGCATCCGGCCTCGGCTCCAACAGCAACCACGCCGACACCATCGTCCCCACCGGCACAAACATGTTCATGTGCGCCGTCAGGTGTAGCACCCGATGCACCAACGCTGCCGCAATCCGCACCAAGTCAAGGTTCGCCTGTGCGTTGTAACGTAAAAACTCCGGGTTCCCAAACAGAAACCCCGTCTTCGCGTAATGCCACGCGTACCAGCAGCACAACGGCACCACGCACCCCACAAACAACGCCGCTTCTTTGACCGCAGCTGGCAGAAGCCCTGTCTTGAAAGGGCTCGACTTTAGTCGTGCCGATACGGCAGTCGAAGTTAATGGGGCTTCAGCCCCGTAGGGATGTATTTCTGTAGTTCTAGACTTTCGCCACGCGCTGCTAAACAACGTCTTCTGCCACGCCTCCACCAAATCCACCAGCGCCAGCGTCAACGGCACCGCAATCGCCGTCTCCTTGCACAACGCCGCTGCAGCAAACCAAACCGCCGCTACCCATGGCCTGCGCCCGCGTTCGGGCAGAGCATACACAAGGCCCCACAGCGTACACGCAGCCGCAAAGATATCTGCATTTGCCAGCGTGCTCTGCGCAAACCAGATCGGGTACAACCCCGTAAGCACCACCGTCCAGAACGCCACCGCCCCCACGCCCACCAGGCGCATTGCCAGCCGCCACACGCCCAGCAGCCCCAGCGACGCCGCCATCAGCACCGCTTCACGCGTTACTTCCGGAAGAAATCCCGAGATCTTCCACCACAGCGCCAGATAAATGCTGGGCAGCGGCGGATGCGCATTCGTCAATGTCGTTTGTGGAATCAGCGAACCCGTGCGGAAGAAATCCCACGCCGCCGGAATGTAGTACCCAGCCTCATCCCAGTAGTACGGCAGCCGCAGCAGCGTAAAGTGGCTAGCATACAATGCCGCAAACACTATTGGGAAAATCATCCATAGCGGCAGCGGCGCATCTCGTCGAGGTCCAATCAGCCTGAGCAGCTTCAAACTCTGTCTCCCCGACGCCACACCTACTTTGACACCACGACCCACCCTTTTGTTCCAGACCCCTAAGTCCCTGGTCCCTCAGTCCCGAGTCGCTGGTCTCTGGTCCCTTGGTCCCTTAGTCCCTAATCACTAACCACTAACCACTGTTCTTCAATTCACTGGCCCCGACGGAAAGTTGTGTCCATGCGGTTCCAGGTTCAGCGTCCCAAACGCCTGCTCATACTGGGCAATGTTCTGCCCCAGCACGTTCAACAGTGCCTTGGCCTGCTGAGGGCTCATGATGATCGCACTGTGGTTGCGCACGGTTACCGTCTCCGGGCTCTCGCTCGAAGCCAGTCCGAACACCAGTTGAAAATCCCACACGCTCACCCGCACCTGCACGCTGTTGGCATACGTCTCGCGGTAATCCGGCGTCTGGGCAAGGTTCAATTGCGGCTGTTTCTCTGTTGGATTCATCGTTCCCCCAGCTTACTCCGCCTCCCTCCCCCAACTCCAGCAGCCCCGGCTAAAACCGCCGCCCCTGCCCCACAGGTGCTTTATCGCCCGTCCAAAGAGGAAAGGGCACGAAGCGCCAATTCGCCTCGTGCCTAATGCTGCCTTTCCTCTCTGACCATGCCTTGCTGACCCGCGCCCTCACGAACTCGCTGGCCCGCTGACTCGCTAACCTGCTGACNNGCTGACTCGCTGACTTGCTGACTTGCTGCTTCCGGCCCACACCACCCCTGATACCGCCCGCGGAACTTCTCCCGCTCCTCCGGCGTCATCCGGTCCCACTTCCTCTTTTGCCACCGCTTCGGCCCTCCGCCGCCTCCCGGCCCGCCCATCCCATGCCCGCCAAACAAAATCCTTGCCAGCAGCAGCAATCCCAGCGCCTGCCAGAACGTCACCGTGTGCCACCCGAACAGCATCGGCAGCAGCCAGTTCCACAGATGCATCACCNNCCTCGCCGCACAGCCACACGAACAGCACAATCGCCGGCGGCGCCAACAGCGCAATCCATACCTTCTTCATCGTCTCCTCCTCAATTCTTCAAAAACTCTTCGTACACCTTCGTCAGCCGCCTGCGCAGCTCCATCACCGCATACCGCTTCCGCGAAAGCAGCGTGTTCACGTTCACGCCGTTCTCTTCTGCAATCTCCTTGAAGCTCAGCCCGTCAATCTCATGCGCCACAAACACCATTCGCTGATCTTCGGGCAGCGCGCCAATCGCTCGCTCCAGCTCCTCCAGCAGCGCCCGCCGCATCGCCATCGCCTCCGGCCCATCCTCCCGCGATGGCAACATCTCCTCCAGCAGCCGAGGCTCTCCCATCTCGTCCACGCCGCCGACGTCCGCCCAGTTCTCCGGCCTCTGTTTTCTGAACAGGTCGGTAATCCGGTTCCGCGCCACCCTGAACAACCAGCCCGTGACAAACTCAATCGGCACCAGCATCCGATTCGCGCGCACCAGCTCAAACAGCACGTCCTGCAGTACGTCTTCCACGTCGGCCGCATCGGCCACCCGCCTGCGGATGAAGCTGCGCAGCCGCCCGCCCTCGCGCGCCACAACGTCCTCGATGCGTGTGTCTTGTTCCATCATCGCCGCCACTGTCGCCTGCGCGCTCATCTGCTTACCCAGACGGAATACGGACACAAATATTGTAGGCATCTTTTCTCGCAGGATTTGCATTTGCGGGAATTGAAGGCGCCGTAGGCGATTGCCGCGGCAGCCTTGTTAGCACCACGCCTCACCCTGGGGGAAACTGATAGCGAACAATTGATAACTGGAAACTGCCTCTCTGGTGCGAAAGGAGGCACTTCCGGTGGTTCAAAACTTTGCAATCTCTCCGAATCGAGCGCCGTCGAAAAGACGAATGTTGTATTTCTGTGCCAAAGCCCGGACCTCGCAGTGAAGGTCCATTTCGTCACAACACAGCTCTCTGTTCCACCATAAAAGGGGATAGATCCAACGAACTCTTGCACTACCCTGTTTCCGAAAGGGGCGCTGTATTGCTTTGCTCGAGTTTTGACTCTTCCCTCTCCCATACCGGCGATAGTGTCTGCGCCTTGGTCTCCGGAGCCGACTCACAGAGTAGGTTTTGTTGGTCTCCATGCCGCGCTCTTTGAAGCCGAAAAAGAAATCCGGTGCCACCCTTAGCTTATCGTCGGGACTTATGTTCCCAACTGCTAAAGGGCGGTTCCCTGCTTTCCCATGATATGTGGGCAGTCGGCGGACAAGCTCAAGATGATATCTTCCAGCGTCGCAATTGCGTTGGCTTGGCGATATCCCGAGCAGCTCAGCCCGGTTGAGTACCTTTACCTCAACGGCCTGCAGAACAACCGGACACGAGGATTCGCTGGTGATTTCCGTCCAGTCTCCTTGCGATTCAGATAAGATCAGGCTGACCTTCTTGGCGCAGTTTATGTGCTCCAGTCGCGGTTTAATTGGCGTTCAGTTCCGCTTGCAAGCGTCGCAGCCGCACGGGTATTCTCGAGGGCTGAGAGTCATGTCAATTCCGGGTTCAGATAGTTCTATCGGCAGCTTTCCCATATCGCTGGTGCGCGTCAAGTTTGGACTACTGCTTGTTGCCTGTTTGGTCACAGGACGGCCCGCTTGGGCGCAAACATGCTCAGGCCCGGCGCGGCTTGAGGCTGAGGCTGCCGGTCATTCCAGTTTGGGCGCATATGCCAGATTGGGCAGTTGGTTCAACGAGAACCATCTGCCGAATTGCGCTATCGAAGCCTTTGAAGCCGGGCTAAAGATCGACCCCACATCGATCAAGGCACTCGACGGGCTGGCCAAAGCGCTGATCTCGGTGAAAGACTACGAAACAGCCATCCGCCGTCTGCGCTTCGCGCCGTCAGACCAAAACCTCATTCTCGATCTTGCAGTGGCCTACAGGAAAGCCCAAATGTTTGATGAGGCTGCGCAGGCACTGAGCGAAGGGCTCAAGAGGTATCCAGCTTCAATTGGCCTCACTGGGGCGCTGGTATCGCTTTACGCGCATGAATCGCATAATGCGGCTGCACGAGAGCTGGCCGAGAGTCTTGCCCACAAATACCCTGCAGACATCGAAGCTCAGCGCATCTACTTCCGCACCCTGGTGGTCACCGGAGACAACGAAGCAGCAGCCGCGTTGGGCCGAAAACTGTTTACGTTGGCGCCGCATGACGCCGACTTTCTTAATTTGAATGGTTTCTTGGAGCGCAAGGCGGGCGACTACGAAGCAGCTCGAAAGCACCTTGAAGAAGCAGTAGCCCTGACCCCCAATGACTACAATCCACGCGTCAATCTTGGCCTTGTGCTGGTCGAGCTTCACGATGCGGCCGGGGCCAGCAAACAACTTGAGAAGGCAATCGAACTCGGCGCGAACTCAGCACAGGTCCACTTTGAACTGGCCAAGGTTTTAAGAACTTTGAGCCAGACTGGCGAGGCGCAGCAGCAGCTCAAGCTCTATCAGCAGACGCTGAAGGAAGAATCGGATCAATCGCTGGCGGTTTTGAAAGCGACTGAGGCGGCGGAGGCAGCCAAAGCCGGGGACGACCAGAAAGCCGCCGACCTGTACCGCGAGGCTTGCGCGGCAGAGCCAAACGATGCAACCCTTCCTTATCGGCTGGCTCTTGTTCTGCGTGACCTCGGAGATCTGGCTGGCGAGCGCGCGGCTCTTGAACACGCGATCGCGGTCGATCCCGGCTCATTCCCAGCGCAATACGCCCTGGGCTATCTCGAATTCCAGGCTGGTGACAATTCAGGAGCTGAACGGCAATTCAGGTTGACCATCGAGGCCGCTCCGAGAAACCCTCAGGCCTGGCTCTCGCTGGCGGCAACCCTTGGTGCGCAATCACGGTTTCCCGAGGCGCAGGAGGCTGTGGCCACCGCGCTGCGGCTTGATCCCAACGACCCAGGCGCGCTCGATCTGAGCAGAAGATTGGCGGCCGCGGCAACCCAGCACTAACTGATTCCTGGATCGGCGAGGGATACTGGTTTTCATGGGTAACAAGACGAGCAGCGATAAGAGCACCGCCCGATGGTCGCGCCGCCGTCTGCTGCGCAATCTTCCGGCTGCTCTAGCTCCAGCTCTTATCCCCGCCAAACTCCTGGCAGTATTCCCGGCGGAGAAACTCAGTACGCCATTTTCCCGATTCGTCGATGTCGCGCACTCCGCGGGACTCACCGCTATCATGGTCTACGGCGAACAGGACAGCTTCACGTACATCGTGGAGTCCATGGGCACCGGTTGCGCGTTCCTTGACTATGACAACGACGGCTGGATGGACATATTCTTACCTGCGGGACGGCGACTTGAAAACACACCCCCCAACGCCACCAGCCGCTTTTACAAGAACAACCGCGACGGCACGTTCACCGACGTCACCGCCAAGGCCGGGCTGGTCGACAGCGGATGGTCGCAGGGCTTGTGCGTCGGCGACTACAACAACGATGGGTTTGAGGATATCTTCGTCACATACTACGGACAGAACCGCCTGTATCGAAACAACGGCGACGGGACTTTTACGGATGTGACAGCTCAGGCCGGCCTGCTTTATCCCACGACGCGCTACAGCACCGGCTGCACATTTATTGACTACAATCGCGACGGCCTGCTTGATCTGTTTGTCTCGAACTACCTCGAAATCGATCTGGCGAATGCTCCCAAGCCATCATTGGCAGTGCCCAACTGCAACTACGAGGGCGTGGCCACAATGTGCGGTCCTGAGGGCCTGCCCAAGGCGCGACATTTTCTTTACCGGAATAACGGCGACGGCACATTCACCGATGTATCCAAGGAGACCGGGGTTGCTGGGTTCCGCGGATCGTACGGTCTCACGGCGGTCTCTATCGATGCGGATGAGGATGGGTGGCCGGACATATTCCTGGCCTGCGACTCGACACCATCGATGCTGTTCATGAATAACCGCGACGGCACATTTCGCGAAGAAGCATTGTTTCGTGGAGTGGCTCTCAGTGGTGAGGGCCGGCAAATGGGTGGCATGGGAGTCGGCGTGGGCGACTACAACCTCGACGGTCATACCGACCTGGTAAAGACCCACTACTACAACCAGGCCCCCGGCCTCTACCGCAACGACGGCAAGGGTAATTTCGACGACGTAACGATTGAGGCCGGGCTGAATAAAGAGGCTGCCTTCGTCTGCTTTGGCGCAGGGATCGTCGACTTCGATAACGATGGTTATCCCGACATCTTCCTTTCGACCGGCACCGTTTACCCTGAGATAGCCCACGTCAACCCAAGATATCCAGCGCGCACCCCGTCCCTTCTATTCCGCAATCAAGGTAACGGCAAGTTCGTTCAACTTGGCGCAGAGGCCGGTCCAGGCATCGAGGCGGTCCACATGGGGCGGGGTGCGGCGTTCGGCGATTTTGACAACGACGGCGACATCGACGTGCTCATCATGAATGTGAACGAGCCGCCTTCTCTGCTGCGCAACGATACTCCGCCGGGAAACCACTGGATCAAGCTTCGTCTGGAGGGAACAAAGAGCAATCGCAGCGCGATCGGTGCACGTGTCTTGGTGCACTATGGCGGGAAGGTGCAAGTACAGGAAGTGCTCAGCGGTTCGAGCTTTATCTCCGCAAACGATCCGCGTCTGCACTTCGGCCTTGGCGCCGCAACCACGGCGGATATTGAAGTCCACTGGCCAAGCGGACTGGTCGAGTCGATGAAATCAGTTCCAGCAAATCAGCTTGTCACTCTGCGCGAGGGAGCCGGGCAGGTTAAAGGCAGGCCGTTCCGTTAAGACTGAAGGGGCGTTGAGCGGTGGGCGAGGTTTGCAAGTCAGCGCTCGTTCAGATCCACCCTATAGAGATTGACGGTGGAGGTGCGGGCGCTCACGATCAGCAGGTCGCCGGGCGCTAGTCCGATCAGCCGGTAGTCTGTTGCCGCAATGGGGCGCAGATTGGCGATGGTGGCCACCTGTTCCGCCTTGCCCGCCGGAATTGCGATGCGGTAGATGGGCTTGCCCGCTTCAAGGAAATCCTGAAAGTAAACATAGCGGCTGTCGTGCGACCAGGTTGGATCTCCGACTCCATGGATTGCCGCGGTGGTCCACCGCTGGTCGGTCCGGTCAAAGAGCAGCAGCGCCTTCTGGTCCAGCCGGATTGCCGCAATATACCGGCCATCGGGAGACAACCGAGGACTGAAGAGGCCGGTAGAACCGGGAATCTCGGTTGCCTTGCGGGTTTGAAGGTTCAGCAGGTAGATGGCCTTGGGTTGGCCGTTGTCCATACGGTCGGGCAGACGGCCAAAGACGATCGACTGGCCGTCGGGAGACCAATCGGGATCGGCTTCATTCCGGTCCCCGCTGATCAGCGGGCTCGGTTTTCCTCCTTCTGAGTCGATCGTATAAAGCTTCCATGGCCTTCCCGGCTCTTCCGCCATCAGCGCAAGCCTGCGGTCATCCGGAGACCACTTCATGTTGAAAATGCGGAGTGGGGAAGTAGTCAATTCGATGCGCTCGCTGCCGTCTGCACGGCTGCGCCATAAGGAACCATCCGACGCATTGAGCCATGCCACCCATTTGCCGTCCGGGGAGTACTCCGCAAACGCCGCAGCGCTCAGGTTCTGTCCCATGGACGTGAACGCCGAGGAGCGGGGTATCGCCTCTAAAAGCTCAATCTGAGGATCGACGCCAATGAAATGAATGCGGTGATTTCCCGGGGAGGTGCCCGGCGCTTCAAAGCTCAACGGTCCATTCGTGATCTGGATCGGCCGGCGATTGCTCAGGTACCAAGGGTGCTCGCGTAGCGCCCAGATTTCGATGCTTCCACTATGCGAAGACTGAAAAACAAAATATTCCCCATCGGGAGTCCAACTGCCACAGCATTCCGAAGCTGGCTGGCTCCAGCCGGCCAGCACCGGATGGGGATTGATCGCATCGGCTCCAACCTCCCACAATTCTGTCGTTTGCCTCTCGGGTACGCGGAGCGTAAAGCGCAGGCGCTTTCCATCCGGCGCCCAGCGCAGCCAGAACGCCAGACCGGGAGTGGAGATGAACCTGTGGGGTTCGCTGCCGTCAGTGCCAATAATCGTCAGGTCGTTGCCGTTGGCGATAAGCAAATGACGACCGTCGGGCATCCAGGTTGCATCGTGAGCAAGGGCATTTGGCACCCGGCGCGCATCGCCTCCGAGCGTAGGAACAATCCACAATGGCTGTTCCGGTTCCGCCTGCAGATGTCCGTGGACAATCAGTTCGGAACCGTCTGGCGAAAGGGAGCCGATCAATGGAGCACCGATCTCCGAGGGCAGATGAATGTGGCTGCTTTCGCCGTTTGCGGTCAGGGCAACTGCGAGCACAGGGTCGCCATTGTCAATGTCAGAGAAGTAGAGCCGGGTGCCATCGCTCGCCGAACTGGAAAAGCTCTCAGTTTCCGGGTCGTTCTCAAGCAAATGGCCGGAAAAGGTGACTTGCACAACGCGGAACGCCCTATGGGATGGTGTGCTTAGCAGTAGATCCAGACCCAGCGCCACACAGAGCGCTACGAGTGCTCCCGTAACCCATAGCCAAGCCGCTGGGAGGGTAGCCCTCCGGGCAGCGGTGGCGCCCGACGGCGGAAATTCGTTGTGCAACGGCTGTGCATGGTTTTCAAGGTTCCTGACCGGGGCAATGAACCGGTAACCGCGCTTCGACAGGGTTTCGACGAAACGGGGATTCTCGGCATTGTCGCCCAGCGCCTCGCGGAGCTTGTTGACCGCGATTCCCAGGCTGTGATCGAAGTCGACCGTCGTGTCAGCGCCCCAAAGCTGCTGTTGCAGCTCCTCGCGCGTAACGACCTCGCCTGGCCTCATGAGGAGGGCCGCAAGCACCTTGAAGGGTTGACTTTGAAGCCGTACCCGCACACCCGAGCGCCGCAGTTCCCCACTTTTCAGGTCCGCTTCAAAAATTCCGAACTGCACCTGCATGGCGCCGTCGCTATGCTCTGCCATTGCCATTGCATCTGAAGCATACACCCGGCAGAACCATTGTGTATTCAGGCCCAATGCACCTGTTGGGCGGTTGATCTGGTTTGAGATGGCCGCTAATTCAGGAGATAGTGCTCTGCAAATGATAGAAGAATTGGCGGTTAGCTGGAGATTCGCAAATGATGCCGAATGGGCGATATGGAGGTTGACTGTATCTGCGCTTGAGGCGTTTTCTCATGCGTGGATACGAGAAAAGGCTCAAGACTCGCCTCTCCCCGGACCGGAGAAATCAACGCTTTATAACACTCTTTCGGAGGACTCTGTGATGTTCAATCGAATCACCCAACTACTCATCGGGCAGCGACGCCTTCGCCTCGTTTCTCTGGTGCTTGCGGGCATGTCAATCTGCCTGTTCTCGCCATGCCTCATGGCCCAGACCGACACAGGAAGTATCGCGGGAACGGCTACAGACGCCACCGGCGCAGTAATTCCAGGCGCAGACGTCGCCGCCACGAATACGGCGAATGGTCTCAAGCTCACCGCGGTGACCAACAATTCGGGTGAATTCAAGATTCTGGCTGTGCCTCGCGGCGACTACTCGGTTACGATCTCCGCAAAAGGCTTCCAGTCCCAAACAGCAACCGTTACCGTCACCGTGACCAGCACACAAACAGTGGCCTTCCAGCTAAGTCCCGCTGGCAGCGCAACCACCGTTGAGGTCACCGCCGCCGCACCATTGGTGGATACTACGGACGCGACTATCGGCGCAACGATCCAGGGCGAGCAGGTCACCGACCTTCCCTTGGACGGCCGAAACTTCACCCAGCTTGCACTGCTCACTCCGGGCGTGACCCGCGGCGCCTATGGCGATATTGCCAGCGGCGGCGGCAGCTCCAATATGGCCGAGACAGTGCGCAATAACGAGAGCGGCAACGCCGCCCTCTCCATCAATGGACTCCGCCCCCAGGCCAACAACTACATCCTCGACGGCGTGGACAACAACGATGGCCTCATCAACGGAATTCTCTTCTTCCCCAACATCGACGCTACCCAGGAGTTCAAGGTCAGCACCAGCGTTGCCCCGGCCGAGTATGGCCGCGCCGGTGGCGCAATTGTCGTCAGCTCCCTCAAGTCGGGCACCAACGACTATCACGGTTCAGCATTCTATTTCTATCGCGATAAGAACTTCGATTCCAACCCCAACTACCAGTTCAACGGCGCTCCACCATCCGCGCCGGGCGGCTTTCTGCGCAACCAATTCGGCTTCTCACTCGGAGGGCCTGTCCTGCCGAAGCTGAAGAATAAACTCTTTATCTTTGGCGACTACCAGGGGCTGCGCGAGACCGTTGCGGTTCCTTCCCATTACCTCTCGGTTCCCACAGCGAAGATGCGTTCGGGAAACTTTACCGAATTGCAGGATCCCGGCCAGGTGGCGCTGAGCGGTAACACCTCCCAGTTTCCGCAGTGCTTTGCCGGCACCGACCCCGTCACCGGCAACCCCTATGCCGGCAATTCCACCGACGGGGCGTTTGCAGGCGATATCTTCGATCCCACGACCTGCCAACCCTTCCAGGGCAATATGATCCCCCAGGGCCGCTTGAATCCGGCTGCGGTGAACTACTTGAATGCATTCCCCACGCCCACGCGTACAGATCGCTACCACAACAATTACCTCGACAATCAGTCGGAAACTAACAAATACAACACTTTCGACGGTCGCCTGGACTGGAATGCCGGCTCCAAGGACCTGGCGTTTATCCGATTCAGCTACGACAACTCAGTCAATGCCAAGACCTCGGAGTTCACCAAACTCCCGGCGGGCGGCGGCACCGGCACCAACCCCACCCATGCGCGTGGCTGGGACATTGGCTATACCCACATCTTTTCGTCCACCGTGGTGAATGAGGGTCACATTGCCTACAACCGCGACAACTACGGTTACACCCCCCCCATGTATGGCGACTATGTCTCAAAGGACCTCGGCATCGTGAATGCCAATATCAACGAGGAAACCACCGGCGGCGCACTGATCGGCGGCTGGAAGGGCGATCTGGAGTACACCGGCGACTACGGTCTCTATTCAGTTCCGCAGAACACCTATGAATTGACGGATTCGCTGAGCTGGACAAAGGGCAAAAACTCCTTCAAATACGGCGGCACGCTCATGCGCCGGCAGGTCGAGTACTTCAACCCGCAAGAGGGCAAGGGGTACTTCTGGATCGACGAGAACGTAGTCTCTTTTACCGGCTTTGAAGACTCCGAGCTGCTGGCCGGCGGCATGTATGACTACGAGCTCGGTTCTCAGGCGGGGTACTTTGCCAATATTGGCCAGGAAGACGGGATCTTTGCACAGGACGACTGGCGCGTCAATCGCCGCCTCACTGTCAATCTGGGTCTGCGCTGGGATCTTCTCACCCGTCCCTACGAAGCACACAATCAACAGGCCGCTTTCAACGTCACCAACGGAACGGTAATGCTTGCGGGTAAAAACGGCATCTCGCGCAGCATCGTCAATCAGGACTATCACGCCTTTGGCCCGCGCCTCGGCTTCAACTACGACCTGCTGGGAGACGGAAAGACCGTAGTCCGCGGCGGTTATGGGCTCTTTTACTTCCTCGACTACGGCGGCATCGGCAACCAGCTCGGAGAGCAGCTGCCCTTCGCCGGCCANNCCAGCGTGACGCCGAACCCCGCCGACCACGGCTACAACTGCAACGGCTACACCGGCCCCTCCACGGTAACCACGCCCCTGCCGAGCCGCCAGGTTGTTCCCCTCAATCCCAGCAGCCCGCCGGCTGGCCTCAGCATGATCGCAGTGAACCCCAACAGCGAAAACAGCCAGGTGCAGGAGTGGAACCTGCAGTTGGAACAGCAGTTTGGCAGCCACGACGTTGTCACCGTCGCCTACGTGGGCACAGAGGGAGGAAACCTTTCCTCCTATTACCCCTACAACAACCAGGTGTTTCAGACAGGAGCGCAGCCCTTCCCCACCCTGGGCAGCATCAACTACAACAACTACGACGGCAAGTCCAATTACAACGGCTTGCAGTTGCATGAGGTGCATCGCCAGGGCAATGACCTGGTCGCCACCTTCTCCTATGCCTGGGGACACGCGCTGGACGATTCTACCGGCGCCTTCCAGGGACAGACCGTAGCGCTCTACAGCAACCCGATGTTGGATTGGGGCAACTCCAGCGAGGATCAACGGCAGCTCTTCAGCTCTTCTATCCTCTACAAGCTACCCTTCGGTCGCGGCCAGCGCATTGCTGGCAATGTCTCCCGTCCGGTGGATTGGCTGATTGGCGGATGGCAGACCAACCTGATCGCTCTGGTGCAGACGGGAACTCCGGTCGATCTTTCCGATGGAAATGCATCACCGACAAATCGCCCCGACTTGATTTCTCCCATCACGTATCCCAAGCAAACGGGTGGTGGTGCTGGAGAGCAATGGTTCAGTCGTGCCTCCTTTGTTGATCCGCCTGAAACCGCCGGGGGCGGGGTGGATTGCGGCGGCTGCACGATATTCGCTCGTTTGGGAACCCTGCACCGCAATCAGGTCTATGGACCCGGATTCCGCGAAGTCAACTTCAGCATGCAGAAGAACATCCATCTCACCGACAAGGTGACGATGGAACTGCACGGCGATGCCTTCAACATCTTCAACACGCCGGAATTCACCAACCCGGATGGCGGTCTTCACGACGGAACCTTCGGGCAAATTGAAGGAACGCAACTCTACACCAACCGTCAGATTCAGGTGGCGGGTCGTCTGACCTTCTGATCTGCCACACCTCACACTCAGCGTTCCGGCGGCTGCCAAGCCGTTGGGACGCTGAGGATCATACACAACGAATGATTCGCGCCTGCTGCGCCGTGCAGCCAGGATTACTCTGCGCTGACGAAAGGCAATGTGATGACGCTGCCCAGGCGAATGTTCTTGTTCGCTGTCTTGTTGCTCGCCTGCGGAGCATTTGCTTCTGGACAAGAGCCGTCAGCCTGCCCCCCGGTGCAGGACAGCGGCGCTCCCTGCATCGACAAGATCGATCCACCTGAATGGTGGTCTGGCTTACGAGACCCCATGCTGCTGGTACATGGACAGATGCTCCAGCAGGCGCAATTTACTCTCCAGGGCGAGGGGGTCAAGTTGGTCCGTATCCAGCCCTCCGCAAACGGTCATTGGGCTTTTCTCTGGGTTGAATCCGCTTCCGCCGCGCCGCAAACGCTGTGGATCACGGTTGCTAACGATCACGGTCAGGTACGCTGGCCTTTCCCTCTTGCCCAGCGCTCGCGCGATCCAGCGGCACACCGCGGCTTCTCTTCCGCCGATGTGCTTTACCTGATCATGACCGACCGTTTCGCCCAGGGCGCCCCGGCCAACAATCAGCCCAGTGATGATCGCGCTGCCCCGCGCGGCTGGCATGGCGGTAACTTTGCAGGGATCCAGCAGCACCTCGATTACTTGCAGCAACTCGGCGTAACCACAGTGTGGACCACGCCGGTTGCGTCGAATGGCGCCATGCCCGAGTCGTACCACGGCTACGCGGCAACCGACCTCTACGCAGTGGACTCACACTTCGGCACACTCGACGACTACCGGCTTCTCTCCGACGCGTTACATGCCAGAGGAATGAAGCTGGTAATAGACCTGGTGCCGAATCACATCGGAGTCCAGCATCCCTGGGTGCTCGATCCACCGGCGCCTGATTGGTTTCACGGCACGCTCTCCAGCCATAGCACCGCGGAGCATGACTTTTTGCAATTGGTTGACCCCCATGCTCCCGAGCGGGCGTGGCGCGATATCACAAATGGCTGGTTTACAAACGCGATGCCTGACCTCAATCAGGAAAACCCGCTGGTCTCTCGCTACTTGGTCCAGAATGCAATCTGGTGGGTCGAGACCGCCAACCTCGACGGCATTCGCTTGGATACATTTCCTTATGTAGGTCGCGCCTTCTGGCATGATTTTCATTCCGCGCTGCACGGCGCCTATCCGCAGCTCACCACCGTGGGCGAGGTCTTTCATCGCGATCCCGAGGTCACATCGTTCTTTGCCGGCGGTGTCGCGCACCGCGGCATCGATACGGGCCTCGACACGCCGTTCGACTTTCCCGTGTACTTCACTCTGCGCGACGTTCTCTGCCACGGAAAGCCCATGACAAATCTCGCAGCGGTTCTTCGTCAGGATGCCCTCTATCCCCATCCGGAGCGCCTGGTTTCGTTTATCGGCAATCACGATACGGTCCGCTTTCTTACTGAAGCTGGCGGCTCGTTACCCGTGGCCAAGCTGGCGTTGGGCCTGATGATCACCTTGCGTGGCACACCGCAGATTTACTCCGGAGATGAGATTGGGATGACCGGCAAGGAGGACCCTGACAACCGCCATGACTTTCCCGGTGGATTCCCTGGTGACGCCCACAATGCTTTCACCGGTGCCGGCCGCACTGCTCCGGAAGAGGAAATATTCTCCTGGGCTGCTGGCCTGCTCGCATTGCGCGGTGCGCATCCTGCGCTGCAGACTGGCCTGGAACAAAACTTGTTTGCTGATGAGGATGTCTTCGCGTTTGTTCGTTCAACCGATGGCCTGGGCTGTCCCGCGGATCACTCCAAAGAGAGATTCCTGGTCGTGGCCAATAAGGCGCAGCGGACAAAAAGCGTTCAGTTGCCTCTAGACGAAACGACGCTGGCTGGGTGCACTAGATTCGTCTCCGCGCAGCCAGAGACGGTGGCCGCTCCGGAGATGACTAACGGAATTCTGCATGTTGAAGAGCCGGCCGAATCGCTGACGGTATATGCGGTGCATTAGATCTTTATTCGGGCTTTGGCTGATTGCGGCTCTTGCGGTTGGATGCGGTGCAGGTGGCGGCAACACTTCATCTCCGCCTCCGCCACAGGCCGCGACACCGTCGTTCTCTATTGGTACCGGTACCTATACAACTTTGCAGAGTGTAGCAATCTCGGACTCCACCGCAGGCGCAAACATCCACTACACGACCGACGGATCAGCACCGACGGATGCCTCAGATCTGTATGAAGCGCCGATCCCGGTCGCAACCAACACCACCATAAAGGCGTTGGCCACTGAGAGCGGTTACACAGACAGCAGCGCTGCCTCGGCAAGTTATACCATCGATTTGCCCGCGGCTCCGCCAATTGCCGCGGTTACCGACATCCACCAGGGGTTCATCTACCAGATCGTCACCGATCGCTTCTTTGACGGGGACACAAGCAACGACAACCCACCTGAAAGTCCGGGCCTCTTTGACGCGAATGGATTTGCCAACCCCTCGGAAGCGGATTGGAATCTGTATTGGGGCGGAGATCTGGCGGGCATTCAGCAGAAGCTCGGCTATCTGAAGTCGATGGGTGTGGCCGGAATCTGGATCTCCCCGCCGGTCGACAACATCCGCGTCAACGCCGGGGCCAGCAATGGCGAAACGGCATACCATGGGTACTGGCCGCGTGACATGATGCAGATCGACGAGCACTTTGGCGACAACGCGAACAGTTGGACGGCCTTTGACAATCTAGTGGCGGCAGCGCACTCCGATGGAATCAAAATCTTCGTGGACTTCGTAGCCAATCACACCAATCCCATTGGCGCCGGCGAGGATGGCTCGCTCTATAACAATGGAACGCTGATCACCACGTACTCAACCGATACGGGCGCGACTCCCTACTATCATCACAACCCACAGATCGCTAACTTCGACGATCGTTACCAAGTGCAGTACTTCACGCTCGAAGGATTGGCCGATCTTGACCAGACCAATCCCTACGTCGATCAGTATCTCAAGAATGCTGTCACGCAGTTTCTAGCTCACGGCGTCGATGGCTTCAGGTTCGATGCGGTCAAAGACGTGAACTGGGGCTGGGAATACAGCCTTGAAAACACAATTGCCAACTGGACCGCGCCAGCAGCCCTCCCCACAGCAACGGCACGACCTTTCCTCTTCGGCGAGTGGGACGAAGGGTCGGGGGACGCGCTTTATCCGGACTCGGTCAAGTTCTCAAACAACTCCGGGATCAATCTGCTCGATTACCCCCTGTATTACCCGCTTGCAGATGTCTTTGGCAGCAACAAGAGCTTTCACGAGATCGACGATGAACTGATACTCGAAGATGCAGGGTCGCCGAGCAACTCGGCGGAGCCGTTTGCGCAGTCAAATGATCTGGTGACGTTTTTTGACAACCATGACAATGCGCGCATCCTATCCCTTGGGGCTGACCAAATGGCTGTGAAGCAGGCAATCAGTTTCCTGCTCACCTGCCGCGGCGTGCCGGTCCTCTATTACGGCGATGAGCAGTTTCTCCACAACGATACGAATGGTGGGCAGAACCCATATAACCGCAACGGGATGACCAGCTTCGGTTCCTCCGATGCGGTGCTGCTTATCCAGTATCTTGCCGCATTGCGCGCGGCCAACCCTGCGGTAGCCTATGGGGCCATGAACCAGCGCTGGATCAACGATGACGTGTATATCTACGAGCGGAACTTCGACGCGAATACAGTCCTGATCGCCATCAACAAAAACCCAGCGACAGACCAGGACATTACGGGCCTTTTCACCGATCTTCCGCCAGCAAGCTACGGGGATTATCTGTCGCGGACGATGGGCGGGACAGATATCGTTGTCACTGGCTCGATTGGCGGCAACAATGCGGTCGCGAACTTCATCCTGCCCCATCGCAGCGTGTCTATTTGGGTCTCGGCGAGCGGGGGATCACCTTCGATTGGCACTGTGACGCCGCGCGTCGCGAATCCCGGCGCAACCGTATCCATTACAGGCGCTGGGTTTGGCGCGACGGCGGGAACCGTGAGCATGACAGTCGACTCAACTACTTTGTCTGCAACTACCACAAGTTGGAGCGACGGACAGATCACGGCAATCGTCCCCGCGCTCCCGGGAGGAACGGGAGTCGTCGCAGTTGTGAAGGGAGTCGGTACATCCGCCCCGGCGCCGTTTACCGTCAGCACTTCTGCGTTGATCCCGGTCAACTTCAGCGTCAGTGGCATACCGGCCTTGGCCACCTCAGATGTGCTCATGATCTCTGGCAGCGACGCCGAGTTGGGCAATTGGGCAACCAGCTGGAACAACGCGATCGGACCGGTCACCATCCCAAACGCAGGCAGCGGACTGCTGACAGTCTCGGTTCCCAGCGGAACCAGCGTCGAATTCAAATTCTTCGTTCTACACAACGACGGTTCGGTCACCTGGGAGAATGGGACGAACCATGTCTTCACCGTGCCGCAGTCGGGTGTAGGCACCGCAACCGTGAGTTGGCAAAACTGAGGCTGAGTATTCATCAAAGATGGAATCAACGTTCGGAGGCGCAACAAATGGCAGCAATCTATCATCGCATCACCGCAGCCCTTGCTCTACTCGTCGTTGGCGGCTCGTTATCTGCCGCCGCAGCCGGACCGCAAAGCAACTCTGAGACTCATCCTGCGGCCATTCAGTCGCATTCTTTGCCCAATGGCGTCGAGGTATTTGCCGATGGCGTCACTCTCCGTGTGACGGCACTGCGGGATGACGTGCTTCGTGTTCGCGCCACCCGGAATGGAGAGTTCAGTGACGACGCATCCTGGGCCGTGCTGAACGGGCCTCGCACTTCAAGTGTTCAAGTTACAGCCGAGAAATCCGGCTTCAGCACCAAGGCGCTTCGCGTCGACATCGACGGCACCATGCGGCTGACGGTCAGCGATCTCTCCGGCCATGTCCTTCAACAGGACGTTCGCCCGGTCGAGTATCACGGCGCATCCTTCCGGGTTTACAAGAAGATGGCGCCAGCCGAGCACTTCTTCGGGCTTGGCGACAAAGTTGGCCCGCTCGATAGGCGCAACCAGGCGTTCACCGATTGGAATACGGACTACTATGGATGGCAGGAGTCTTCCGATCCGATCTACAAGAGTATTCCATTCTTTCTCTCGTGGAATGAGGGGAGGGTTCTCGGCGTTCTGTTCGACAACACCTGGAGGTCAAGCTTCGACTTCGGCAAGGAGTTTGCCGATAAATATTCCTTCGGCGCTCCCAACGGTCCGCTCGACTACTACCTAATCTACGGCCCAACACCGAAGCAGGTTGTGGAGGGCTACGCTTGGTTGACCGGGCCTACTCCGCTTCCGCCCCTCTGGTCCCTCGGCTATCAACAATCCCGCTACAGCTACTATCCTGAAGCGAGAGTGCGCGAGATTGCAAATCGCCTGCGCGCCGACAAGATTCCGGCCGATGCAATCTATCTTGACATCGATTACCAGCAAAACAATCGCCCATTCACCGTGAATCGGGACAGATTCCCCACTTTCGAGCAGATGATCAAGGATCTTGCCGATCAGGAGTTCCACGTCGTCCTGATCACTGATCTTCATATCGCCAAACTGCCAAACGCAGGCTACATTCCCTATGACACCGGGATGGCCGGCGATCATTTTGTAAAGAACCCTGACGGCTCGGTCTATGTTGCGAAGGTCTGGCCAGGAGATTCCGTCTTCCCTGACTTTACCCAGCGGCAGACCCGCGCATGGTGGGGCTCGCTTTACAAGGACTTCGTCGCCGATGGCGTCGCGGGTTTCTGGAACGACATGAACGAACCAGCAATCTTCGAGGTCGCTTCGAAGACCATGCCGGATGACATCCAGCATCGCATCGATGAGCCTGGCTTCAAGAGTCGCACGGCCACGCACCTCGAGATCCACAATATTTACGGAATGGAAAACTCGCGTGCGACGTATGAAGGCCTCCTTAAGCTCGAGCCCAATGTGCGTCCCTTTGTCCTCACGAGAGCGAGCTATGCGGGCGGGCAGCGCTACGCAGCAACCTGGACTGGCGACAACAGCTCAACGTGGAACCACCTGCGGCTCACCACTCCGATGCTTGAGAATCTGGGCCTGAGCGGCTTCGCGCTCTCCGGAGCGGACGTCGGTGGATTTGCCGGTTCGCCTCAGCCTGATCTTTTAACCAAGTGGCTTGAGGTTGCAGCATTTCAGCCAATTGATCGCGACCATACCTCCGCTGGAACCAATGATCAGGAGCCGTGGGTGAACGGACCTGCACAAGAGACCATTCGCCGCCGCTACATTGAAGAGCGCTACAAGCTGTTGCCATATCTCTACACCGCAGCCGAGGAGATGTCGCGTACTGGCTTGCCCCTTGTGCGGCCGCTCTTTCTTGAGTTCCCGAATGCGACAAAGGATCTTCATCCCGTTGATCTTGACGCGCCCAGCGAATTTCTCTTCGGGCCCGATATTCTCGTCGCGCCCCCGCCCTATCCGGATGAAGTCGACAACTATGAAGTGCAGCTCCCGCCGGGAGTTTGGTACGACTTTTGGACAGGCGAACGTATCGATCGCTCCGAAGCCCTGCGAAGCAAAGATGAGGAACAAAAGACGGGCGCACTGGTAGAGGCCGCTGCTCCGCCGATCAAGCCTCTCATCATTACACCAACCCTGGCCGTTCTTCCTGTGTACGTCAAAGGAGGCGCGATTCTGCCCATGGAGCCGTTAACGCAAAGCACAATGGAGATACCCTCAGGCCCGTTGACTCTTCGCGTGTACGTGGGCAAAGACTGCCATGGGGCGCTCTACCAGGATGATGGCAAGTCCTACGATTTCAATCACGGCAACTTCCTGCGCATGGACAGTAACTGCTCCGTGGATCACAATGCACTCCATGTCCAAGTGGGTCCGCATCAGGGAAGTTACAAAGCGTGGTGGTCGCAGATAACCATCGAAGTCTATGGCTGGCTGGTCCCTGAAGTCCACGCCAGGGTGGGAGATCAGAGGATCAACGCCACGAGGAACACAACAACCCAGTCCTGGCAGGTCACGGTTCCCGACAATGGAAAAGGGATCGAGGTGGTCCTTGATTAAGCGAGGCTGGGATTAAGCGAGGCTGGCACTGCCCTTAATCAAGGACCAGTTGGTCAATCGGAAATTGAAGTTGTAAAGATGGAAAACCTCCTCTGACTGTAGCCGTTCAGTGGAGATGGTCTTGCACCCAACACTCGGCGAGAATCCAAATGCCTAAGGACCTTCACGATCTTCCGGCACTTCTGCCTCTTGGCTACTCAAAGGCGTGGCCCGCTAATTCGTGAACCACCTGAGATGGGTGTAGGCATTCCGAGGAGGATAAGTATCGGAAAACAGCGATTGCACCTGCCGCGTATTTTCCCTCCTCTCTGCCGCCGCATTGCGTAGGCGGAGCGCGGCATCTGCAGGCATTCTCTGATTGGTTCCGGGATTCGGAGCTTCAGACGAGCTGCGTCGCAGCAGTCAACTCCTGAAGCTTGGATCCGGTTCTCCGGGAACAGCGCTTGACGGCGCCATGGGCATGTTCCGAAGACGTATCCCGGAGGCGGCAAATATGGCATTGCCAACCGCGGGAGCCAGACCGACGAGGCCCGTTTCGCCCGCGCCGGCCGAAGGCAAGTCCTTGCGGTCAACGAGCACGATGTCAACCTGCGGCGTGTCGCTGAACCGGGGAACGCGGTACTGCGCGAAATGGGGGTTCAGAATGCGGCCATTGGCAAAGAGGATTCTTTCGAAGAGTGCGCCGCCAATGCCCTGAACAATGGCGCCCGTGAGCTGATTGCGCAAGCCGTCGGGATTTACGATAGCGCCGCATTCCCAGGCTTGAACGACACGGCGGATACGGACGCGTTTGCTGGCCGGATCAATCTCCACCTCGGCGCATGTGGCGACATAACCTCCCTTGTCCACTCCGCCAGCAATGCCAAAGCCGCGCTCAGGCGTGGATTTGACACGGCCCCATGCGAATTTTTCAGCAGAGGCCTCGAAGACGGCCTGTAGGCGGGAGTCGGTCAGGTTCCTCAGGCGGAACTCCAGCGGGTCCATGCCCACAGCGTGGGCCATGCCGTCCATGTGCGACTCGCGGGCGAAGTGGTTGGCTGTCGAGGCAAGACCGCGATAGGAGCCCTGGCGCAATGGAGACTTCGACGCGTGGTATTGAATGAGCTGATTCGCCACGTTGTATGGGGTGCCGATTGCAGCGGGGCCCGAGTTGTAGTTGTGATGCTCCCAGGCGACCAGTGTTCCGTCATGCCGTGCGCCGGCTTTGATCTCGATCAGCCCGGCGGGTCGGAGATAGGCCCAGGTAAACTCGTCGCTGCGCGTCCAGACAACTTTTACGGGCTTGCCGGCGGCCTTGGCCAGTCGAGCCGCTTCAATTGCTGCTTCGCCGGTATGCTTGCCTCCGTATCCACTGCCCATGTCGGGTTGAATCACGCGCACCTGTGTGGGAGACAACTTGAACGCCTGCATGAGTTCGTCGCGGACACCGAATGGACGCTGGGTTCCGGTCCAAACAGTCAGCTTGCCATCCGNNCCACTCGGCCACGGCGGCACGCGGCTCAAGAGGCGCGTGGGCGATGTATGCAACAGTGTACTGCTCTTCCAGCTTCAGGTCCGCTTCTGGCATGGCCTGCGCCACTGAACCAGAGACGTGTTGCGGGCCTTCGTCACGGCCGCTCGCGAGATTAGCCTTCAGGTACGCGAAGAGACCCTGATTCGAGGGTTGCGCGGGCACATCCCATTTTGCCTGGATTGCCGACAGAGCGTGTTGCGCAGTGAAAGCATCGGGAGCGACCAACCCGATGAAATCGCCGTCGCGGAAAACCTTCACACCGGGAGGCTTCTTCGCGGCGCTGGTGTCGAGCGAGGCGAGCGTCGCGTTGAACCCATCCGGACGAAGCACTTCGCCAAACATCATCTCCGGCAAGGAAATGTCAGAGGGATACTTGTGTTTTCCGGTCACGAAATCACGCCCTTGGGCTTTGGGAACGGCCGTTCCGGCGATCTTCCATTCCAGGGCGGATGTGAGGCTCTGCTCGGTGGTGACGGTCTTCGCCAGCTCTTCTCCGCGGCTGAGCTCGCCGTACGAGAACGACCGCGCATTCTGCGGATCGGTGACTTTGCCTTCGGCGGCTGTCAACCTGGCCGCGGCCACATTCCAGCGCTCAGCGGCAACCTCCAGCAGCATCTGGCGAGCCGCCGCGGCCATGGTGCGAAGCTGCGGGCCCATGGTCGGAGTCGTGCGGCTTCCAAAGGTGCCCATGTCCCAGGGAGTCAGATCGGTATCGCCCATCACCATGCTGATGGAGTCGAAAGGAACTCTAAGCTCATCCGCTACCAGTTGGGCGAGGGACGTGCGGATGTTCTGCCCGACCTCAACCTTGCCGGTAAACACCTTCACCTGGCCATCTGCCGCAATATGCAGCCATGCGTCCAGCTCTTTGGGAAGCTCGTGACCACCGAATGCCCGACCCGACTCCTGCGCCCACGCAGAAGTGTGGCTGAAGCAAATCAGCAACCCACCTCCCAGGAATTTCAGGAAGTCTCGACGGTCCAGCCCGGAGGCGCCGGATCGCGTTGGCGAAATGCTCTGCGCAAATTCGAATGTGGGCTTATCGCGGTTGTCCAAATGGTTCATCGGCTTGCCCCCTGGGCCGACAAGCGGGAAGCTCGCTTGATTGCCTCGACGATGCGGGGATAGGTGCCACATCGGCAGATGTGCCCCTCCATCCCCTCAACGATCTGTTCTTCCGTGGGGTGATGCTGCTCATGCAGCAGAGATGTTGCACCCAGAATCATGCCCGAAGTGCAGTAGCCGCATTGGAATGCGCCCTCGTCGAGGAAGGCTTGCTGAACCGGGCTGAGCTTCCCGTCCTGTTCCAGACCCTCGATGGTAACGATCTTCGCCTTGGCCGCCGTCTCAACCGAAACCAGGCAGGAACGGGTCGATCGCCCGTCAAGAAGCACAGTGCATGCTCCGCACTGGCCTTCGCCGCAGCCGTACTTGGTCCCGGTCAGATTCAGCCGGTTGCGCAAGACAGAAAGCAGAGTCTCTTCTGAAGAGGCGCTAACCCGGAGCTGCGCACCGTTCACATTGAGAACAAAATCGCCCATCCCAAACTCCAAGCGCAACCTGCCAGAGTAATCGTTCTATTTTCAGACTACTCCAGGTCGGTTCTCTGACTTCAATCTTTGCCATGGTCACCCAGGTCAGCCCTTCGTCCAAAGCGCTCTTTGTCAAAGTCTCATCGTCGGTGTGCGCTGCCACCAACAATTCTTGTACTTTGCCAATACTCAATCGTCCGGCCTTCATCAGAGCGTACCGAACAGCAGAATTCATTTGGGAGGTTACGCGAACTGCATGACCCGGAGGAATCCATCAAATCTAGTCAATGAGCTCGGTCGTAGACGGATGAAGAACGAAGACGTCAGAAAACGAAAAGCAAGCTCGGACCTTCTTCTTTAGGCACGAAATCTTGTTTCCCAGTGTATCCCCAGCAACGAGGCGGCCCCGCGCGAAACGGTTACATTTACGTCCTGTTTCAACAAAAATGGCCAATCAATATTCCAGTTCGCCACTATCTAAAACCTGTATATTCTTTTTGGTGCGGAAGAGGGGACTTGAACCCCTAAGCCTCGCGGCGCTAGCTCCTAAGGCTAGTGTGTTTGCCATTTCACCACTTCCGCACACCTGTCAGCCACCGGCATTGCACCGGCGCCTCGCACAGCTAACTCCAACAACAAGCCGCACTCCTCAAGTTTAGGGGCATTCCAGCCCGCTTGCAACGCCGCTCTGCCCGCTAACCCGCTGACTTGCTGACTCGCTGCCCTTCCAACACCCTCTGCACCGTCACAACATCCACCAACCCCTCACATCCAAAGATCGCCGGCAACACCTTGTCCGCTGCATACCTTCGCCGCAGCTCCGCCACCTTCTCCGTCCCTGCCCGGTACGACGGCAAATACATCCGGCCCATCAGCGGATGCCGTCCCCANNCCTCCACTTCCTTCACCCCATACGCCATCAGGATCGCGTTGTTCGCAATCCCCTCAAACAGCGTCGCCGCCCGCGTGTTCATCGTCAGCACCGTCGCCTCGAACCCTGCCTTCCCCCGCACATACTCGCTCTGCAGATATGCAAACGTCGTCACATGCCCCGGCACCACTTCGTGGCTCACCAATTGTTCAAACTCCGGATAACTCATCTCCAGCGAAGCATTGATCTCGTACGTAGCCTCGTACTCCGGGCTTCCATCTTCTTTCCGGGCCCGCCCAATGTAGTTCATAGAGCCCGAAAACCACGCATCCCGAATCGGTAAAAACTCAATGTTCGCCCGCGGCACCTTCGCCAGTTCCTTCGGCAGATACGGAAGCAGGTTCTTCCCGCTCAGCACATCGAACTTCGCAATCACCGCCGCGCCCAGCCCGCGCACCGACGCCATCGGAATCCTCTGGCTCTTCCGCCAGGCGTCCACCGCTTCCAGCAGTCTCATCCCGCTCGAGCCAGCCCCGCCCGCCGCAGCCCCACCTAGCCCCGCTCTCCCCAGCAACTCCGCCACGCGCTCGCGCTTCTCCGCCGGCTCGCTCGGCTCCGGCGGCTTTCCCGTCGACGCCATCACAGCCCGCTCATACGGCACCTTGTCACCCCGCCCCGCTGTTTCCATCGCCAGGTCAAACATCACTTCAAGGCTCCCCGCCAGCCCCTCCAGATAAGCTCCGCGCAGCCCACCAATCTTGTTGGCCTCTCCCCGCAATCCCGCAATCGCCCCCGGCAAATCCACCGCTGTCAAATATTCTTCAAGCGACTCACGATCCAACTCCTCTCCCGCAACCCCACCGCACGCCCGCAGCAGCGCCGCCGCTCCATGCGTATACGCCACCGGCAACGCCTCATCGCTAAACCACGAGTCCGCAATGAACCGTCCCGTCCCCGAGGCGCACATCACATCCCCGCCCCACAGCGTGTCAACTCCCAACACTGCATCCGCCACATACTGCCCAACTGAGTCCATCACAGCTCCTTTTCCTTCTGCGCCGCGCCATCTTTCCGCGTCGCGCTCCACCAAACATATCCGCACAGCCCGGCAAACATCACCGCCGATACCGTCTGCGACACCGGCTCATTCCCATAAAACGGCGTCGTAACCCACCCCTCGCTGAACCCCGGAATCAGCCGCATCGCCGCGCCAAGCACGCCGCCCAGCGCTCCGCCAGCCATCAGCCCCGAAGCCACCACCACGCCCCGCTCACGAATCCCGCGTCCCTCCGCGCCACCCGTCTTCTCCGCCTTCCTGTCCAGGAAGTGCGAAAGAAATCCACCCACCAGCGCCGGCGCATTCAACTCCAGCGGCAGATACATTCCCAATGCAAACACCAGCGACGGCTGGCCCAGCATCTCCAGCACCAGCGTCACCATCGCCCCCGCTGCAAACAGCAGATAGGCAATCGGCTGATGGCTCATGAACCCCTCCACCAGCGCCTTCATGATCGAGGCCTGCGGGCTCGCCAGCACCGGTCGCACGTCCCCCGCCACTGCCTCGCCAAACTGAAACGTGTGGGCCAGCATCCCAATCGTCAGTCCCACCGCAATCGCCGACGCCGTCACTCCCAGAAACTTCACCTTTTCCTGCGCCGCCGGCGTCGAACCCAGCCAGTAGCCCACCTTCAAGTCCGTAATCGCCTGCCCCGATACAGAAAGAGCCGTGCACACCATCCCCGCAATCGCCATAACAAAAAACATCCCCGTCGTTCCCGACAATCCAAACCGCAGCAGCACCGTCGACGAAAGAATGATCGTCAGCATCGTCATTCCGCTCACCGGATTGCGCGCCGTCGTCGCCACCGCGTTTGCCGCCACCGAAGTAAAGAAGAACGAGAACAGCAGCACAAGCCCCAGCCCCACCAGCAATGCACCCCAACTTGCCTGCCGAGTTCCCAGGAAAATCCCCACCGCCAGCGCCCCGATCACCACCCCCAGCAGGATCGTGATCATTGGTATATCGCGATCCGTCCGCTCCGTCGTCACCACTTCTCCGTGCCGAAACGTCTTCAGCGCAATCCCAAACGAGCCTGCCACCACCCGAAGCGACTTGATGATCCCCACAATTCCCGCCGTCGCAATCGCCCCCACGCCAACAAACCGTACATAGCTGCGGTAAATATCCGTCGCTGTCATGTGGTCGATCGGAATCGTTGCCGGATACACCGCCGTTCCCAGGTGCTTGCCCACAAACCAGATCAGCGGAACCAGCACCAGATTCGAAAGCACCCCTCCCGCGCACAGAATTAGCGAACTCCGCAACCCCATTACATACCCGAGTCCAAGGATGAACCCGATCGCATCGAAGCGAAGCACCATCCGCGCTCGATCGGCCAGCCCCTGAACCACCGGCAGAAACCTGAAGTCCACATACTCCTTCCACACCTGGAAGGTCGTCACAAACAGGTCGTAAATACCCGAGATCAGCGTCGCCTGCAACAGCAACTTCGCCTGCGATCCACCTTTCTCGCCCGTCACCAGCACCTCGGTGATCGCCGTCGCCTCTGGATACGGCAGCAAGCCGTGCATCTCGCGCACAAAATACCGACGCAGCGGAATCAGAAACAGAACCCCCAGCACCCCGCCCGCGAGACAGATGAAAATCGTCTGCACTGGGTGCGGATCCAGGTTCAGAATGTAGAGCGCCGGCAGCGTGAAGATCGCTCCCGCCACAACCGCGCCCGACGCCCCTCCAATCCCCGTGATAATCACGTTTTCCAGCAGGCTCGATCGACGCTTGTACACCCGCGCCAGCCCGATGGCCAGAATCGAAATCGGAATCGCCGCCTCCATCACCTGGCCCACCTTCAGCCCCGAATACGCCGAGGCCACGGTGAATACCACGCAAAAGAACACCCCCCAACCAACCGACCGCCACGTCAGCTCCGGCGGCGTCTGCTCGGCCGGTACAACCGGTGTGTAGCTCTCCCCCGGTGCCAAGGTCTGGTAGGCATTCTCAGGTAGAGACTTCGATTCGTTCTCGCTCATTGGCTTTTCTCTCCGTCTACAGCAAGTTACAGCAATACACCTCCCGGCGCCCCTTCCATTCGCAGCCTTACGCGAATGAGTGGGAGACCAATGACCTCGGTTGCTCCATGTCTCGCTTCTGAGACATGGGAGTCCACAATCTCACCCCCCCCCCAACCCCGCCCTTTACACTAACGAATGAAGCACGCGCACCGTCTCAACCAACAAACGGCCCGATTTCCGCACCGCCAGGCCCGGTTCACGCATCTTGATCTTTAGGAACGAATGACGCCGACTGTCCCATCAGATGCCGCTCGCGAGAAGGCCTTTCAGGAAACCCTCCTGAGTGCCAAGAACTCAATGGTCTTCAGCGAAATTCTTAAGCTTGCCTTGGATAGCTTTCGCTCCAGCAAAACCCGCTTCGCCCTCACCGCGCTGGGCATGGTCATCGGCACCGCCTCCGTCATCCTCGTCATCACCATCGGTCTCACCGGCAAGCAGTACATCCTGCAACAGCTCCAGAAGATCGAAACCAACTCAGTCGAGCTCGAATACTCAGGCGGCCACGCCACGGTTGCCGAACAGACTTTTTACAACGACTACCTCACCCGCGATGACGAGAAGGCCGTCCTCGCCCAGCTCCCCGGCGTTCTCTACTCCTCGCCAGTCATGGATATGCACGACCGCATCAGCTTCGGCGGAGGCGTAGTCAAGGACATGCTCGTCCTCGGCGTCAGCCCCCAGTACCAGCAGATTCGCAACTTGCTAGTCCCGGTCGGACGCTTCTTCGATCAGAACGACGACAACGCCCACATCATGTGCGCCGATGTCACTGAGAAATTCGCCCGTGAGCGGTTTGGCTCCGACGATGCTGCCGTCGGCCAGACATTCGAGATCTCAGGCATTCCCTTCACCATCATCGGAGTCTTCAAAGAGAGCTTCGACGACATGGGAAACTCTGAGATCGCCGACCAGACCATCCTCATCCCGTTCTCCGTCGCGCGCTACTTCAGCGGCACAGAGCAGGTGAGGCAAATCTACTTCTCCATGCGCAACATCAACGAGGTCACCGACGCATCCAAGGAGATCCTCCGCATCGTCCAGTCGCGCCACCGCTCCGATTCTGTCTACAAGACCCAGACCCTAACCGAGTACCTCACCATCGCCGGCCACATCGCTGACGCCCTCACTGTCGTCCTCTTTCTCGTCGCCGCTGTCACGCTGGCCGTGGGTGGCGTCGGCATCATGAACATCATGCTCGCCAACGTCCGCGCCCGTGTTCGCGAAATCGGCATCCGCAAAGCCCTCGGCGCAACCCGCCGTGAAATCCGACTTCAATTCCTTCTCGAGGCCATTCTCATTTCACTTTCCGGCGGTCTTGTCGGCTCCATCATCGGGCTCTCCATTCCCCTTTCCATCCGCTTCTTCACCGACTACGACCTTCCAATCTGGCCCGGGTCTGTCGTCATCGCGCTCTCTTCAGCTGTCGCCGTCGGTATCATCTTCGGCACAGTTCCCGCCACCCGCGCCGCCCAGATGGACCCCGTCGAAGCCCTCAAATACGAGTAGCTTCCGCCATCATTCCGCCTCAGGAGTTCGTTTCAAAATAAAGGTGTCATCCTGAGCGAAGTTTGGCCGTTCTTTGGCCACACGCAGTCAAAGGACCTGCGGTTGTTCTTGTCGTTGTCTTTTCTCCATAACAAAACGAAGCTATCATCCCGAGCGAACGGTGCCCCAGGCGTACTCTTCAGCCTGGGGGTGGTGAGTTGAAGGATCTGCTTTTGTTGTTTCGACTGTTCCCCCAACTTAGCCCCGCCGAGTTAACATGAAGCCACACCATGCCCGACCTTAATGCCCAACCGCCCCCCGCGCCCGACCCCGACGAGCCCTCCTCAGGCCCCAGCCTCACGCTTCTTTACTCGCTCATCGGTCTGGCCCTTCTCTTCGCCATTGGGTTTGCGCTCCTCATCGTCGCACCCTTCCACCACCGCCATTAGAGGCACGCAGAGTAGCCTCCAAGTTCCTGCCCCTAACCCGCCCGCTCAACTATCAGCACCGGTATCCCATCCACCACCGGATACCTCTGCCTGCACCCCACGCAAACTAGCGCCCCCACATCAGCCCGCAACTCTCCCCAGCAAGCCGGACACACCACGCCCTCCGGTGAAGCCCCGCTCCAGTCAAATGTCTTCTCTGATTCTCTCGTTATCTTGCCCGGCTCGCTCTTCATCGGCCTCTACTGCACCGTCGCGCCGGAACCCGCGCCGCCCGCTAGTTCCCCGTTCGCCGATCCCGCTTTCGGCACCTTCGCAAACTCCGTCTCGATGCTCTGAATCGTTCCCGACTTGGCAAACTCATACGCTACGCGCACGCCGTTGAAGATCGCCCGGTCATTCGACGACCCATGCCCGATGATGCAAATGCCCCGCACCCCCAGCAGCGGTGCTCCGCCGTATTCGCGATAATCCAGCCGGTGCCGGAATTCGTTGAAGGCCTTCCGCGAAAGCAGCGCGCCCACTTGCGCCGTCACTGTTCGCGTCAGGCTTTCGCGCAGCACCTCGCGCACAAACCGCCCCACGCCCTCACTGGTCTTCAGCGCCACATTCCCCACAAATCCGTCGCACACAATCACGTCCGCGAGCCCGCTGAAGATGTCGCGCCCTTCCACGTTCCCAATGAAATTGATTGGCAGCGCCTTCAACAGCGGAAACGCCTCGCGCGTCAGATCGTTGCCCTTGGTCTCTTCCTCGCCGATGGACAGCAGCCCCACCCGCGGCTCGGCAATCTTGAGCACCGTTCGCGCGTAGATCTCGCCCATCACTGCGAATTGCGCCAAGTTCTGCGGCTTGCAGTCCACGTTCGCGCCCACATCCAGCAGCACGCACGGACTTCCCGTCGAGGCAGGCATCGGTGTCGCCAGTGCCGGCCGATCCACGCCCGGCAGAGCACCCAGCACCATCTTGGCCGTAGCCATCGCCGCGCCGGTGTTTCCCGCCGTCACAAATCCCGCTACCTTGCCCTCGCGCACCAGCTTCAGCCCCACGCGCATCGAGCTGTCTTTCTTGCTCCTCACCGCATGCGCAGCCTTTTCCTCCATGCCGATCCGTTCAGACGCATGGTGGATCACAATAGGCAGATCTTCGTTCTCAAGGTGTTCGTCCAGAATGTCGCGCAGCTCCGCCTCCGGCCCAATCAGATGGACCCGCACAGGCAGAGCACGACACGCGAGGATCGCGCCCCGTATCTCCGGCTCAGGAGCTTTATCGGAACCTACCGCGTCAAGCGCAATGTCGATCAGCATGAACCCTGCTTCTCGGTGGGTGCCCCAACCTCGCGGCGAATTTGTTTGTGCCGCTTGGATGGGATGCGGCAACTACTACTTCGCAGCTTCCTTCACATCCAGCACCTGGCGGCCCTTGTAGACGCCGCATTTCGGGCAAGCCTGGTGGGGAAGCTTCTTCTCGTGGCAGCTCGGGCACTCGGACACACCCGTCGCCGTCAAAAAGTCGTGTGATCTGCGAAGTGCGGTGCGGCGCGTCGAATGGCGCCGTTTCGGATTAGGCATGGTACATTTCCTTTCGCGTTCCGCCCCACTCGTCAGCTTGCCACACAAGGCCATTACAGCCTTTAGGGCTAAGGTCGGAACCCCTTTAATATCTTGGTTTTGTCCGGGCTCTCGCCCCGCGCTATTGCTTTATCCGTCCCCGGAAATCGCCCAGCGCTCCCCATCGCGGATCAGTTGCCTTCTCCGCGCAGTCGCACTCTGTCTGGTTGCGATTCTCCCCGCAGTGCGGGCAAAGCCCTTTGCAATCTGGCTTGCATAGCGTCCGCACCGGCAGAGACAAAAGTACCTGCTCCCGCAAAACGTCTTCAAGCAACAGACTGTCTCCTTCATAATAACCGATTTCCGTCTCCGACGCGGTTATCGACCGCTCCCCCGAAACCGCATCCACCTCCGCCGGCCGGAAGATCAGGTCATACTCCGCCTCCAGCGGCAACCCCACCGGCTCAACGCAGCGGGCGCACTTCACCTCAAAGTTTCCCTTGAACTGCCCTTTCAGCCGGATATCGGACACGATCTCCTTCGGGCCCCGGTGCTCGTGCAACACTTCCGCCCGTCCCGCCGCCGCCAAAAGCCCCACCTGCTCGGCCTCTTCCCCTAATTCCACTCGTCCGGGCTCAAGCGCTACATCAAAATCAATCGGCTCCTGCTCCAGGTCACTTACCTTGAATTCCATCCCCTCAGCCTATCCGCCCCTCCCCCGCGCGTCAATCCATTTGCCGTGCTCGCCTCCGCCCCCAGAAAGCAAAAATCAGGGGCCCCGACTGCGCAAAAGGCCGGAACCCCCAATTTGCTATTTTGTCGGTTAGCTGATGGACAATCCTAATCCACAGTAATGGACAGATTCAGCGGGACAGTTGTTCCGCCACTCGTTACTTCAACTGGTACCGAGTAGTTCCCTGGCGGCGTCCCTTTACTCCCGCTCCCTCCGCAACCCGCAAGCCCGATCACCCCAGCCGTAGCCAGGCTTGCCGTCGCCACCAGCAGCAGACTCAGCAGCCACGAACCTCCCGCCTTCCGCATGCGAAGAATCCGCCGCGTCAACCCCATAGGCAACAGGATCATCGCCACAAAGACCTCCGGCAGCATCGTTCCACTCGGGCTACCGCCCAGCGACGCTGAAGCCGTGCCGCTCGTCCCTACCGTCAACGTCGTCGTTGGTGCCGTACCGCCTGAGGCCACAGTCACGCTCGCGGGCGCGAAGCTGCACGTCACATCCGTCGGCAGCGTCCCGCAACTGAAGTTCACAGTCCCTGTGAATCCGCCCGTTGGCGTTACCGTAATTACCGTCGTTCCCGTCGAGCCGCTCTTGATGGTGAGCGATGACGGATTAGCCGCGAGCGTGTAGCCGGCAGGGGTAACAACGATTACGTAGTCCGAGCTTGCCACCGCGCTGTTGGTAAATCCGCCTGCCACCGCGATCGCTTCGATCGTCTCCGACGCCGACACTGAGATGGCGCCGCTGTAGGCAGTAGATGACGCGGTCGGCGTTGTCCCGTTCGTGGTGTAGTAGACGGTCGCGCCAGCGGTACTATCCGTAATCGTCACGCTCTGCGTTGACGTGAATGTGCCCGCAGCCGGTGAGATTACCGGAGTGGCTGCCGCAGGCAGACTGATCGTGTAGGTCGCCGAGGCGACTGCGCTATTTGAGAAGCCACTGGCCACGGCGATCGCTTCAATCGTCTCCGTCGCCCCAACCGCAATCGCTCCCGTGTACTGAGTTGACGACGCAGTCGGAGTGGTCCCATTGGTGGTGTAGTAAATGGTCGCCCCGGCGGTACTGTCAGTTATCGTCACGCTCTGAGCCGCGGAGTAAGTCCCTCCCGCCGGTGAGATCACCGGCGTTGCCGCAGGCAGATTGATCGTGTAGGTGCCCGTAGCCACAGCGCTATTGGAGAAGCCGCTTGCCACTGCGATCGCTTCAATCGTCTCTGTAGCCGAAACAGTGATTGCGCCACTGTACAAGGTGGACGATGCGCTGGGCGTAGTCCCGTTGGTCGTGTAGTAAATGGCCGCCCCAGCGGTGCTATCTGTAAGAGTCACGCTCTGAGCTGAAGTGTAGGTGCCAACAGCCGGAGAAAAGACGGGCGCAGTTGCCGCCGGCAGGTTGATCGTGTAGGCAGACATGGCCACTGCGCTGTTGGTGAACCCCCCAGCCACAGCGATCGCCTCAATCGTCTCCGAGGAAGACACGGTGATCGCTCCGGTGTATTTGGTCGATGAAGCACTCGGCGTGGTTCCGTTCGTCGTGTAGTAAATCGTCGCCCCAGTAGTGCTATCCGTAATCGTCACGCTTTGCGTTGACGAGTACGTGCCTGCCGAAGGAGAGATCACAGGTGTGGCCGCTACCTGCGTCGTCGATTGAGGCGCATTAAAACGCCACAGATCGTTTTGAGAATCGAAGTTTCCGCGGCCCCCAAAAAGCCAGAAGTTCCCCTCCGTGTCTGTCCAATTCAGAGCATTTTGGCGTGCCGGCGGAATATTCGCCGCACTCGTCGTCCCCAATGTGGGATAAACAGGAGCGGGGTTGGCAGTATTGCTGCCGCCCTCCCACGTCCACTCACCACTGGTTGGGTTGTACATCCACACATCGTCGAGAATCCCGCCGCCGGCATTGCCGTCGTAACCATCGCCTCCAAACAGCCAAAAATTGCCTGAGGAGTCCACCCACGTGTTCCCCCCGTGACGTCCGCCAGGCCAGTTGCTTGCCGCCGCCGTGCCCAGCGTCCCGTACACGCCATTCATGCCAAACTTCTGCGTGATCGTCGCCGGCCCTCCAACCCAGTTCCACTCACCGGCCGCTATGCTGTACATCCAAAGATCGTTCAGAGAATAGCCGGCTGCTCCGGTCGAGTCGTCTCCTTCGCCACCGAACATCCACAGATTGCCGCTTGAATCCACCCACGTGGATGCTTCATACCGGCCACCGGGCTGGTTATTTGGGCTAAGACTGCCTTGCACGGCATAAACGCTCGGATTGCCGGCAGTCGAACCTGTGATGATCGCCGTGCTGGGGCCGCCCTCCCAGGTCCACTCCTTCGTTGTAGGGTCGAACATCCATAGGTCGTTCAGCGGAAGAGGCGCCGCTGTCACTGAGTCGGGTCCATCCCCGCCAAACATCCAGAACTTGCCCGTCGCATCGGTCCAGGTTGCTGCATCCTCGCGACTGCCGGGCGTGTTGCTGGCACCTGCTGTTTTCAATGTTCCGTAAACTCCAACATAGTTACCTGCCGGCGAACTGGACCCTCCCTCCCACGTCCACTCATTTGTGGTTGGGTTGAACATCCACAGGTCGTTCAGGTTTCCTGCGAATCCCGCCGAGTCGCATTGGCTACCGCTGAACAGCCAGAAGTTGCCGTTCTTGTCCGTCCACGTCTGGCCGCCGGCCTGGCCGCCCGGAGCGTTTGCCGCAGATGCCGTTCCCTTCACTCCAAAGACACCGGGAACGCAACCACCGAAACCCGTATTCGGGGGAAATGAGCTGTTTCCGCCCATCCAGGTCCACTCATTCGTCGAAATGTCGTACTTCCACAGGTCGTTCAGGCTTCCGTTGGCCCCGAGTTGGTGCGACGAATCATAGCCGTTCCCACCGAAAATCCAGAGGTTCCCTTTCGTGTCGCTCCACGTCGGCGCCCCTTGCCGTGCTCCCGGCTGATTCGTGGCGCTTGCCTGCCCCAATGCGCCATACACGCCGTCTCCCGAAGGAGTCTTTGGCCCGCCCACCCAAGTCCACTGAGCGGCCTGACCCCACACCGCGCAAGGCGTCGCAAGCAAAAACAGCATGCACAACACGACCGTCGCTCCCGACAGCAGATGACGCTGCCGCCACTGCATGGTTCCTTCACCATGCGCCGATTGGCTGGAAATCTGATTCGGATTCAAAGAAGGATTCTTGGTTTGCATTTCAACCTCGTTTCGGATGGGCCTCCGCGAGCCCTCTGGGAAGTTGTCGGTTACCGCCGGTACCAGGGGATATCGGGGTTTCCGCTTTTACTTCTTGCCCAGTGTGCGTAAACCATGGAGAAAACGCGTCATATCAGCTGAACAAATGGGAGCCGCCAACCTTCCCATCCGATCTCCGATCCTCGATCCGCGTTTTTCCTGTTGACATCCGACAAGAAATTCGGTCAATCTCTTGTAGAACGTCGAGAGGAACCAGTGCCGCAGCCTACTGATCTTCTTCAGGGAACACTCGACCTGCTCATCCTCCGCACCCTGGCCCTCGAGCCCATGCACGGCTGGGGCATCGCGCAGCGCATCCAGCAGGTCTCCCGCAATGTCTTCCAGATCGGCCAGGGCTCCCTCTATCCAGCTCTCCACCGCCTCGAATACAGAGGCTGGATTCAAGCCGAATGGCGCGCCTCGGACAACAACCGCAAAGCCAGGTACTACTCCCTCACCCAAACTGGTCGAAGCCAACTGGAAGCCGAAGTTGAAAGCTGGGACCGCCTCGCTGGCGCCGTCGCACTCGTTCTGGCCCAGGCAAAGGAGCCGGCATGATGAGCGAGCTTCTATCCCGCTTCCGCTTCTTCCTCGCCGGTCGCGACCGCAGCGAAGTCGACGAAGAGCTACAATTCCATCTCGATCAGCAGATCAATACAAACCTGCAATCCGGCATGTCCCCCGCTGAAGCCGAGCGCCAAGCCGCGATCGCCTTCGGTGGCCTGCAACGCACCCGCGAGCAATGCCGCGAACAATATCCTCGCTACTGGCTTGAAACCCTCCTGCAGGACATTCGCTACTCGATCCGCGGCTTTCGTCGCAATCCTGCATTTTCTCTCGCCGTCGTTGTCACGCTGATGCTGGGCATCGGTTCAACCACCGCCGTAGTCAGCGTCATCGACAGAATCCTGTTTCGCAGCCTGCCATACGGCGACTCAAGCCGTCTTGTCTCCGTCGGACTCACAGCGCCCATCGAGCCACAGGAGTTTGTTCTCGGCGGCTCTTACTACGAATGGCAGGACAATCAAAAGCCCTTCGTCTCGCTCACATCAGAAACCGGCGTCGAGCCTTGTGACCTCACTGAAAACAGCCCTGCACGCCTCAACTGTGCGCATGCCGAGGCAAACTTCCTCTCCACTCTCGGAGTGGTCCCAATCCTCGGCCGCAACTTCGCCGCCAATGAAGACCGGCCCAACGGACCGAAGGTCGCCCTTCTCACCTATGCTTTATGGCACAGCCGCTATCGTTCAGATCCCACCGTAGTCGGCAAATCCATCAGCATCGACGGACAGACCCGCGAGATTGTCGGCGTCTTGCCTGCCAGCTTCGAAATGCCTCGCCTCCAGGCCGCAGATGTGCTGCTCCCTCAGGCGCTCGATGTCGCCGCCCAGCGCAGAGCCGATCCCGGACGCCCGCTCTGGGCCTTCGGCCGCCTCAAGCCCGGAGTAACCCCCGAGCAGGCCCGCGCCGAACTCGAACCGCTCTTCCAATACTCGCTGCGCCTCGCCCCCGCGCCTTTCCGCAAAGAAGTGCATCTCCAGGTCCGCAGTCTGCGCGACCGCCAATTCCACGAAGTGCACCAGGCTGCGTGGATTCTCCTCGGCCTCGTAGCCGCGGTCCTCCTCATCGCCTGCGCCAATGTAACCAGCCTCATGATGGCCCGCGGTGCCAGCCGCGAAAAAGAGTTGGCCGTGCGCTCTGCATTAGGCGCCGGACGCATGCGTCTGTTGCGCCAGGCGCTCACAGAGTCGCTCGCACTTTCCCTCGCCGGCGGCGCCTCTGGCTGTCTGTTTGCGCTGCTCCTTTTGCGATTCTTCATCTTCGTGGCGCCCGGCGGAATGCCCTTCCTTACCAAGGCACAAATCGACCTCCGCATCCTCGCCTTCGCCCTCGCCACCACCGTCATCTGCGCCATCTTCTTCGGACTCATCGCTGGCCTCCGCTCTGCGACGCCTCAAGTCCTCGCCAGCCGCACTCGTACCGCCTCCCACCAAGCCCTGCTCAGGCGCAGCCTCGTCATCGTTCAAATCGCCATGAGCATGGTTCTCCTGGCTGGCGCGGCTCTCCTCGCGCGAAGCTTCCTCAACCTCCAGCAACAACGCCTCGGCATGACCGCGCAGAACGTCGTCGCTGCCACCATCTCCCTCGGGCCCACCTCCTACCCAACCCAGAATCGCCAGATGGCCTTTTACCTTCAGTTGGAGCGCAGCCTCCGCTTCGGCCCCGGCATCACTTCAGTTGCAGTCTGCGACTCTCTACCGCCGGGCGGCAATCACCACGACACTCTCTATGCCAATATCCACCTCGACGGCCAACCGGGTCAGGCATTTGGAACCGGCGGCAACGTCTACTGGCGCTGGGTAACGCCAGAGTACTTCCAGACCCTCCAGATTCCCATCATCCAGGGACAGGGCTTTTCCGATTCTCAACTCGAATCGACCGACAGGTTTGTTGTCCTGAGCCAGTCCCTCGCCGACCGCGTGTTCCCGGCTCAGAACCCGATCGGGCAGCCCCTTCGTCTGGCGCGTGGCGCTCCTCCTGACAACGATCCCATCTACACCGTCGTTGGCGTAGCCGCCAATGTGAAGAATGGTGGACTCGCCGCAGGCGAGGAGCCCGAATACTATCGCCTGCGCCGCCACCAGCCGCAGGATTGGGATCGAGGCGCGACTATTATTCTCAAAACCACGCTCCCTCCGGGTCCCGTCGAATCTTGGATACGCTCCCAGGTCGCCATGCTCGACCCGACCCTTCCAGTCGAGATCACCACTCTCTCTGAACGCGTGGACAAAATGGCCGACCAGCCCCGCTTTGAAGCGCTGCTTGTAAGCTTCTTTGCCTGCATGGGTCTGGCTCTGGCAATGGTCGGCCTGTATGGCGTCATCACCTTCCTCGTTGTCCAGCGCACCCAGGAGATCGGCGTCCGCATGGCCCTCGGCGCCACCAGGATCGCCATCGTCAGACTCGTCCTCGCCAGCGCCGTACGGCTCATCGCGCCCGGCGTTCTCCTCGGTCTCGCCCTGGCGCTCGCCCTTTCCCGCTTCCTGTCGAGCCTCCTCTTCAACCTCGGGCCCCACGACCCGCTCGCCTTCGTCTCCGTCACAGGCCTCCTGGCTGTTGTCGCCATTCTTGCCTCGCTCATCCCCGGAGCCTCCGCGGCCCGCGTCGATCCCATCGTCGCGCTCCGCTGTGAATGATCTTTCCCCTTTGATGACCTTTACAGCAGGTCATCCAGGGATAGAATCGTGACGAAGGATTCCGGAATGATTCCGGCGTAAATATGGTCAGACCAAAACGATCTACTGGCTGCCTGCAAGCCATCCTGGTCGCCTGCGTCGTTCTTTCGTTCGCTCGATGGCGCGAGAACTCAAGCGTCAACGCTGAGGCTAGGCCCGCCGGGGAAACCGTGCACTCCTACCGCACCACGTTTCAACAAATGGAAAACCGGCTCAGCGAAAATGGCGCCTGGATCGTGGGACACACCGCAGGTGCGAATCTCTGGGGCAACGTGCAAACAGACTCCGGCGCTGCCTATGGCGTCGATGAGCCGACCGAGTTTGGCGATCCGACTGCCATCCTTGCCGGCAAATGGGGACCCACACAGACGGCTACAGCAACGGTCAAAATCAATTCCGCGCAGCCGACCAAATGCTGCCACGAAGTGGAGTTGCGGCTCCGGACCACGATTTCTCCTCGCAGCATCACGGGATATGAAGCCTATTGCAGTGTGATGCCAACCCAGCGCTATTGCCATATCGCCCGTTGGAATGGCCCCAATGGCAGCTATTGGAACTTCGAGACAGGCAGCAGCGAAAGATATCTGAAAGACGGCGATGTTATCCATGCCACCGCTACCGGCATGAATCCAACCATCATCACCCTCTATGTAAACGGCGTGCAGATTCTGCAGGCCTCGGATACCGGCGCATCGGGTGGAGGATTTGCAGCCTACGGCCCCTGGACCTCCGGAAATCCCGGCATCGGTTTCTTCGACAATGCCGACAGCGATTGGAAGTCGTTCGGCCTCGCCTCCTTCACAGCCACCGATGAGCAGCCACTCCCAGCCCCATAGAACCTACCCGTTTAGATTCCACACAGAACTGACGGCAAGTCGCCGAGTTATCGAGTGAAGTGAAGCCATTTCCAGCCCGAGCGCAGTTGGGCTCCATCGAGTCCCCCAGCACCCCAAGCCAACATACCCAGCATCCCCGGCTCCTCCCTCTCTTGCACATCCCACTCCCCCGTGGAATCATCTCTCCATCCCTGATGCCGCCCATATCCTCCCCGGAGTCGCACATGCTTAAGTTCTTCCTCTTCTTGGTTTGTGCGTTCCCGCTCCTCGCGTCTGCCCAGGCGCCTCTCTCTATTCCCACGCAGCAGTGTGTCTATCACGATGGCGACGATCCCGATGGCTCCAAAAACTGGTCCTCTCCCTCCCTCGATCAATCTGCATGGCGTCCTCTCAATCAGCGGCAACCCAGCTTCACCGAACCTCGCTACTGGATCCGCTGCCGCGCCGATCTCGCCTCGCTCCGCACCGTCTCACAGACCGCAATCCAAATCCGCCTCGGTTCCGCTTACGAGCTTTACCTCGATGGCGCAAGGATCGGCGCAGCCGGCAACATCGATTCCGGCGATTACAGCCTGAACGTCATCAGGTCCTTCCCTATCTCCCCCGCACAACTCCCACCCGGACGTTCACTTCTCGCCCTGCGCGTCACCAGCCGCCCCCTACTCACCAACGCGGCCATCATCCGGCGACTGGTCGCGAAGCCCCTTCAAATCAATGCGGGCGACTTCGATCTTCTCGATGCCCCCCGCGCACGTCAGATCCTCTCCGCCGCATCCGGCTCCGCCAGCAATGCGATCATTTTCGGCCTAATCGGCGCCCTCGCCTTTCCGCTCCTCGGACTCTACGTCTTCGATCGCTCCCGTTCCGAACTCCTTCTACTCGCCATTGCTATTTTTTCCCTGGCTATGCTTCGGATAAATGAACTCGCTCTTGCAGCATCTGCCTCCTACTCCCTCTCCGCATGCCTCTCTATCATCTTCCTCGGCAACTTCCTTCTCATCTTCGCGGAAACGCCGTTCGTCTATGCCATCGCCGGTCGGCGGATGCCTCTGCCCGTCCTTGCTCTCCTCGGCCTCACCGTAGTCACCATCGCGCCAACGGCATTTTCGGCAATTGGTGGCGCTCACGTCCCTGACCAACTCGGGCTCGCCTACGAGAGCCTCTTCCGCCCCGCCGGCATATTTGTCCACATCGCCATTTCCCTTCTGCCTTTCTTTGCCTTCCGCCCTTATGCCTCCATCGCTCCTCGCATGCGTCCCCTGGCACTCTTCTGCATGCTCTGGGGCTTTGTCGACTTTATTTGGTTTGCCGTCGAGGCTACGGCTCTTCATTTCCCGGGTATCCCCAACATCTTCGCGGTCTGGAGTGGACCCCTCCTCACAGCCCGCGGCATTGTCACCGCCTTTGTCCTCATCACCCTTCTTGCACTCCTCTTCCGCGACCAGCGCCAGATCACCCGGGAACGCGCACTACTCGCCGCCGAGCTAGAGGCCGCACGGGAAGTCCAACAGGTGCTCGTCCCCGCAGAGAACCCCTCCATCCCGGGCTTTGTCCTCGAGTCGGTCTACCGTCCTGCCAACGAGGTCGGCGGCGACTTTTTTCAGATCCTCCCCACCCCGTCAGGCGGCGTACTCGCCGTCATTGGCGATGTCTCCGGCAAGGGCATGCCTGCCGCCATGACGGTCTCGCTCCTCATCGGCACCTTCCGCACCCTCGCCCACTACACCCAGAGCCCCTCTGAAATCCTCGCCTCTATGAACCAGCGCATGCTGGCCCGTTCCAACGGCGGATTCACCACCTGCCTCGTCGCCCGGATTCGCCCTTCGGGTCAGCTCACCGTCGCCAACGCCGGCCATATCCCGCCCTACCTCGCCGGACGCGAACTCGCGCTCAACAACGGCCTCCCGCTCGGCATCTCCGCAGACGTCACCTACAGTGAATCTGTCTTCGCACTCACCGCCAGCCAACAACTTACCCTCCTCACCGACGGTGTCCCCGAAGCCCAGAACAAACAAAGAAAACTCCTCGGGTTCGACCGCACAATCGCCCTCTCCACCCAACCGGCCGAATCCATCGCCAACGCCGCCCAGCACTTCGGCCAGAACGACGACATTACCGTCCTCACAATTGCCCTCCTTCCCGCGAGTGGTTGAGCTCAATCTCCCCCTTCTGCCCGGTTATATTTAAATCCCGCCACCAGGTCAGACCATACCCAAAACTCGCTTGCACCGAGCCAACAATGTCATTGCATCGTCCTCTTCAAACGACTACCATCCTCTGCATAGCTAGTCCCGCACCGCGCTTTTCCTCGAATGACGGAATTTCCCCACTCGCATTGGAGAGGGACGATGAAGCGGAAGCTCACAATTCTTCTCACCGCAGCCGTAATCGCTCTCCCCGCACTCGCGGCTCACCGCGTCACAGTTGACCAGCTACACGGTTGGCTTGCTTCACACAAAGCAGCAAACCACTCCGACAATGAAATCGCCAGGCAGATCTCCACGCTTCAGCTCACCGAGCGCCTCACCCCTCCCACACTTGAGCGTTTCAAGACGGAGTTCACCCCGGGCCCCAGAGCATCCCAGGCCCTCGATCTCCTCGCCGACTGCTCCGTCATCCTCGATCCGCCACCAAATGAATTCGCCTCCCGTCCCCCACCCGACTCCGCCGCCGTAATGGCCATGATCAAGGCCACCTTCCACTTCGCCGGCGCCACCCTGCGCCAGATGCCCGATTTCCTCGCCACTCGTCTCACCCGGAGCTACAGCGACAATGATCCCCACGTCGCAGTCGGAATGCCCGACACAACCGAAGACCCCACCCAGATAATCCCCCACAGTCCGATGATCTCGGCAGGCACATTCACCCAGCAGATCACCTATCGCGATGGCCATGAGGTCCCTGCCGAGATGAAGGACGCAAAACAAAAGCCATCCGAGACACCCCCAGGACTCTCCTCGCGTGGGGAATTTGGTCCTGTCCTTTCTATCGTCCTGCTCGATGCATTGAAAGGAAAGCTCGCCTGGAACCATTGGGAACAAACGGAATCAGGGGTTGCCGCTGTCTTCCACTACCAGGTGCCACAGAGCGCATCCCATTTCGCGGTCGATTACTGCTGCCTGAGTTCGGGATACGACCACATGTCGGGTACAACGTTCATCGAAGGTGCCCCTGGCAGGGCCTCCAGTTTTTCCTCGAACGGCCAATTCGCCGCCGGAACCCAGATCAATGACTCTTATCACGGAACTCCGGGCTATCATGGCAGCATCTTTGTCGATCCAGCCACCGGTGCCATCCTTCGCATCACTGAAGATGCAGAATTGAATCCATCCGAGCCAGTCACTCGGAATGCCGTCTCAATTGACTATGGAACCGTTGAGATTGGAGGCAAGAAATTCATCTGTCCCGTGCGAAGCGTTGCCCTCTCCTTGTCACGAGCCTATCTAAAAGAACAGGCTGGCATCCGAAACATCCTCCACGTCAATGAGGCAGAATTCACAAACTACCATCGTTTCGGCTCAAGCATTCAAATCGTCGCCAGCGAAGAACTCCACTAGGTTTGGTCACCTAAATGGCGTTTTGAAAGGGCACGACTTCAGTCGTGCCACAAAGCCCACAATAGATCCGTGGGCTTCACAGCTTGCGGAAAAACTCAGCCGAGCGGCTTTGTAACAACNNCTTTAGCCGGGCCAATAAAGTCAGCAGAATAAGTCGGGCTTTAGCCGCTGCGAACCCAGCCTTCGTCTGATTTGCTTTTCGTTAGGACTTTTTCGGCAAGCTGTTCAGCCCCCGCAAATCTCGGCTCAAAAAAACGGGCCCAGGGGGCGGCTTCCTCACCTACTCTCCCCCGGCGAATGAAAGTAGCGCCCAGCAAACTCCAGAAACGCCGGCCAGTTGGGCGCTGGGGTGTGTCCGAACTGATGCTGCCGAAAGCCCAGATCTCCGTCGATCAGCGCTGTACCCATCTGCGGAAGCTCGCTCGTTCCCAGGTCCTCCTTCCCCAGCAGCTTGTACACCGGACCCGCTGCAACCTCAGCGAGGAACATTCCCATCGCATCCGCCCAACCGTCGGTACGGGGTCCGCCATTCACGTACTTCGCTGATAAGCCAGCGCCCACAAACACCGGCCGCGGTGCGCACAGCGCGATCAACTCGTGGTTGTCCACCGGCAGGTCCGCGGGCGTAAGCGGCCCTGCGTACTTCAACATCTGCGGGCTCATCCATTGATAAAGCTGGGCATTCATCAGGTGGCTTAGTGGCTCCCCATAACTGTGCCGATAGAGCTTGGCGCCACCTTCGCCCGATGAACTGCCGTAGACGATCGCGAACCGCGAATCATAGGCCATCGCCACCAGCGCCGTCTTTCCAAATCGCGAATGCCCCTCGAGCCCAACCTGTTTTGCATCAACGGTCTTGTCGGTTTCCAGGTAGTCCAGCAATCGGCTCGCGCCCCAGGCCCATGCCTTCAGGCACCCCCAGTCGTTTACGCCACGCGGCTGGCCCCTCTTCATCAGGCCGATGATCCCGCTCGTCAAACCAGACCCGCTATCCGCCTGAAAACTGGTCGGGCTTAGAATCGCGTAGCCCCAGCCCTTCTTCAGAACCTGGACCTGCCACGGCTCCCCAACGTTGCCCGGTCCGCCCGGAAACATCTCGGGAATACTGTTTCGAACCGCATTCATGAAATCCGGGCCGAACGCAATCTCGATCATCACTGGAACCGGCCCTTTGGCGTGCACCGGCGTGGTAAGCGTTGCCTGAATCGTAACCGCGATGCTCGGGTAGCGCGAATTGTCCACATGACCCGCAAGCTGCTTCGTCGATACGTCGATGCCACCTTCGGTTTCAGCCTTGCTGCTGACGATCTCCCAAGTTACCTTTGGCAAATGGTCGGGCGTGTATCCCAGAACCTCACGGTCGAAGGCCGCCACAATCTCGGGGCGCCTGACACTCCACCATTCCATTGCCGTCGTCACTCTCTTGCCGCTCTTCTCGATCAAAGGGTCTGGCAGTTTGCCATAGATGTTAGCTTTGGCCTCGTCGTAGTTTGCATCGCTCTCTTCACCCGGCCGAAGCTCCTTGATTCCAAGCAAGTCCATCAGCCGTTGATGATCCCTCCTGCTCACCTCCTCGGGCGTCATGCCTGCCGTTGCCTGCGCCTGTCCCGCATTCGAGCCCCCGGCAGGAGTTGACCGGCCGTCTACCCGACCTTGCCGAATCAAAGCAATCATCAAAACCACCCCCACCAGCCGGAATCCTCGCATGAGAATCCTCTTTTCCCGTCGAGTTCTAATTAGAATCCCCCGAACCGCAGAAGACTAACGAGTCTTAACCTAATGCGCAAGTGCAATACCCTCAAGTTCATCCCCCGCAGGCCGATGATCTCCCTGAACCTCATAAGAAAGGGTCCCCGGCATGACCTGGCTCCGCAACCTTCCCATTGCTCGTAAATTCGCGTTCGCCTTCGGAATCGTGTGCTGCCTCTGCATTCTCCTTGGGGCTTACACTTTTATTTCCTTCCACGACATCGCCGCGATGAACCGAAACCTCAGTGAGAAGAAGCTCCCTTCCGTGGTCACGCTCACCAACACTCAGATTGGCTTCATTGCGTTCCGCCGCGAGGATCAGAATCTGCTCCTTTGCTTAACGCCAGCTTGCACCGATCTCCACCTGGCTAGGCGACTGAAGGCGATTGAGGCCTACCAATCCAGCCTTAAACAATTTGATCAGTACGTGAATTCCCCCACCGAACGTGACCTATACCAGAAAATCTCCGCGACCACCGCGCAATACCAGGAGATCAGCGACAAGGGGTTCGACTTACTCGCAAAAGGCAACAAGAGCGAAGCGCTCGAACTGTTGCTTTCCGATGCCGCCTTCGCGTCGTTTGACACAGCGAAGGCGGCATTTGCCGACGAATTCCAAATCGACGTCAAAGCAGGAACAGAAGATGTCGAAGCCGTCACCGTCTCAAGCAACCACGCTACTTGGATAGACTCCGGAATCACCCTGCTGATTGTCCTGCTCTGCATGCTCACCGGCACGCTCCTCACACGAGAGATCGCTCCGCGTTTGTCCAACATCAAAGCCACGGTAGAGCGTATGGAAGCCAAGGACATGACCGCAAGCGTCGTGAACACTGGATCCGACGAGATCGGTCATCTCGGCGACGCCATCAACAACAGCATCGCTTCCACACGCGGCATCCTTCTTTCCGTTGCCCAGGCTGCAGACACCCTCTCCGCCGCCACCACCCAGATCAGTGCCCGCTCCGTACAGAGCGCCGGCAACGCTCGCACCCAGTCCAGCAAAACCAACCAGATTGCTGCTGCCGCCCACGAGATGACCGCCACCATCGGCGAGATCAGCCACAACGCAGAGTCCGCTGCCGCCGCCAGCCGCGAGTCAGCTGAGACAGCAAACCAGGGCGGCGCTATCATGCAGGCTGCTACCTCAACCATGGAAAAAATTGCCGCTGCCACCAGCACGGTTGCCGACAAAATGGCCTCCCTCGCTCATCGCTCCGAGGAAATCGGCAAGGTAGTCAACGTCATCCAGGAGATCAGCGAGCAAACCAACCTGCTCGCCCTCAATGCCGCCATCGAAGCAGCCCGCGCAGGTGAGCATGGCCGTGGCTTTGCCGTCGTCGCTGGCGAGGTCCGCCGGCTTGCAGAGCGCACCAAGAGCGCAACCGAAGAGATCGCCGGCACCATCCGCAGCATCCAGGAAGAAACTCGCGGAACGCTCACCGTAATGCAGGAGAGCCGCTCGGCTGTCGAATCTGGAATGAGTGAGACGGCTCACGCCCGCCGCAGCCTGGAAGCAATTATCGAGTCTTCCCGGCAGGTCGAACACCAAATCCATTTGATTGCCGCAGCCGCAACTCAACAGACCGCCGCTTCCGGGGAGATCGCCGAGTCCGCTGGCCAAATCTCTCAGCTCTCTCTCGAAAACACGCAGGGTGCCGAAGAGGCCGTTGAAGCTCTCAAGAACCTTGCTTCTCTGGCTGCTGATCTTGACGGAATGGTCCGGGACTTCCGACTCGAGTCAGGCAATCAATCCGGCCGCAGCCTTCCCGGCATCACGCACTGCGCCATCCAGACGAAATTCGCCCCGGCGCACTAAGAACTTTCCTCTCCCGTGATTCACCTTCATCAACGGCGCGAGTCAGATCGCGCCGTTGCTACTTTTCAGGCCATCCCTATCTTTGCAGTCAATAGGTCCCCGGTCTCCGCCACATCCCGGAGTCCATTCCCCCCCCGCCAAGTCTCACAATTCACACTCCTGGCTTCCACTTCCAGCCCCGCGTCGTGATAGCCTCCGATTGAAGACCATCGCTGTCTGGATTAGGTCCACCCTGGCACGATCCAACACCAGCCCCTGGAGATTGACCCTCGCATGAGCGCCGTTAAGTACGACCTCGTCGTCATCGGTTCCGGGCCTTCCGGCCAGCGGGCAGCCGTGGCCGCCTCCAAGATGAAAAAGCGCGTCGCCGTTGTCGAATCACGCGCCGTAGTCGGTGGTGTTTGTATCAATACCGGAACCATCCCCTCCAAAACNNTCCAAAACCATGCGCGAAGCCGTGATGCATCTCTCCGGCTACAACTACCGCTCTCTCTATGGCATGAACTATCGCGTCAAAGAGAAGATCACCATGGCCGACCTGGCCTTCCGCGTCCAGGCGGTGATCAAGACCGAAGTCGACGTGACTGAAGCGCAACTCTCGCGCAACGGAATAGATGTCTTCCATGGGTTAGCCCATTTCGCCGACCCCCACCAGGTCCGCGTTGAAGGCCCCCAAACGGAAGCCACACTTGAAGCAGATCGAATCATCATCGCGGTCGGCACCAAGCCCGCAGCCTCCAGCAAGGTTCCCATCAACGGGCGCACGATCGTCAACAGCGACCAGATCCTCGAATTGCCCGAACTCCCTAAGTCCCTCATCGTCGTCGGTGGCGGCGTCATCGGCGTCGAGTACACCTGCATGTTCGCAGTCCTTGGCGTTCGCGTCACCTTGATTGAAAAACGCGACCGGCTGCTGGAGTTTGCCGACCGCGAAATCATTGAGGCCCTCAGCTATCATCTGCGCGACAGCCGCGTCACCATGCGCCTCGGCGAAGAGGTCGAGAGCGTTGAGGAACTACCCGACGGTGCCGTTGTCGCCAACCTGATGAGCAAGAAAAAGGTCTCAGGCGACGCTCTCCTCTACGCCATCGGCCGCCAGGGCGCCGTCGAGGATCTCAATCTTGCCGCCGCCGGCCTTGAAGCGGACAGCCGAGGCCGTATCCCGGTCGACGAACACTTCCAAACCAAAGTCGAACACATCTTTGCCGTCGGAGACGTCGTCGGGTTTCCGTCACTGGCTTCCGTCTCAATGGAGCAGGGCCGCATCGCTGCCGCCCGCGCATTCAACGACCAGCACACTTCAACAAATCCCAGCTTCTACCCCTACGGCATTTACACCATCCCCGAGATCAGCTTCATTGGGAAAACTGAAGAGCAACTCACCGATGAAGATGTCCCCTACGAAGTAGGCATGGCATACTACCGCGAAACTGCCCGCGGTCAGATTCGCGGCGACACCACCGGCCGCCTCAAGCTCGTCTTTCACCGTGACACGCGCAAAGTCCTAGGCGTTCATATCATCGGCGAGGGTGCCGCCGAGCTCGTCCACATCGGACAGGCGGTGATGACGCTTGGTGGAACCGTCGACTACTTCATCGACACCGTCTTCAACTACCCCACCCTGGCCGAGTGCTACAAAGCCGCCGCATTCAACGGCATCGGACGCCTCAACCGCTACCAGGCGGGATAGCCAGGGTTCAGAAAGCCCCCGAATCATCTAGACTTCCCACTGAGGTGAATCCAATGGTCAAGCTATCAAGCGCCTTCGCTCGCATAAGCAGATTTGCTGCCGCAGCTATCCTCTTTTCTGGTCTCTGCCTCGCCAGCAGCGCTGCATCAGGCCCTCAAGCACCTGACCAAGCGAGCACCGTCTCCGGCAAAGTCATTGACCAAACCGGGGCGCCGATCCCCGCTTCCGCCGCCACGCTCACAAACCTCGCAACCGGGCAAAAGATGACGGCTACAGCAGATGCAACCGGCGTCTTCAACTTCCCCAACGTCCCGCAAGGACCAGCATCCATCAAGATCTCCTCGCCTCATTTCAACTCGTCCGGGACCATTACCATTTCTGTCCAAGCTGGCCAAACCATTTTGAAACCTGTCACGCTCACCATCGGAAGCAGCTTGCAAGCCGTCTCCGTCACCGCGATTGAGGGCAATGACGAACACGGCTCCTCCGTCCCAACTGCGGAGAACTATGTAACTGTCTCATCCAATGCCGTCGCAGGCCCAATGGGCTACGCAGCCACTCCCGCAATGGGCGGAGCAACACAATCAGCGTCGCCACAACAGGCGGCCTTTTTCGCCGGTCAGCAGTTCAACTATCCCTCCATCATCTTTTACATCTCCGCGGCCCCACTGGTGAACCTGCCCACCACCAATGAAACGAAGAAAATCGAAGCCGCCCAGGAGACCAACCGCAATCCACTCTGGCTCGATGCCTCCTTCACGTTGTCACTCTACGACAACACCGGAAATCTGTTGCCCGACGCCTGCTCGGACGGCGGCGTACAGGTACTCGGGCTCATGCCCCAGCAAACTGTGGCAGCACTTAAGAATCAAACCATCGCCGATGCGGCGTCTGCCGCGAACGATGTCGCCGGTGCGCTCGCAACCTTCTATCCCGGTACTTCAGGACAGGTCACCGCTGCCACCAAGGCGTTGAACATCGTCTTCCAGGACATCTTTCCGCCCAGGCCCGTCGCCTACGAATATTCCGACATGACTGACAACTGCAACTTCGGCTGGTACTTCCGTCCCAACACCACTTCGACCGCAGGCACCAGCGGGCAGGCATCGATCCTCGGAATCCAAACCGGAATCGTGCTCCTGAAAACCTCAAAGAACATCGCCTCCATCAAAGTAAACGGGCGGTCCCTGTCGGCATGGAATAACCCGCCCACTTCCGACAAGGACAAGGATAAAAAGAATACCCTATTCCTGGTCCCGGACCGGCCGATCGGGACCGTCGTCCTCCCCAGCATCGGCAACATCGATTACGACAACATCGCCAACCTCGGCATTTTCCCAGCCCTGATTCCAAAATCTCAGGCCATGAAGATCCTGCACATCGATAAAGACACCGACTTCATTGCCTTTGCCACCGCCAACAAGCTGGTGGGCACGAATGCAACCTTCGACTACATCACCAACAAATCTCTCGACAACTTTCTAGGACTGGCATCGCCCACCGCGCCAGACGGCGGC
>PMXB01000208.1 GCA_003165935.1 Acidobacteriaceae bacterium | reverse complement strand
CTTCGGCAACAGTCTCCTGAATAACAAGACTACTCCAGCAAGGCAGGCGTTTGGCAGGGTCTGGCCGCCACTGAAAGAAGGAGATCTCTCAGGCGGATGTGAGGTTGACGGTTCAGGCCCCGCAATGCGAAAGAGCCCTGAACTCCGGCTGACAAGGGTTTCGCCGGAATTCAGGGCCTCTTCGTCGTTTTCTAACGTCCTACTTTGCTGCCGGCGGCACGACCTTCTCCAGTTGCGCCACCTGCTTCTTCACCAGGTCGGCCTCGGGTCCGGGAGCAAGATAGGTCAGGCAGTTGCGCAAATGTCCAAGCGCGTCACTGTATTTCCCTCTTCCCGCCTGGATCACGGCCAGGAGCTGTTCGGTCTTGGGCGCGGCTTTGTGGCCCGGGTCCAGGCTCAGTGCGTTCAGCGCGGCGGTCTCGGCAAGCTCCTTGTCCCCGATGTTGAAATTGCCCAGCGCATTGAAATACCAGATCGCCGGCGACCCCGCCGGATTCNNGGGTGGAATGTACTTTGGATCCGCCGCCGCGGCCTTGTTAAATGCGTTCAGGGCATCCTGCGGCTTGTCCTTCTCCTCCAGTTTGCCCAGGTGGTACCAGCCCTCGGCAAGTTGCGGGTCGATGTTCACCGCCTTTTGCAGGTGCTTCTTGGCGCTGCCGTAGTTCTGGTCCTGCTCGTCGGCCTGAGCCTTGGTCAGCTCCGCCAGCGCATCGCTTGGGGCCGAGGCAATGGTTGTGCTCACAATGGACCCCGTCGCACGCGGATCCTGGCTCAGGGTGATGGTGCCAATATCCGGGTTGTCCATGATGGAGCCGTTGGCAATCGTCAGCGTCGTCGACTCGAAGCCCTCCAGAACCGCACTGACCTTGCAGCCGACGAACTCCGCCGGATTCACCTTTTTCGGATCGCGCGCTGTCCTCACAGCCTCGCTCTCCCTGGAGGTGGCCTGGATGTCAAACGATCCCTTCTTGTTATCCGCCAGCACGTTGAAGCGCATCTTTCCGTCGCACATCACAATCACCGGAATCGGATCCCAGGGCAGCTTGCTGCCCGCAACGACCACCTTCCCCATAAAATGCGTGCCCCCAACCTGCTGATTGAACGTTTGGTCAAAATTGGCGCTACCACCCGTCCCGGTCGCCGATGGAAGATCCTTATTAGTACTCGATGCTGCACCCATGTTCTGCGCCCGAACACTGGTAAACGGAACAAGCGCAATGGTCAAAAGTCCGGCAAAAAGAAGCTTGAGATTCATAACCCTCCTCCAACACGGTAATAATTATACTCACCGTGGATATAGACGCGAAACACAATTCGTTGTTCGACCTCCGATAGAAAAATCAACAGAAATTCAGGTCGTCCGGGGCGAGGGATGCGTGGCCGCCACCGTCCAAACTCCTCCGGCACCGGCGGGAAAGCGGCCGGGAGTCGCTCATGCCTTGGAACTTCTCACGGCATCGAGCTGCGCCGGAGGATGGCCAATCGATCGGGAGCCGCCAAACCTGGAAAACGCGCCGGCCGGGGATTTCACCAGCGAACTTTCCTTGCTTCCGGCGCGGGCAGTTGGGTCCATTCCGCCTGTCGATCGCGGAAGGGGCTCGATGAACTGTTTTGACAGATGATTCGGCGCAAGAGGCAAAGTTATCTTTATCTCCCCTATCTTCGTCGCAACTCACTATAATGAAAGTGCGTCCAATGCAAAGACGCCACTGCGGAGTTTCACTCCCCCGGGGGTGGGCATTAAGGGTGGATTGAGGACTGCGGCAGGTCTCAAGTTTGCGGCGCAGCGGAGAATTTGATACGCTCAGGCATCCTTCAAGCTGAGCGAAAGGAGAGTTTTCATCATGGCAGAAGAAAACAAGATCAACGGTCTGGCGTGGTTTGTGGCCGGATTAGGCGTGGGCGCGCTGGTGGGGATNNGCAAGAACCTGGTCTCCGAACAGGCTGGCCGGGTGAATGCGGCCGTCGAAGCTGGGCGTCAGGCCTACAAGATGCCTCCCGCTCCTGACGAACCCACTGAGCTTTGAACCTGCGTCTTCCCCTGGGACGGATTCGACCAGGCCCGCCGGTGTTCAATCATCCCTCTGGAACCAGTGCTTGAGCGGCTGCATGCCGCTCGAGCGCCGGCTCCGGAGACAATGCTCCGGAAGGGTCCGGAGCGCATAAGAGAACGGAACCCGAGCCCGCAGACCAACTGCGCGAGACCACTTCAATGCCAATGCCAAAGATGGACAATGAAACCATTCTGCTCGCCTTTGCTGTCGTGACTGGCCTGGCTGTTTTGCTGCAGACGATTTTGCTGCTGGCNNAGCACCCAGGCAAGCCTTGCCAACGCGCAGGAGTTCCTTACCATCGCTCAGGGGTTCTATGCCCGCGTGGCGCCCAAGATTGAGGCCGCCACCACCGACCTGGTGCAAATCACCCAGGGACTGCGCCAGCAGACCGCCGAGATGCAAACCTCGGCCACCGAGATTCTCGAGCGGGTGCGGAGGCAAAGCAATCGGCTGGATGAGATGTTCACCAACCTTTTGAACACCGTGGATCGCGCCGGGGGCTTCGTGGTTCAATCCGTCAGCAAGCCGGTACAGCAGGTCTCAAGCGTGCTGAGGTCGGTCAAGGCAATCATCGAATCGCTGCGCAAGCCGCTCGCGTCCCGCCGGCCCACCCTGCCGCCTGCCGGCCAGGACTGAGTTCTTCAACCGGTGTGTGCCGGCCGGCTGGCCGGCGGGCCACAATTCTGATCGTTTGTGATCCCCAGCGTTTTCGAGGAGGGTTGGGCGCGCCGACCAGGCATCTCGCTCAACTAGCTCTGTATGCCGGCAATTCA
>PMXB01000384.1 GCA_003165935.1 Acidobacteriaceae bacterium | reverse complement strand
GCCATGGCGGTAGTTGTGGCGAATGTGCGTGATCCGGGGTCCAATCACTGCTTTGATGCCTAACTCCTCATCCAGTTCGCGTGCGAGCGCTTGTTCGGGACTTTCACCCGGCTCGATCTTGCCTCCGGGGAACTCCCATTGCAGAGCCATGGGTTGGTCAGGGCGTCGCTGCCCGATTAGCACTTCACCGGCGCGCAGAATCAGCGCGGCCGCCACAAAGCGCAGGGCAGGACCTGAAGGCTTGACGCCGGAGCCTGGAAGCAACTCATCCACACGACTAGTGTAAATGCCCAACTGAAGTATTTGGCAGGAGTTAGCCCCCTGCGATTCAACTCGTCCCAAAATCGAGGAGTGCGAAGAAACGCTTCGCGCGTTGAGAAATTGAGCTTAGTTCCCCGTCACGTCGGACTGGGTTCCATCAACTGATTCCGGGAGGAAATAGCCCCAGGAGTTCTTTGCAGCAGCTTCGATTAATGCCGAGGAGGGGTTTACCGGAAAGGCGTTGCGCGCGATCTCGAGCATGGCGAGGTCGTGGATAGAGTTGCCGAAGACGGCATCTGGCGTAGGGATGCCCACGCGGCGAAGCGTCTCGGCCTTGCCTTCATCGGTGGGCACGTTAATTAGTTCGCTGGTGATGATGCCGTTTTCAACGCGAACGTCAGCGGCGAGGACGCGATCCACGGGGATTCGGAATCGGCGAATGCCTTCGGCGACAACCCAGCGGTTGGTGGAGCTGACGGCCCAGAGCTGGGCTCCGCGCTCGTGAAGCTTGGCGGTAAGAGCGATCATCTCTGGGAAGATGTGGTGCTCGACGTGCTCGGTGAAATACTGTCCGGCTGCCACGCGGAGTTCCTGCTCGCGCAGGCCGGCGTAGATCTGTACCATCTCGCCGCAGATGGCGACTTCACTTACCAGGCCTGCCCTGTAAGCGCGATGGCGGGTGTCGATCCAGTCGCTGGTGGAGCGGGAGACGAGCCCCTGCTCAAGCGACCAAACCATGAAGCCATAGCCGGCGTCGCCGCTCCATAGAGTGCCATCACAATCGAATACGGCAACTTTCGGGTTGCTCTCAAGGACCAGCCGCTCAAACTCTGGCGCGGTCCATCTGGGAATTTCAATGCGCGGAATTTCAATCTGCGTGGGGGTCAATGTTCCTCAATCCTGTCTCAAAAGATATACATTTCTATTTTCCTCTAAAGCGGGGACGAATTGCACGTAAAGGTTCGATTACGAATTGAGCAGGACAAGCCGGTTTACGAACTAAGTTGAACAAAGCAAGAATGGAATGGCTGAAATGCGTTAATGACTTTGAGTCCGTGATGAATGAGGTTCGGTAACCGGGGGTATGTGGCCGGGCGAGGAGAAGGGCGCGGATAATCAAGGGGTGGACAGCACGGCAAATCTGCCGCTTTTGAAGGAGTACCAGGCGTATCTGCGCGTGGAAAAGGGGCTGCGCCCGCTTACCTGCGAAGCCTACCTGGGTGATCTAAAGACTTTTGCGGAGTTTCTGGATGGTAAGAATGGGTTGCTGATGGGCGCGGCGCAGGGGGATGTGGCGGGGTTCCTGGAGCACCTGCGGACGCATGGGATCGATTCGCGATCGGCAGCACGCAAGCTGAGCTGCCTGCGGGGTTTCTACAAGTGGCTGCTGCTGGACAAGCGCATGCACCACGACCCGACGGTGAATATTGAGTCGCCGAAGGCGTGGAAGGTGCTGCCGAAGGCGCTGGCGGAGCCGGAGGTGGCGGAGATGCTGGACCGGGCGGGGATGGCTGCAACGCATCCTCAGGCACGGGCTACGGATCTGCGAGATCGGGCGATATTGGAGTTGCTTTACGCGGGGGGGCTACGGGTTTCAGAGGTGACGGCGCTGACGATTGGCGATCTGGGCCTGGATTTGGGGCGAGTGCAGGTGAGGGGCAAGGGNNTTGAGGCGCTGGAGACGTATCTGCGCGAGGGGCGGCCGCACCTGGCGCGGATCAGCACGGCGCAGAAGAAGAGTGCTGTGGCTGGAAAAGACAAAGCGGGGCGCGGGCATGGAACGAGGCTGTTTCTTTCGCTGCGGGGGATGCCGCTGACGCGGCAGTGGATCTGGCACCTGGTGAAGACATCGAACGGCGACGCGAGCCCGCACCGGCTGCGGCATAGCTGCGCGACACACATGGTGGAGCATGGGGCGGATCTGAGGAGCGTGCAACTGCTGCTGGGGCACGCGGATATATCGACGACGCAGGTGTATACGCACCTGGCGCTGGGACGGTTGAAGGAAGTGCACCGGATGCATCATCCGCGGGCGACGCGGAGGACGGCGGTGATGGATGAGGCCGAGCCTGACGCGGGCGAGGTGAGGGACGAGATTGAGGACGCGCCGGTCGAGGACTCGCAGGTAAGGGAGGCGTCGTGACGCCGGACGGCGCGGTGGCGGAGGCGACGGTGGCCGCTGAGGCGATTGAGTCGACGGTGGTTGAGGGGTCTGCGCTCGCGGGCTTGGTTGAAGAGTATTTGCGCGTGCTGGCGAATGAGCGCGGGTCTTCGGTGCATACGCTGCGGGCGTACCAGCGTGAGTTGGAAGGGTTTGCGGCGTGGGCGGCGGAGAAGTTCGGGCCGGAGCGGCGCGCAGACAAGATCGAGCACACGGACATACGCGCGTATCTCGGCGTTCTGTATGAGCGGGGATTGTCGAAGGCTTCGGCGGCGCGGGCGCTGGCGGCGATACGGAGCTGGTTCAAGTGGCTGGCTCGGGCGGGGCATGTGGGGCAGAACGTGGCCTCGCTGGTGGCGACTCCGCGGCTGCCAAAGCATTTGCCAAGGGTGCCATCGATTGAGCAGATGGAGCGGGTGGTGGATCAAGTGGGCGAGGACGCGGCAAGCTGGCCGGCGCGGGATGGGGCGATTCTGGAATTGCTGTATGGCTGCGGGATTCGGAACGCAGAGCTGACAGGGCTGAATCTTGAAGACATTCATTGGGCGAATGAAGCGATTCTGGTGAAGGGCAAAGGGCAAAAGCAGCGGTATGTGCCGCTGGGCGATGCTGCGGCAGCGGCGCTGCGCGCGTATATTGCTGAGCGGGGGGCGAAGTTGGCGGCGGAAGGCACGGCGACATCTGCTGCGAAGCATGGGACGAAAGCGCTGTTTGTGAACCTGCAACTGCGCGGGCTGGACAAGCCGGGCGGCGAAGCGCGGCTGACGACGCGGAGCGTGGGGCGAATCGTAAAGCGGGTTGCGATGATGCGCGGGTTGTCGGCGGACGTTCATCCGCATACGCTGCGGCATGCGTTCGGGACGCATTTGCTGGAGGAAGGCGCGGATTTGAGGGCGATCCAAGAGTTGCTTGGACACGAGCGGCTGTCGACGACGCAGCGGTATAC
>PMXB01000215.1 GCA_003165935.1 Acidobacteriaceae bacterium | reverse complement strand
CGTCGGTGAAGTGGCCGTTGCCGTCGTTGTGGTAGAGAATCACCTTGCCGTAACCGGTAACAAGCAGGTCCTGGTTGCCGTCGTTGTCGTAGTCGGCCGCTGCAACCGCATCGGAGTACATATCGGGGTTGAGTCCGGCTTTGTCAGTAACGTCGGTGAAGTGGCCCTTGCCGTCGTTGCGATAAAGATGATTGTGCGGTGGGGTTGCGGGCTTTTCCTTGAGCGGATAGGGGTGCATCGAGTCGTCGAGCGGGCGGCCGTTGACGACGTAGAGCGAAGGCAGACCGGAGTTGTTGTAGTCGATCCAGACGCAACCTGCGCCAGTGCCCTCAAGCAGCGAACCGAGCTGCCGCGAGCCGAAGCTGTGGACGAAGTCGATGCCTGCCTTGTCGCTGGCGTCTTCAAACTGGATGGTGGAAGGCGACAACGTGGGAACTTGCGCTGCCAGGTCGGCGGCTTGTGTAGAGGGGCCGGCAGATGCGGAAGAGGCAGCGTCAGCGGGCGCGGGGGCAGTCTGGGCGGATGCGGGCGACGTTGAGACCAGTATGGCCGCGCAAGCGATTAGAAAAAAGTTGAAGGATTTCATCATCTCAGTTGCCCCTCGGCTGGGCGGCGTCCGCATTGGCCGCGGGTTTTTGGCCGGTAAGGTCGGCGGGGATTGTGGTGCGCAACAGAACAGCTGGAACACGATTCTCAGAGGCGCGTTCTGGGCCGGTGTGGCAGCCCACGCAGTAGCGCTGCTCGCCTTTGCGAACCCAGAACCAGCCCTGCTCGCGGCGGATGACGGTCCCCTTAGCGTCAAGCAGCGCAAAGCGGATAGGCTGGTCGGCCGGCGTCTGAACAAAGAAGCTGCCATCGGCTTCGACCGGCGCAGTGCCCTTGACGACAGCGTGACCGTCTGGCTTGAGCGTTTCGAGGCGCACTTGAGCGGGTGCGACCTTTAGATCGCCGATGCGTGATTGGCGTGCGTCGAGAGCGAGGATGTTGGCGTAGTTCCAGGGGTGCAGGCCGGTGGGGTGCTGGTTGGGTCTTGGGCGCGGCGCAATGAGCACTGGATCGACGAGGTTCTTTCCCGCATCGGCGAGAACGACTGTCATTGCCGCCGCGCCAGGCTTCCAGAGCTTGAGCGCGTAGTGCGATGCGGAGCCCGTGCGGGCGCTTACCAGCCACGCGCCATCGGGAGTCTCGCGAATTCCCCCAGCAAATTCGCCATGCGGCGCGGGAACAGCAGCCTCGTGTGCGAGGGCCGAAGTAAAGCGGGCGAGAGACGCGCCGTGGGTGAAGACGACATCGCCGTTCGCAAGCTGGCGGCCGCCCCACCGCGCGCGGCCGTGATCGCAGCGGTACGACTCGACGCCGCTGCCGTCGGAGTAGACGAGGAAGAGCTCGGGCGTTGAACCTGTGCCAAGCGGGTAGTAGGACTCGAACAGGACGCGGCCGTCGCGCAGCACGTCAACAGGGACCGCGCTGGCCGGGATGTAGCTGAGCGGCAGCACGGTTTGTCCGGCGGCATCGTCGATGGGCGCGAGCTTGAGCACGCTGGCTTTGCCCGCGACCTCGATGCGATAGCCCTGCGCCAGCCGCCGCGCGTAGACAAGCTGCCCAACTGGCAGATACATCGGCCGAATCAGATCTACGTTGGAGGCGATCAACTGGCGCGTGGAGTGGCTGGCGAGATCGAGCTCCCATATCTGCCAATGGTCGGTGGGGGAGGGCCTGGCTGAAAACAAAACCGTGGTCGCGTCCCAGGAGACGTTGGGGTCGGCGCTCGCGGCAAAGCCAGACACCAGCGGAGCGGCAACGCCGTTCTCTACCCGCATGATCTGGGCGCCCTTGGGAAAGCGCTCGCCGCCCTTGAGCGCGGCAAGCGGCTCATACAAGGTGGCAGCGGTGACCAGGACAGGGGGCAGGCTGTGGGGTCTGGGGTCTGCGGTCTTTGGGTTAGCCTGAGCAACCTCTGACCCCGCAGGGCCAAAAGCGCAGGCTACAGCAATCAGGAACCCAACTGTGGCAGCCGCAAGGGCACTGGCAGCCAGCCTCATCGAGCGGCCTCCATCTGCTCTGGTTCGGAGGCGCCTGCCTGGTCGCGCAGCGCCAGCCACGGCTTCAGCTCGTGCATCATCGTGTCGAATCCGGCAAAGTCGAGCGATTGCTCGCCGTCGCTCCAGGCCTTGTCAGGGTTGGGGTGGACTTCAACGATGATGCCGTCCGCTCCGGCAGCTATGGAAATCCGCGCCAGCGCAGGAACCAGCTCGCGATGGCCAGCGGCATGGCTGGGATCGCCGATGACCGGCAGATGAGAGATCTGCTTCAGCAGCGCAATGGCGGCCGCATCAAACGTGTTGCGCAATGCAGTTTCAAAGGTTCGAATGCCGCGCTCGCAGAGTAGGACGTTGGGGTTCCCGCAGTCGAGAATGATCTGCGCCGAGCGCAGGAAGTCGGCGATGGTGGCCACCATGCCGCGTTTCAGCAGGATGGGACGGCCACTGCGCGCGGCAGCTTCCAGCAGCGCGTAGTTCTCCATATTTCGTGTGCCGATCTGCAAGATGTCTGCGTACTCGGCCACTAAGGGCACGTCGATCTCGCTCATCACTTCAGTAACGATGGCCAGGCCGGTCTCCTCGCGCGCGTGAGCCAGCATACGCAAGCCCTCAAGGCCGTGACCCTGGAAGGCATAGGGCGAACTGCGAGGTTTAAAGGCTCCGCCGCGAAGAATCTTTGCGCCGGCGCGGCGCACATGGATGGCAGTGGCCATCAGCTGAAATTCGCTTTCAACCGAGCACGGCCCTGCCATGGTGATGAAGTCTTCCCCGCCGATCTCAAGATCGAGGACGGGAACCACCATGCGCTCGAGCCGTGAGGAACTCAGTGCATCCGGTGAGTCGGAGAATTGGTCGTACCAACTTGCCCGCACAGCGTGCGCTCCGTTTCTGGGGAAGCGGAAGCCTCAGACTACTGCGATGTTGCAGGCCGGACCTCAACCGAAGGGTGGACGTGGAAAGCGATGGGCAAACATGTGTGATGGGGAGCACATTTGGGCAGGTCAGCCCAGCCCATGCCGCTATCCTGAGATGTGAACACAAAGCCCTACCAGCCCCTTACTTCCACGCTCTATCAGAAGGGTTCCTCCCGGTCGCGCTTCGGATCGGCCTTTCGATCGCCATTCCGATCGATTGGGCGACCATCTCTCCGATCGGCGTTCGAATGGCTGGTCATTTTTGTGGTGGGGCTTTGGGTGCTGACCGCGTTGACGCTTGTGTCGTTCAAATGGATTGACCCGCCAACCACCGCGGTGCACCTCGAGCGGCGGTTTCAGGCCTGGCGAAACAACAAGCCGTATCACGAAAGCTACAAATTCGTCCCGCTCAGCCAGATTTCGCCGGAGTTGCAGCACGCCGTGATCGCCGCGGAGGACGGGCGCTTCTACCAGCACAACGGATTCGACTGGAAGCAGATTCAGATTGCCGTTGACGACGATATGGAAGGCGGCCGCTCGCGCGGAGCCTCAACGATTACGCAGCAACTGGTAAAGAACCTGTTCTTCGGAACGAGCCACTCGATTCTGCGCAAGGGTGCGGAGGCGTCGCTGGTGCCGGTGGCCGAGATCTTCCTCGGCAAGCAGCGCATCCTGGAGCTTTATCTGAACGTTGTGGAGTGGGGCCCGGGCATCTATGGGGCGGATGCGGCGTGCCACTACTGGGACCATACAGCGGCGCAGCATGTGGGGCGGGAACAGTCGGCGAGGCTTGCGGCGATACTGCCCGCGCCGCTGAAGCGGATGCCAGAGCGGATGAACCATTACACCGATCTCATTCTGGAGCGCATGCGGCAGATGGGGTGGTAAGCGAGAGGAACACTCTGCCGACGCAGCGCGATTTCTATTGCGCGCTTCGAGAGATGGCTCCCCGGTCACTCTTGCGCCATCGGCGGCGGGCGATAGCCGAACGCCGCATCGACGACGGCGGAGACGCCAAGGGCGACTTCATCTTCATAGGGCCGAGCGGCGATCTGCACGCCGATGGGAAGGCCTTCGGGTGATCGTCCGACGGGAACCACGGCAGCAGGCGCGCCGAGGGTGTTGAACCACTGGGTGTGACGCACAGCGTCAAGGTAGCCTACTGCGCGGTCGTCGATTGTCCAACTGCGCTCGCCGGGGCGGAAAGCCGGGATGGATGCGACGGGACAGAGCAGCACGGGGAAAGCGGCCATCTCGGCGAGCATCTGTGAGCGGACGAGGTCGAGCTCGGCCCATGCATTGAGCAAACCCGTTGTGGAGAGCTTTGGGCGGGATTCCGCGATCTCGAGGAATTCGCGAAAGATGGGGCTGAGCAGGTGTTCGCGGCCATGAATCTCGGGCGCGTAGAACATGGCGCCGCATTGCACAAAGAACTTATCCCAGAGCAGGCGCAGAGGCTCGAGGGAGCGCGGGCGGAAGGGCTCGACGCGGAAGCCTGCATCGCTCAGCGCGGCAGCAGCTGACTGGACTGCTGCGCGAGTTTCTGGTGTGACGGGCACGAGGCCGTCGTCTTCAAAGTAGCCGATCGCGTTGCTGCGAAGAGCCTCTGCGGAAACCTTGCGGGGATGGATCGGCGGGCTGGAAGGGTCTTCATGATCCTGACCACCCAGCGTTTGGAAGAGCAGCGAAACATCGGCAATGGTGCGGGCCATGGGGCCGATAGCGCCTAGGATTGCGAAGGGACCGATGCATGGCGGAAGGTGGCCGCGGCCAGGAAATCGGCCAGGCGTGGGCTTGAGCGCACAGATGCCGGTAAAGTGAGCAGGTACGCGGACACTGCCACCAGAGTCTGACCCGAGTCCGCCAGCGGAGAGTCCCGCGGCGATGGCGGCTGACTCGCCACCGCTTGACCCGCCGGGCGAGCGCGTAATGTCCCAGGGGTTGTGCGTCGCGCCATGGAGCAGGTTGGCGGTTTCGTATGCCATCAGGAATTCAGGGCAGTTGGTGGTGCCGAGGATAAGCGCGCCTGCTGCGCGAAGGCGACTAACGACGACTGCGTCTTCCTCGGGGATTTCGCCTTTGCGAATGAGACTGCCAATCTCGCACTTGAAGCCTGCCGTGGCAATCGAAGACTTCACAGTTACTGGGAGACCGTGAAGAGGGCCGCGAGCTTCGAGCGGGATGGCCTCAAGGCGCGCGGCGTCAACGCGGATGCGGTCGGCGTCGAAGTCGGCGAAGACGTTGAGCGCCGGATTGAGGCGGTCTATCTGATGGAGATGCGCTTCGGCGAGGGCGCGAATTGAAACCTCGCCGGAACGAAGAAGCTCAAGCTGCCGGACCGCCGACTCAAGAACGAGCTGGGTCATGGCTGGGTGGCCTGCGCGCTGGGCTGACTCGTCGAGCCTGAGGACGGCGGCTTTGCCTCCCACCCTTCCCGCATTTTTTCCTCGAAAGGCTGGGTGAAGGATGGGGCGCCCGGCGTGTTTTGGCTGGCGGGCGTGTTCGCCGCCTGGCCGGCCGGTGCGATGGAGCGATCATCCGCAGGTGTTGATGGCAGGTACTGATATTTGAAGCGATACGAGCGCACCGGCTCGCCCGAATCGAAGCGGTCGTTGAAGTTGAGCTGATATTTGACCGCGTCGGCGTCGTCAGGGAAGTGTTCGCTGGCCGGATAGGGATAGGTGCTCATGCGATGGAAGGGCAACTGCGCCACGGTGAAGGGCGAGGCATCCCACCAGTCCATGTCTTTGACAAAGCCGTTGGCGTAGAAGAAGAAGTCGCGGGTCCAGTGGGCGGGCAACGCAGGCAGCGTGGCCGTATCGAACTCGAGCGCAATCTCCTCGCCGGAGCCAAAGATGGCGTAGCGGTCGTCGATGCCCTTCACGAGCGCGGTCACGTCGCCCATGCGGGTGTAGGTTCCGCGCTGATGCTGGAATGGACCGGTAAGGCTGACGCGGTCGTAGTCGTAGTTGAGGTCGCCGGGACTGGGGCCCTCGAGCTGCTTCGGGTAGCCGCGGAAATGTTCAGTGGCAAAGGTGAGCGGAACTTCAGTCGAGCGCGACGCCGCCTCGGGATGGTTGTCGATCAGCACCTGGTCCCAGAAAATTTCGAGATTGCTCATCAAACGAATCCGATGCACGCCCGCGGGCACGCGGCCCGAGAGATCGACGACGATAGTGCGCTCAAGACCCGCTGGGAAGCCGGCATCGTCGAGAATGCGCTTCCACGAGCCATCGGGCATCTCTGCCTCAACGTAAGGCGAGATGGGCTTGATGCCGGCCTGCCATGCGGCATAAAGCGAGGTGGCGCTGAAGTAGTTGACGTAGCCGGTCATGAGCAGCTTGAGCGGGGCGTGCGCGTCGACGGGACCCAAATCGAGCGTAAGCGAATGCAGATTGGCGAAGCCGTCGTAGGGCAGCGGAGTGAAGCCGCTGGCGAAGGAGTGGTCGGCGTGGCTGAGAGCGTCGAGGGCGTCGTGGCCTTCACCATCGAGCGCGGCGACGGGCAGGCGCGTGGCAGAGGACGCAATGACGCGGCCCGATGCAAAGGGCGGNNTCGATGTAGTTGACCTCTTCCATCGGCTCCATGAAGCGCATGCTGAGCTTGCCCTCGACGAGCGCGGCTGTGGCCCCGTCGACCTTGATCCACTCCCCTGGGTTGGGGATGTTGCGGCGCTGCGGAGTGAACCAATGGCCCACGACGCCCGCGCCAATCACGTCGGTGACGAGGCGATATTTGTGGCCGTCCCACACAAAGAGCACGGGACAGGAACTGCCGCGGCGATCGGCTTCCTTCATCGCGATCACGCCGTGGCCATCCTTGAGCGCGGGCAAGTCGATCTCGTCCTGCAGCACGCCGGTGGGCCAGAGGATGCGCAGCAGGTCGATGCCGTCTGCCTTGCCAAGGCCGACAAGAATCTGCGGCGGGGCCTGCGTCTGGTAGCCCGATGCGCCGGCCAATTCCCACTTCTGCCACAGGCCTCCGGCGAATACTTCCACCTTCACGCCGAGCGCGGTCTTGTTGTCGGCAAAGCCGGTGAGATCGAGACGGACAAAGTGGTTTTTGTTGGCGCCGATGTTGCGCAGCAGCACGGGCGGGGCGTTCTCTTGCGTAACGATGAGATCGGGCGCGCCATCGCCGTAGACATCGGCAGCGATGAGGCCGCGCGGATGTTGGAGCTTGACATCGTCGAGGCCGAGAGCCTTGCTGACGTCTTCGAATGTGCCGTCGCCGCGATTTCGGAAAACTTTCAAGCGCGGGCCAGCGGTTGTGTCGACGATGGCGGCAAGATCGACCCAGCCGTCGTCATCGATGTCGATGGCGGTGACGCCCCAGCCGCGAATTGCGTCGTGCAGCGGCAGGTCCACACGTTCAAAGCGGCGGCCGATGTGGTTCGGACCTTCGACGTTGCGCCAGAGGGTCAGGCCGGGAGCACCTGCGTGCGTGACGGCAATGTCCATCCAGCCATCCTTGTTGTAGTCGAGGACAGCGATGCCGGTTGTGCCGGCAATTGATCGTCCCGACCTGAGGACTTCCTGACTCTCCTCGAACAGCGGCTGCGTGGGATACTTTCCTTCCCTCGGATTGACGTAGATCGTCACCCCGTCGCCAGTCGTCGCGATATCTACGGCTCGGTCGTTGTTGAAGTCCGTAAGGATGGCGGCCTCACTCATCCCGCGTCCGCCGAGACCGACTGGCTCCGTCCACTCCGTAAAGGTTTTGTCTCCATTGTTTCGCCATAGGACATTGCCGGGCCTGATCCCACAGAGCGACTTGTCTCTCGGGCCGGCCCCGCAGTCAGAATTCAGATTTGATCCGGTGATGAATAGGTCCAGGTCGCCGTCGTGGTCGTAATCGATAAACGTAATCCCTGTGGGCCGGTTCTTCGCGGAGAGGCCGGCGGCTGCGGTCACGTCCTGGAACTTGCCTTTGCCCAGGTTGCGGAAGAGCAACACGCGATCTTCGAGCGCGACGGCAAGATCGTTGAGTCCGTCGCCATCGTAGTCGCCCACGGCGCAGGCGACGGCGTGGCCGGAGGCTTTGAGTCCGGCCGCGTCGGCATCGAATTCAGCAAAGGTGCCGTCGCCGTTCGAGTGGAGCACGCGAATAGCGTGCGGGCCGTTCTGCATGAGGACGAGATCCATTTGGCCCGACCCCGTAACGTCCATCATGCAAGCGCCACCGGTGGTGGGCCATTGACTGCTCGCACTCCCACCCTTGGCGGAGCCTTGCTTCGCTGCGTCTGCGGCCAAGGATGGGGCACCCACATTCTCCGGTAGGAGGGATTGGGCGACCAGCTTGACCAGAATCATTGCCTTCTGGACGGCCTGGGGCTCGGCGACTGGCGTGACGATGGAGTAGTGGCCCTGCTCGCCATACGAAAGGCCGATGGGCGCGCCAATCTTGGTGTTGGCGAGGTGCTGGAAGCGCTTGAAGTGCTCCTTGGCGTTAGCCACGTCGCCGGAGCGCTGCATGGCGCGGGCCATGGCGAACTCGCTCGAGGCGTGGTTGGGATCGATATCGATNNGTCGTCGAGCTTTTGCAGGGTAAGCAGCGCGATGCCTTCATTGACGGCGGCCTGCGCCAGTTTTGGGTCCTTCTTCATCGCATCGGCAAAGGTGGCGGCGGCACGCTCGGTGAACTGCTGGCCCATCTGCGCAACGCCGCGGTTGTTCATGCGGATCGCCTCCGCGTCGAAACTAAGCTGCGCAGTGGCGGCGCGGGCCTGCGCCGCAGCGATGGTTCCCGTGGCAAGACACATCAGGGCAATCGCCCTCAAACTGTGCATCGTTTCTTGTCTCACTTCCCTGCTGGTTGTTTCTCAATTCTCGGCTGCGGCACGCCCGTCTCCAGGGCCCGCCGCCCGACCTCTTAGTGTAGACGGGCAGACATTCGCTCCGCACCAGTGAAGACGCAGGCCGTTTTGACATGGCGCAGAGACAAGGCCGGATTGGGAGCGGAAGCAAGAGGATGGCGGTGATTCTTGGAATTCAAAGTTGACCCCAGAATTTGACGTTGTCAATTCTGCTTCGCTGCCGTAAGAATGATGTTGGAAGCGACGAACAGAATGCTTCCTGTCTCCCCCCGCATTGGCCGGTTTCGCCGGCCCAAACTCAACACGGAGCAGAAGACGATGACCCGTTCGATAGCTTCCCCAGGCACCTACCTTCTCAAAAGGCACAGTGACGCATGGCTCGCGCTGTGCCTTCTCGCGGCATCTGCGATTGTTGCTCTGCCGGCTGCCGCGCAGGAAGGCGCCACATGCGGAATCATTGTTACCCCGGATGGAACAACCCAGAACTGGGGTCCCTGCCCGAACCAGAATACGCAGCAGCAGCCGTCACAACCCGATCTGTGGGGCGCGATTGCATGGTCCAAGAGCACCGGGGGATGGGGCGTTTCGTGGAAGTTTTCAACACAGCAGGCTGCCAAAGACTATGCGATGGGGCAGTGCGCGAAGAGCGGAGCAAAGGACTGCGCAGTTAATACCCTAATCGCCAACAATCTCTGCACGTCCCTGGCTATCAGCCAGCCGGAAAAGGTCTTCGGGATCGGGCTGTCGGGCGTCACCGATTTCGCCACCACCGTCGCTACATATAATTGCCAGCACACGGGCGGCCGCTCCTGCAAGATCGTCTCAACCTTCTGCGCCGACGGCGTCACCCGAGTCATGCCAAAACCGAGTGGTGGCGTCTTCTTTTAGGAGACTGCCGATACTCGAGCTGCGACGATACCTTGGCTGCCGAAGCGCTGCGATGCAAGTCAGGATCTGCGTTTTCTGTCGGCCGTTAAGCTAGCGGCCGCCCTATTCGCTATTTCGCCTCCGTATAGGTGTACGGCGTGTAGGTCCAAGGGCCGGTGGTTCCCTGGCTGAGGCCAACGTAGAGCGTTGCACCTGTGGTGGGCACCGTTACAGTTACGGATGTTCCCTTCAATACAGGGGAGACGTAGATGTTATCGGTGCCCTGGCCGTTGGTGCCGATCTGCAACTGGTACTGCGTACCGGGAACACTCGACGCGGACCACGTAAATGTCACGGTGCCGCTCTTGAGCGTGCTGCCCGGCGCCGGTGAAGTAATAGCCGCCGGAGTGATCTTGGCTTCCGTATAGGTGTACGGCGTATAAAGCCATGCCCCGGTCGTTCCCTGGCTCAAACCCACGTAGAGCTTGGCTCCGGTGGTGGGCACGGTCACGGTGACCGATGTTCCATTCAACGGTGGTGAGACGTAAATGTTGTTCGACCCCTGGCCGTTGGTACCGATCTGTAGTTGGTACTGCGTGCCCGGAACGTCCGATGCTGTCCAGGTAAAGGTGACTGTTGCGCTGGTGAGCGTGCTGCCCGGAGTCGGCGACGTGAGCACCGCCGGGGCGACCGGGACAGTCACTTTGATGCTGGCATTGCCTACAAGATTGAGCGTGGGAACTGCCGGAGTGGAGGCATAGTTAAGCACCGCGCTGAGCATGTCGTTGGTTACGGCAAAGGTCATCGTCGCATCGCCGAAGGTGGCAACGCCTTTGACCAGCGGAGCCAGCGTGGGCGCAACCAGCGCGCGATCGACGTCGATGAGGCCCACCTCGCCGGTGTAGTACGGAAAGAGCATGCCGCTCTCGGTGAGCGTAACCACGGGCGCCGGATTCATGGCTACATTGACGGGCGTGGTCGCCGGCGGCTGGGTGGTAAAGGTGAGCACATAGCTGGTCTGCACTGCGCCTGCATCCACGCAGGTAACAGGGATGGCGCTGTAATAGGTGCTCCTTGGGAAACCACGTTGATCGGTGAGCAAGCCGGCATTGTTGGCGTTTGCGTATGCACCAAGGCAGTTAGCCGGGCTGCCGGGTAGCGGAATCATGGTCTGCGTCGGTCCGCCATAGTTGCCCAGCGGTGCAAGCTGAAGCGCTGTGCTCGCGGCAACAAGGTTGCCGCCATCATCGTTGAAGTTGCCTTCGTAGTCGTTGGGGCCGACATTCGAAGTATTCCCGGAGACGATGGTGTTCTCGAGCGTAGCCAGCCCGGCGATGCCTCCGCCGCCGCTACCCGCTGCGGGCGTCGGACCGTTCGGCGTAGCGAAGCCGGTAAGCGTCACCATGTTTCCGGTGATGGTGCTGTTGATCGCGGTCACTGTCCCGGTACTAAAGTTGGCGATGCCGCCGCCTTGAGTAAGGAGCGCAGGAGAGATCTCGTGGCCTGCTGAGGTGGAAGCCGTGTTTCCAGTGATGGTGCTGTTGATCACCGTGAGGATTCCAAGATTATAGATGCCGCCGCCCAACCCGCCCGGCAATGGCGCGACTGTGCTGGCGGTGTTTGCTGAGATCGTGCTGCCGATGAGTGTGAGCCCGCCGGAGTTGTAGATGCCGCCGCCCGGGCCGCCATCGAACGGCCCGTATTGACTGTAGTACGGCGTAGCCTGGTTTCCGGCGATGGTGGTGTTGGTCACAGTCATCGCGCCGGTGTTGTAGATTCCGCCGCCGCCCGAGAATGAGATGTTTCCAGAGATCACGCAACCGGTCACGTTCATGGTGCCGCCGTTATTGATTGCGCCCTGCCCACCGGTGAGGTTGAGGTTGTTGATGCTTGTGGCTCCCGACGGAGCAGAAATAATCAAAGAGCCGTTGGATGTGATGGTTGCGACAATCCCCTGGAGAGTGACGACGTTTGTCGTCACACCGCCGATGATTGCCGTTGGGCCGGTGATGGTGGTGTTCGGCGGAACGACAAATCCTTGCGGCGTCCCGCTGGGCGGCATTGGGACCGCGATCGTGTTCTGAACGGCGGTATTACCCGCTTTGAATGCCGTGGAACTGAAGGTGATGCTCGCGCCGCCAGAGGTTGCCGCATAAGCGAGAGCATCGCCCAGGCCACAGGCGGCGTCAGTGCCAGTGCCGGGCGTGGTCTGCGGCGTACAGTTGCCGGCGCTGGCGGTGGTGGATTTGTTGGTTGTAACCACAAGGTTGGGAAGCCCCGAAGGGCTGGCGGCAGGAGTTACCTTGGTGGTGCTTTTGGCAGTTGCGAGCATTACCTGAATTCTGACCGTCGTAATGACTGCGCTCGTGCTCAAACCGGGCAATGGTGCAGCTTGAGCGCGGCTGCAATTGAGACACGACACGCAGAGCAGCACGACGATCGCCAGCACGCGGGTTAAGGATGAGGTCACAAAGGAACGCTGGAGTGGGAAAACGAGAGAGGGAACCAAACCAACGCCGCTTGCAGAATCAACATGTTCAGAATCAGCAATATAAGGCATCGAAGTCTCCGTGCAAAATCGACTGGAAGGCAAATGATTTACCCCCTTTTCCCGAACGAAAAGGGAGCACGATTCAGGTGGATGCTGCCCATCATCTGGTCGCGAGGAGAGCCCCCGGCAGGCAGCCAATTGGCAAGCGGAATATACACCACGAACC
>PMXB01000077.1 GCA_003165935.1 Acidobacteriaceae bacterium | reverse complement strand
ACTGATCTATTCCGTGGCCAGTCAGGACGGGACCAAGAAGCTGACGATCAAGCCTTGGGGCAGAATCACCCGTCGCCAGGAAGACAACTCCAGGGTCCGCTTTCTGTCGCAAGAGGAGGAAGCCGCAATCTCAAAGCAGCTTCTTGAACGGTATCCGAATTACCTGAACGTCTTTATTCTCGCCCTCCACACCGGAGCCCGCACATCGGAAGTTCTTCGGGGCGAGGTCGGGGATTACAACTCGCAGACCGGCATGATCAAAATCCATCAGACCAAGGACTCACGCAAGCCCAAGGTCAGGTTTGTACCGATGACGCCAATGGCCGTCGCAGCCTACAACGCGCTGGCGGCAGGCAAGGAGAATGCCGCCCCCCTCTGCACCAACGGCAACGGTCAGCCACTCTACGAAATGCGGTACTGGTTTCTCCGTGCGCTCGAAGCATCTGGCGTGGAGGACTTCACCTTTCACGACGTTCGGCACACGGCAGCAAGTCGATGGGTAATGTCCGGCGTTCCGCTGGCCGCAGTCGCCAAATACCTCGGCCATTCCGGGGCCGGAATGGTGATGCGTTATTCCCATCTACAACCGGAAGTGAACGCCAAGGCCATCAGCGCAGCCATGAGCTTTTACGCTCTGCCACCTGACCCGGTTAATAAGAGACGGAACATACCCGACCCGGTTATTATCAAGAACTCCCTCGCTCTGCCACCCGACCCGGTTATTAAAAAGCGGATTCCGAAAGTGGCAAAAAAGGTGACACCGGCTGAAGTCGTACTTGCGAAGGGTGCATGAAGATTGACGATTCTCAATCGATAGACCTGACTCGAATTCACTGTGCTTCTTTAGACGAGCGAGGCTGAACGATCACTAAAACAAGAGTGGTTGGCCCATCTCTCACAAGAGCTTGGCGCAGTCTGAAAGACAAGGCCGTTTGGCTACTCTTCGTTCCATGCGGATCATTGATCACGCTTGCAAGAAAATAGTGGCTTTTTTTCTCGCAGCATGGGTGGGACTTATATACGCTAAACAATTGAAAATATTGCTAGATACAGAATCATTGGATGAAAGGAGGATGGGCATTTTCGACACGCGAATTCCTGGTCGATTTTATGCTCTGCCACCGACCCGGTTATTGAAAAGCCGAAGCAACGAGAAACAACAAGTAGCACCAAAAGTGACACCNNCAGACTCGAAATCAGACGTACTCGCAAGGGTACCGGGGGTTCGAATCCCTCCCTCTCCGCCATTGAATTGTCTTGAGCTTCCCAAACGGTCAAATCCAGCCCCGCCATCCCCTGAGATCGGTGTTCTTCTTCTAAAACACCCATGCCGTTTTCTTACGCGTCCTCTTTCCCGTCCTATTGATCGGTCGCCAATTTGCGCTTGATGGCTCCGACAACAGGGATCACGGGCTTTAGAAACTTCTTCACAATCGGGATGACCGGCTTCAAAACAGTCTCGACCAAAGGAATGACGGGCTTCAATATCGATTCAATGATCGGCATTGTCGGTTGCTTCGTGTTCTCTTCGGGCAACTGGTCCAGAAGCACAACATTCAGCAACGACTTGTTCACCTGAATCCGCCCGTTGTAGTTGATATAGCCCAGACTGCGAAATCGATTCATGAAGAAGCTCACGCGAGAACGCGTCGTACCGATCATCTCCGCAAGGGTCTCCTGCGAGATCGGCGGGATGAAGGTCTCCCTCTCCCCCGGCTTGGCGAACTCGGCCATCAACAGCAGAATCCNNCTGGAGTTGAAGAGCTGGTCCACGAGATCGGCCTGCGTCCGCATGCTCCGCGCCAGCATGAACTTCAAAAACAGGTCAGCAAATGTCGGTTCGTCATGCATTACACGAGTCATCTCATCCCGGGTAATCTTCAGCGCCGTGCAGGAATTTACCGCTGAAGCAGTCGCCAGCCGCAGCCCTGGGATCGATGCAAGCGACTCCTCGCCAACAAAATCTCCGTCAGCCAGAAGCGTAATCGTCGCCTCCTTGCCAGCCTGCGAAACTACCGTCAGCTTCGCACGTCCCGTTTGCAGATAGAACACCGTGTCCGCAGGATCGCCCTGCGAGAAGAAAGTCTCCTTCGGTTGCAACTCAACTATTCTGCGGCCAAGACCCGCGTTGGCAAGAAAGGCGGCGCAATCGAATCCAACTTGGCTGATAGTGCTCTTCAAAAGTTATCCCCAGTTCTAAACGGTTTGGCCGGTGCGATGGGCGAGCTTTCAGGGGGCGCAACGCGAGATCGAAAATGACCGGTAATTGTGGCTGAGAAAACTACAGCTTTAAAAACAACGTGGCTCCGTTGGTAGTCCCCAAGCGCAACGCTCATCCTGACACTCACAATGCAGTCCCGAATCGTCGCTACACAGATTCAGCTGTACATCATCAGCTGACTACCCAACACATGAGCTCAGTCATGCTCAAGCACCCTTTATTGTGTGCGGATCGACCCAACTCGTGTCTGGTCTGTTTTGCTCACACAGGTCAACGCGCCCCGGTCCCTCACAGTGGCGAGCCTCAGATCGCAACGAGCTAATGTGACCATCCCGGAGTATGACGACTCTGGCAACATCGTCAATGTGCGAACTCTAACAACAATCGCGAGGAGCCCGATCTACCATTGTCGCGCTGACACCGCATTGTTGCCCGCCTTCACTTCCATCGTTCGGCCGTCAATCAGCATGCTTCACCTGAATATGGTCCTTCTGGCGATTTCAGCGTTATTCGTAACACTGCCATTGACAATGAGATCGCAATCTCTCGCGCCTTCAACAACTCCAACCGGCGCCGAGTCGAATACCGCCCTGGCGAAGCCAGACCGAACCTACATTCGCCCCACGCAGAAGACGAAACTCAAAAACTACCTCTTTGATGCATACGGCCCGTACCCCGTCTTTGGCTCTGCCTTGGGAGCCGGCTTCAGCCAGTTGACGAATTCTCCGCCAGAGTGGAACCAGGGAGCCGAAGGCTATGGCAAGCGCGTTGGCTCAGACTTCGCCATCGCCGCGACTGGAACTACTGTCCGCTACGGGCTGGCGGAAGCCTTTAAAGAAGATACGTTGTACTACCGCTGCGACTGTAGAGGATTCGTTCCACGGTTGCGCCACGCCGTGCTCTCAACCCTCACTGCACGACGCGGACAGGACGGCCACAGCGTCTTCTCGGTTCCCTCGCTGCTGGCTCCTTATGCTGGCTCTTTTACAGCTGTCTACGGTTGGTACCCTGACCGCTTCGGCGCCAAAGACGCATTCCGCATCGGCAACTACACCATGCTCGCTCAAATGGGCGCGAATATCAGTCTTGAGTTCATCTATAGCGGGCCTCACTCGCTGCTTTCACGCATGCACCTCAACAATGGGCACGGTGCCCCCATGGAAGGACCCAACCCTTGAACGGCCAAGCTATCACTCCCTCGCCGGAAATGCTCCCCGCGATTCCAGGTCACTCAAGCGCTCATCCTCCGCGTCCCGCAATCCCAACAGTCGGATTGGTGAATGGCTTTTTCGAGTGGTTCGGCGGTCTCGGCACTTTTTCCTGGCGGGTTCTTCGTGCGGCTGTCACCCCGCCCTATGAGTGGCGCGAACTCATCCGCCAACTCGATGAAGTCGGATCGCAATCTCTCCCGCTCGTTGCCCTCGCTGGCGCCGCCGTCGGCGCTGTGCTCTCCATGGAAGTGCGCTCCAGCATGGCGCGCTTTGGAGCAACCTCCATACTCCCATCAGCGGTCGTCTACTCCGTCATACAGGAGATGGGCCCTACCATCACCGGCCTCGTCGTAAGTGGGCGCGTCGGCGCTGGCATTGGCGCAGAGCTGGCCTCGATGAAGGTGACGGAACAGATCGATGCAATCGAAGTGTCCGCGATCAACCCTTACAGGTTTCTGGCATCCACCAGGATTCTGGCCTGCATCCTGATGCTGCCGCTCCTCACGGTCGCAGCGGACGCAAGCGGAGTCTTGATGGGCTGGGTCGCTCAGACCTTGGTTCAGCCCATCTCGTTCCACCAGTTCATCGTTACAGGTTTCGCCGGCTCCACTCTCAAGGACTTTCTTCCACCAACATTCAAGACGGCCGTGTTTGGCCTCATTATCGGCCTCGTCGCCTGCTTCCAGGGCATGCGCACGCGCGGCGGCGCAGAGGGTGTGGGCCGTGCGGCCACCAACTCAGTCGTCCTTGCTTCACTCTTCGTCATCCTGGCAGACGTTGTGCTGGTCAAACTCATCCTGGTCGTCTTCCAGTAGCTCACCCAGAAACTGCGAGTGCAATGAAAATGGCAACAGCCCTTGAAACCCCGACTAGCCTGCAGGATCCGGAAGAGCATTCCAGACCATCCGTCGTCGCTGTTGAGGATCTCTTCAAAGCCTTCGATGGGCACGTCGTCCTGAAAGGAATCGGTCTTACAGTGAGACGAGGCGAAACCCTCGCGGTGCTGGGCCGCAGCGGAACAGGCAAGAGCGTATTACTCCGGCTGATTGTCGGTCTGGAAACCCCCGACTCTGGCTCTGTCTGCATCAACGCAAATAGCATCGCCGCACTCTCCCTCGACGGACTCAACGCAGTCCGAATGAAGATGGGATTCCTCTTTCAACACGCTGCACTTTACGATTCGCTCACCGTCGGCGAGAACGTGGCCTTTCCCCTCGAACACCATCGGCGCGACTTGTCCAAATCTGAGCGCGGCGAACGCGTAAATCAACTCCTTGCCGAAGTGGGAATGGAAGGCAATTTGGACAAGATGCCGTCCGATATCTCCGGAGGAATGCAGAAGCGCGTTGGACTCGCGCGCGCCCTTGCACTTGAGCCAGAGATTCTCCTTCTCGACGAGCCCACGGCCGGACTTGATCCCATCAGCTCAGGAGAGATCGACGAGCTGGTCCTCAAGCTCCAGCGGGAGCGTCAGATGGCATCCATCGTCGTTACGCACGACCTGCACAGCGCGAAGACGATTGCCAACCGCCTTGCAATTCTCGATCAAGGCAGCGTAATCGTCGAGGGCACCTTTGACGACCTCCAGCAAAGCACCATTCCGTTTGTGCAGGAATTCCTGAGTCACTCGTAGGAGACATTATGTCAAGATTGGCACGTTTGGGCGCATTCATCTTCGCAACACTCGCAATCCTTGCCACTGGCGTATTCATCATCGGCAGCAAGGAGTACTTGTTTCGCTCCACATACCAGTTGAAGGCGCAATTCGAAAATGTTGCTGGGTTGTCAGAAGGTGCCGACGTCCAGGTAGGTGGCGTTCACAGCGGTACCGTCAAGAGCATCGACTTGCCGCACAAGCCCGGCGAAAAAGTCACGGTGCTCATGGACCTCGACAAATCGACGCACGAGATCATCAAGCAGGACTCTGTCGCCTCAATTGAAACCGAGGGAATGTTGGGAAATCAGTACGTTGCCATCTCGTTTGGATCCGCAGGCCAAGGCGAAGTGAAAGATGGACAGATCATCGGCAGCCAGCCGCCGCTGTTGATGGCAGACATGCTCAAGAAAGCCAACGATATTCTGGACAGCAGCCAACAAGCTGTCCAGAACGTGACTGTTGCTACGGCACACATCGCTTCGGTTAGCACCAAAATTGATAATGGCGATGGAACCGTCGGGGCGCTGGTAAACGACAAGCAACTCTATAACAACCTCGAACAGACCACCACGACTCTCCACGCCACTATGCTCCAGGCACAATCCGGCGTCACGGACTTCCAGGAAAACATGGAAGCCCTGAAGCACAATTTCCTGTTGAGCGGCTTCTTCAAGAGGCGCGGATACGAAAATGAGGCAGATCTCGCAGCAAACAGGATTGATCAACTCCCGACGGCTACACCTTCGAAAGTGTTTACCTACACGGCGAAGCAGCTCTTCGACACTCGCGAAGCAGCCAAGTTGAAAAACCAGGCGTCGCTCAAGGCCGCTGGTGCGTTCCTGGCCGACAATCCATTCGGCCTTGCCGTGATTGAGGTCTCTTCAGGCATGGAAGGCGATACAAAGCAGGAGCTCGTGCTCACCGAAGCCAGGGCAATGGTTATACGAGAGTACCTGGTGGACAACTTCGGGTTTGACGACAGTCAGCTCAGGACGCTGGGGATGGGCAAGCAGCCAGTTGTCAACTCAGGCGCCGATTGGGGTACGATCAAGATCCTCGTCTTTCCCGCCGGAACCGAAATTCCACCTCCCGCCAAACCGCCGGTCTCCCCCTCTGACGGCATTGCTTCAGATCTTCCGGCCCACGCTTCAGCTGACTCAACAAGCAAGCCCTAGTCGTTGCCTGAATTGGCGATCTCCAAACCGGCAATCGTCTGATATGCCTGAGGCTGCACGAGACGTCCCGGCCGAGGTATCTTTGGCGGAGCCTTCCGCGGTGCCTGGTGGGAGCAATTTAGCTCAGTATCTCTGTTCTCGATTTGCAATCATCAGTCTGTAGAAGAGCTTCCCTCCTCATCCTCCACGTGGTTCGTGAGCCAGGCCAGCCCATTCGGCACCTATCCTTTTAGCCAGCCGTATCCTTGGCGCGCCGCGTCTTGTGCGGATACAGGCAAGATCGAGGCAAACCGCACCACACTCAATGACGCTGAGTCGATCAGCTTCAGTTCCCAGAATCGAGAAGAAAATGTCCCTTGTAACCCTGGTGATCACCTTGGCCGTAATTGGCGTTCTGCTATGGCTTATCAACCGCTTTATCCCCATGCAGGGCCAGATCAAGGGAATCCTCAATGCCGTTGTAGTAATTGCGGTAGTCATCTGGCTTCTGAAGGTCTTCAATCTTCTTGACTACCTCACGCAGTTCCGCGTCGGCCATTAGCCATGCGCACTGCACTGCAACAAGAATCCATATCCGCCCTACAAAACGCACGTGCAGCGCACTATAGCAGATTCCTGCCTGCCAGGAGATAACGTGAAATTCAAGATCATGCTAGCGATCGGTACTGCAATGGGGTTGAGCGTGTTTGCTCAAGCCAGCCCGCAAACTACCTTGGTTGAATCCCCTGGTTCACCCTCCACATTCCGCGTGGTAGAGGTTAGCCGCACAATCCAGGCGATCAACTACCGTCAACGCAGCGGCGCTACGGATGTCGATTTCGCTGGAACCAGCCTCTTGCCTTCGGCGAGCGGCAAAGCCAAGGTGCGCAGCAAGCGCGGCACCATGGAAGTAGAAGCGGAATTTGCGAACCTGCAGCCGCCTACAAATTTCGGCGGTGAATATCTCACTTACGTGATGTGGGCCATCTCCCCCGAAGGCCGCGCCGTGAATCTTGGTGAAGTACTCCTCGGCGGCAACGATCGCAGCAGGCTTACGGCAACCACCGATCTTCAGGCTTTCGCTCTGATTGTGACCGCTGAACCGTACTTTGCTGTGCGCCAGCCGAGCAATGTCGTTGTGCTTGAGAACATCGTGCAGCCAGATACAAAGGGCACCAGTGAGGCCGTCAACGCCAGGTATGAACTGATGGAGCGTGGCGGATATCTTCCAACAGGGTATAAATTCGACCCCATTGTCCTGAACGCTAACCTTCCCCTCGAATTCTACGAAGCACGCAATGCCATGCGCATTGCTCAGTCCGAAGGGGCGGAAACCTACGCCCCCGAAAGCTTCCAGCACGCGAGCGCGCAAATGAAGAACGTCGACGAATATGCCACCGAGAAGCACTTCGACAGGAAGTCCCTGATTGCAGTTGCGCGCCAGACCGTACAGACCGCCGAAGATGCGCGAGAGATCGCTGTTAAGCACGATGACGAAGCCCGTCTCGCATCTGAACGTCAGGCATCGACCGACGCGCAAGTGAGGTTGCAGGTTCAGGCAGCCGACGCAAACCTTCTTACTGCCCAGGCGCAGTCCAATGCTGCCAGCGCGCATGCCGCCGCAGACAGGGCGAGAGCTGAAATGGCGGCAAATCAATCTGCCGCAAATGCCGCGGTCTCCGCAGCACAAGCCGACTCGGCAAACGCACAGGCCACCATGGCCGCTAACCAGGCGACCTCAGCCGCTGCCATAAGCGCAGCGCAGTCTGACTCCGCCCATGCGCAAGCCGATGCGGACAATTCAAGAGCCAGGATGGCCGCAAACCAGGCAGCATCCAACGCCGCGCTAACCTCAGCGCAAATGGATGCCGCAAAGGCACAGGCCGACATGGCCGCAAATCAAACCGCTTCGGCCGCCGCGGTCTCCGCAGCTCAAACCGATGCGGACCAGTCCCGCCTGATCGCTCAGCATGCGCAAGAGAGTGAGCACCAGGCAAACAGCGACAAAGCCGCCATGCGCGCGCAGTTGTCTGAGCAATTGAACAAGATTCTTCAGACGCGCGACAGTGCACGCGGCCTCATCGTCAGCATGTCCGATGTTCTGTTCGACACTGGCCAATACTCGCTCAAGTCAGGTGCAAGGGAGAAGCTGGCGAAGGTTGCCGGCATCCTGATCTCCTACCCAGGCCTGAATATCGCAGTCGGCGGCTACACAGACAACGTTGGCGGCAACACGATGAATCAGATGCTGTCTGAAAACAGGGCAGATGCAGTCCGCACCTACCTGGTCGAAGAAGGCGTATCAACCAACTCAGTTACCGCACAAGGCTTCGGCAATACCGCGCCTGTAGCCTCAAACGACAACTCCGCCGGCAGGCAGGAAAACCGCAGGGTCGAGCTCGTGGTTTCAGGCGACGCCATCGGCAGCCCAATCAATGCAACCACTGGAAGCTTGCAGTAACACCACAGAATTCGCACCACAGAAATGAAGGCACCAAAATGAGAACAACAACAATCGGCACCGCCGCCATTCTGGCAGCACTTCTCGCAATCACTGCTCCTGCGTTTGCCGCGCAGGAGCACGGAGCGGACAAACCCGCCCAGTCAAAGCCGGCACAAGCCCAACCCCAGCATCAGCAATCGCGTCCGGCGCAGCCCCAGCAACATGCTCAACAGCAGCGTCCGGCTCAAAGCCAGCCGCAGCAGCACGCGCAGCAACAGCATTCGCAACCGGCTCATAACCAACCGCAACAGCATGCGCAGTCGCAATCGCGTCCCCCACAAAGTCAGCCACAGCAGCACGCTCAACAGCAATCGCGACCCACGCAAAGCCAACCAGCGCAACATGCACAACAGCAGCGCACGGCACAGCCGCAGCAACACGCCCAGCAGCAAGCAAAATCGGTTCACAGTCAGCCACAGCAAAGATCGCAACAGCAGGCGCGGCAAACCCAGAATCAGTCACAGCCACGCACCCAGGAACAGCAACGCGTGGAACAAACCGGCTGGCAGCAGCACCGCGCCGGAAACTGGCAAAGCGACCATCGCACCTGGGACCAGCGCGGCGGATATAGCGGCTACCGGATCCCCGAGCAGCAGTACGGTGGAGACTTCGGTCACAATCACGACTTCCGCATTGAAGGCCTGCCCTTCATGATGGTCGGCGGGTATCCACGCTTCCAGTACGATGGCTTCTGGTTCAGCATGGTTGATCCATGGCCGGGAGACTGGGGCTCCAACTGGTACAACACGGACGAGGTCTATGTCGAATACGTTGACAACGGCTATTACCTGTTCAACAGCAGGTATCCGGGCATGGGCGTTGCGATAAGCGTTTCCCTCTAACGATGAGACCGCTGCGGTCTCACATCGAGGCCGCAGCACACGCTCAACTAGATCCAGAAGAAAGTGCCACAGCAAGTGTCAGATCGATTCTGATCGTTGTCCCGTTCGAGATCCTGTCAGCAATGAACGATGAGAGCAGGAAAAATGTCGTTCCCTGAGATGATCGCTCCAGACAAGCCCATCATAAAGTCACCACAGGAGGCATTTGTGAATACCCCAAACAAGGCCTGTTTGTTGCCTCTTCCTACGCGCATCGCGTTTATCGGAAATTATCTGCCGCGTGAATGCGGCATTGCCACGTTTACAACCGACTTGTGCACTGCTCTCGGTACTGAATACGGACACGAGCGCCTGTTTGCTATTCCCGTCAACGATCCGGATTCCAGTTACGAGTATCCGGAACAGGTAAGGCTCGAACTTGCACAGGAGGACATTGCCTCGTATGAGCGCGCCGCCGACTTTCTCAACTTCAACGGCAACGATCTTGTTTGTTTGCAGCATGAATACGGCATCTACGGCGGCGCCGCCGGTCGACATATCCTCACCTTGCTGCACCGGCTGAAGATGCCGCTTGTCACCACGCTCCACACCGTGCTGCGCGAACCGAGCGCAGATCAGCGTCTTGTGCTCGAGGAGATAGCGCAGCTTTCCGATCGCATCGTAGTCATGAGCGAGTTGGCTGCTCAGATGCTTCGCGAAGTCTATTCCGTCCCAGCCGGCAAGATCGATGTCATCCCCCACGGTGTGCCCGATCTGCCCTTCATGGATCCGAACTTTTTCAAGGATCGCTTCGGCACAGAGGGCAAGTCGGTACTGCTCACGTTCGGCCTTCTGTCGCCAAACAAAGGTATCGAGAATGTGATTCGGGCCTTGCCCGCTATTCGCGCCAGGCATCCGAACGTCGTCTACCTCGTCTCTGGGGTTACCCACCCCCACATCCGGCGCCGTGAAGGCGAGCGCTATCGCGAAAGCCTGGTGGCGCTGGCTGAGCAACTCGGCGTTTCTTCGCAGTTGATCCTCAACAATCGCTTTGTCAGCGCTGAAGAGCTTGTGGAACATGTCGGCGCCGCGGACATTTACATCACGCCCTACAGGCAGGAGGCGCAGGTCGTCTCCGGCACACTTGCCATTGCGCTTGGTGCGGGAAAGGCGATCGTCTCTACTCCCTATTGGCATGCGAGGGAGCTCCTCGCTGACAAAAGAGGCGTGATTGTCCCATTCGACAGCCCCGACGCCATCGCAAACGCAGTTCTTGGGCTGCTCGAGAACGACGCGGAGCGCCACGCCATGCGCAAGCGCGCCTACCTCTACTCGCGCGGAACGACTTGGCCCAAGACCGCTCAGGCCTACATGGCCAGCTTCCAGCGCGCGCGCTTCGAACGCTCCTTGCAACCAAGAGCCGCACGCACCACGGATTGGCTCGACAAAGCTACGGGCACCCTGCCGCCATTGAAGACCTCACACATGTTGAGGTTGACTGACGACACCGGGATTCTGCAGCATGCCATCTTTTCCGTCCCCAATTGCAGCGAGGGGTACACCACCGACGACAACGCTCGCGCTCTCATCGTCTCCACCCTTCTTGACGAAGGCCCGATTCGCGTCGGCAAGCGCCGCCTTTCAAATCCCTCCCATCGCTATCTCTCCTTCCTCTGGCTCGCCTTTCACACCGATACTGGCCGGTTCAGAAACTTTCTCAGTTATGAACGCAAATGGCTTGAAGATGTCGGCTCGGATGACAGCCATGGCCGTGCCCTTTGGGCCCTTGGGAATGTGCTGGGGCACTCGCGGAACGCTGGGCTGCGCGGAGCCGCTGGCCGCCTCTTTGAAGCCGCCGCTCCTGCAACCCTCTCATTCACCAGCCCACGCGCGTGGGCCTTCAGCATTCTGGGCATGCAAGCCTACCTTGACTGGTTCCCAGGAGACAGAACCATCCAGGGTGCCCGCAATACCCTCGCCAATCAACTGCTCGACATCTACGAACGCAGCCACTCAGCAACATGGAAATGGTTCGAGAAGAGCCTCTCTTACTCGAATGCAAGGCTCCCACAGGCCCTCCTGCTTGCAGGATGGCGAAGCGACAACCAGCGTATGATCGAGGTTGGCATGGATTCCCTGAAGTGGCTCGTGGCCCAACAGCATCGGGACGATCCTGATGTCTTTGTCCCCATCGGCTCGAACGGATTCTTTGTTGAAGGAAGTGAAAAGGCACGATTCGATCAGCAGCCGGTTGAGGCCTGTTCAACAATCTCCGCTTGCCTTGAGGTCTTCAGGCTCACTGAAGAGCAATCCTGGCTTGAGGAGGCTCAGCGGGTATTCAACTGGTTCTTGGGCAGGAACGATTTGCAGGTTCCCATTTATGACGCCACAACCGGCGGTTGCAGAGACGGTCTGCACCCCGATCGCATTAACGAAAACCAGGGAGCAGAGTCGACTCTCTCATTCCTGATGGCACTCCTCGAAATGCAGGCTGTCACAGTACCAAACGCAAATGAACTCGAACAGGAAGCGAGTGTCACTTTTTGAATCAACCAATTGTGCCGGCTGAATTACTGGAGGTCGGCGTCCAGGATACGCCGAAGCCCGCTCCATGTTTAGATCGCCCTCTCTTCACACGGCATCCCGCCAACCCCATTCTCGCTCGCGAAGACTGGCCGTATCCAATCAACAGCGTCTTTAACGCTGCGGCCGTGCGTCTGGCCGATGGTGATACCTTGCTGCTGTGCCGCGTTGAAGACCGCACCGGCATCTCGCATCTTTGCGCCGCGCGCTCAACAAACGGCATCGATGGGTGGCGCATTGACCCCCAGCCGACCTTGCTCCCGAACCCAATTGAGTTTCCCGAGGAGATCTGGGGCATCGAAGATCCCCGCATCACCCACGTCCCCGAGCTTGAGCAATACGCAGTGGTCTACACCTCCTTCTCGCGAGGAGGTCCCGGGGTGTCGCTGGCGCTCACCAAGGACTTCCAGAAATTCGAGCGCTACGGCGTCATAATGCAGCCTGAAGACAAGGACGCTGCCCTCTTGCCTCGGCGGATTGGCGGCCGCTGGGCCTTGGTTCATCGTCCAGTCACGCCCCTGGGCGCGCACATGTGGATATCCTACTCGCCCGACCTGCATCATTGGGGAAGTCACAAGATCATGCTCGCGGCGCGGCGCGGGGGTTGGTGGGATGCAAATAAGATCGGCCTCTGCTCTCCGCCCATCGAAACCGAAAAGGGATGGCTCACGATCTATCATGGCGTCCGCCAGACAGCATCGGGGAGCATCTACCGCCTNNCAGACCATCGGCGCGGACGGAGATACCATCAATCTCTACTACGGAGCTGCTGATTCCAGCGTAGCCCTGGCTACGGGCAGCATTCGCTGTCTGCTCTCCTGGTTGGACGAGCACTCGAGCCCCGCAGAACCGAATGCACTTTAGCTTCACGCGAAGAATGCCGTAAGGGATCGGTCAAATGAGCAATTCAAAACGAGATTGGCCCGATTGGTTGCCGCACCTGCTTTGCTTCAAGCGACAATGCCCTCGCTGCAACTCCCTGAAGTTCAAGCAAGCCGAAATGCGGTCAATCGACGAATTGCTCGCGATGTTCGCGGTGCGTCCCGTTCGCTGCATCTTTTGCTGGCGACGGTACTACTGGATCACCTTGCGTGGTGCACCTGCACAATGAGCGTTCGTCGATTCGCACCGCCAAACAGTTCTTCCCTTTGCGAAGGGAAAAAGCCATGAGTTTGCTTACCAGGGCGCGAACGCAATCGTCTATTGTCCCAGAACCTTAGCCATTGGGAGCCAAAGCAAAATGAGGACCACATGAGTTTGCTAGTCGCTCAGCCGGCTCAATCGCCAGTCCCCCAGGTCCATCATCCTGTGTTGCCGCACTGGCTCACCCACCTTGGGCCCCTTGGCCTCTTCTCCGTTGCGGTTTTTGATTCTTCCGCTATTCCTCTTCCCATCCCCGGCAGCACTGACCTGCTGCTCCTGTGGCTGTCGGCCCACAGCGGAAACCCTTGGCTACTCGTGTTCAGCGCCATCACCGGCAGCCTGCTCGGCGGATACACCACCTGGCATATCGGCCGCCGCGGCGGAGAGGTCACCTTGCGCCGCTACGTACCTGCACGCCTGCTTGTGCGCCTCATCGCGTGGGTCGAGCATCACCCAGTCTTGGCGGTATTTCTTCCCGCAGTGCTTCCGCCTCCCATTCCGCTTTCGCCCTTCGTACTCGCATCCGGTGCCCTGGGGGTCTCGCGCAGCCGTTTCCTCCTCGTGTTCGGTGCTGCGCGAACCCTGCGCTACTCCTTCGTCGCCTGGCTCGGTGTCAAATATGGCCGCCACATGGTCCACATGTGGTCGGGAACCCTCCAGACCTGGTCAGTTCCTCTGTTTTGCCTCTTTGTCGCGCTCATGGTGGGTGGCATTTGCTTCGGCGTATGGAAGGCCCGCAGCACGCGCAACGCCGACTCCGCAGAGAACAGAGACATGCAGACATCGGCAAGTCGGGTTGCCTGAATTTCGAATACTCAGCGGGCTGGCGCCATCGCTCGACTTCTCGGCCCTGATGCTGATCCTTGCTGAACAAGGAAAAACACGGCCTGCCCTTTAAGACCCGGCCGCAATTGCCTCACCCAATCATCTGCGCATCGGAATCAAAGCGATCCTGGCGCTTCTTGCCCCCTCCGCCCGACGAACGAGCCTGGGGTTGCCTTGCCTGTAGCGATTGTTGCTGTGCCGCGTGCTTCTGAACTAACTGCTGCGTTTGTTGCTGGTGCTTCTGTTCCATAGCAGGCGAAGCGTTCGCCGTCCGCTGGTGATCGGCATCCTGCATCTCCTGCAGTTGCTGCCGCTCCTGGGTCTGCTTTGCGATCAGTTTGCCCTGCTCTTGTTCGTACTGTTGATCAGCCTTCGTACTTCCTGCGCCTCGGTCAAGACTTCCACGCAGGCCTCGCCAGCGCTTTGTTGAACTGCTCTCCGTACGCCGATGCCGGTGGATCGGCGGCCAGGGAACCGCCAACAACGCACTACACAACAAACATCGCAACCCCCGCAGCGAACATCGCCGCAGTCGTGAATGCCACAACAATCCATCCAAGCCGCGAACTCGGCTGGCCCTGCATCAGCTTTTTGTCCGCCGCCACCACAAGGATTGCGACCAGGAGAAAGGGCGCCACCAAGCCGTTGATGACCGCTGTCCAGTAGAGCGCCTTGACTGGATTGATGCCGATGAAATCCAGCGCCACGCCTACACCCGTGGAAACCAGAATCAGCGCATAAAACCAGCGCGCCTGGCGCAACTTCATGTTCAGGCCCTGGCGCCATCCCAGGGTCTCCGCAAATGCGTATGCAGCCGACCCCGCCAGCGTTGGAATGGCGAGAAATCCAACACCCACAATCCCCAGCGTGAAAAGGGTTGTAGCGAACCTGCCCGCAAATGGCCTGAGCGCCTCCGCTGCCTGACGGGATGTTTCAATCTGCGTGATGCCGTGCCGGTTGAGGGTGACCGCAGTGGCCAGGATGATGAAAAACATCACCATGTTCGAAAAGAACGCACCAACCCCCACATCGACGTTTCTTAGTCCCAGTTCCTCGGCTGTGGCCCCTCTGCGCAGAGCCAGAGTACTTTGCCCTTCCGATTTCTCCTCTTCAACTTCTTCGCTCGCCTGCCAGAAAAACAAATACGGGCTGATCGTAGTCCCCAGAATTGCAACCAGCGTCGCCCATCCTTCTCTGCTATGCGGCATCGAGGGAACGAAGGTATCTCGCATCACCTCGCCCCAATTGGCTCCCACCACAAACGCGGTAATGGGATACGCGAAAAGCACCAGCACTAACCATTTGAGAACCTTCGCAATTTGCTTGTATTGAAGCCTGACCGTCGCCCATGAAATCGACAGCGCAAACACCACCACGAACCAACGGGAATTGATGCCCGACAACATTGCGGCTGCATCTGCCATCCCGGCCAGGTCCGCCCCAATGTTGATCGTGTTCGCAGCCAATAGCGCAAAAACAAACACCAGCAGTATCCACTTCGGGAATCGATGCTTGAAGTTTGCGGCCAGCCCTTGTCCGGTCACCTTGCCAATGCGCGCGCACATCATTTGCACCGCGGCCATCAGAGGCCACGTCACAAGTGCGGTCCAAAGTAGCTTTGTGCCCAGTTGCGCGCCGGCAACGGAATAGGTCGCAATGCCCGACGGGTCGTCGTCGGCAGCTCCGGTGATGATGCCAGGGCCGAGCGATTTGACCAGGGCCCGGACCCAACGAGATGGCCCTTGCTTTGAAATGACAGCGTCCTGCCTGCGCTCGTTTGGCTTCACCGTGCAAATCGGAGCAGCATGGCCAAGGCTAACGCTTGAAGCTCATACCATGCAAGACGCGGCCGCTGATGCATCGAGGCCACCCTCTTCAAGGTGACCTCCCACTGCTCCAGAGCTTGCCGCAGGTTACTCAACGGGCTTGGAGCCTGCCGCGGCTTCCTCATTTGATTTCCGAACGGCATCCTTCGATTGGCCCCATGCGTTCTCCAGCTTGCCCTTCACTTGTTGGGCTACGCCTTCAACCTGGAGCTTCGCACTGCCTGTCAACCCGCCAGCCTTCTGTTTGGCAACTCCAACCAGCTCATCCGTGGTACCTTTCACTCGATTGCTATTCATGTGCCCTCCTGGGACAATTCGCTTCACTTCTGTTCACTTCGTGTGAAATCGGTCGCGACGTCACAGTGCCGGTAAGTACGCTCAATCGACGGGAAGCTGTGAAGCGGTCGTTTATCAAAGGCGACCCGATGCTCTGAATCGAGCCCACTCCCGCCATTCGACCGCTTGCACCCAGGAAGCGATCTAGCGCTTCCCTTCGCCGTGATTCTCCCCATTTGCATGGCCGCGCCCATCGCGCATTTCATTGCCCCTGAAGCTTCTGGGGGCTCGGCTCCGCATGGTGGCCCGCTCACCGTTGTTTGGAAAGCGGCCGTTGTAGCCCCGCTGCGGGTCGAAGTTGTTGTTCACATGGCCACGGAACTCGTCCCTGCCATGAAACCACGGTCCTGCACCAATGAAGACACGTCCGTTGAACCACTCCGGGCCATAATATCCGTAGGGAGCACATTGGTAGGGCGTGTAGTCGTAGTAGCCATAAGGACAGACCGGGGCGACTCCAATGTTCAAGCTGATCTGAGCCTCTGCCTTCGGGACCCCTGCTGCAACGAATATCGCCGCCACTGCCGCTATTGCAAGATATTTGATTCCGTTCATTCGATCTCCTCACATCCGTCGAGGACTGAACTCACTGCCCCGACATTCCTCAGCTTAGCCGCGGTAACCATCGCGGTCTGAGCACTTCAGATCACACGTTGGGTCAACCCTCCAGGCTGCGCGCCGCCCCCGCAGTGAGCGTTCTTGCTCAGACGCCACGGCTCACTCGACATAGTGTTGTAGATACCTTGTGCGCCTCAGTGCGCGGATAGAGTGTGACGCTGCGCAAAGGTAGAAAAAAGGTGAAATTCATGAAGAAGCTTATGACGTTCGTGGCATTACTCAGCATGACCAGCATCGCCTGGGCGGGATCCAATCGCGCATCAACTGACGACCGCCTCGATCATGCAGGCCGAGTCATTCACGAGATCATGTCGGCGCCGGATAGAGGCATTCCGCAAGAGGTCCTCGAACATGCCAAGTGCATTGCCGTCGTGCCCCACATGCTCAAGGGCGGCTTCGTTCTTGGTGCCGAGAATGGCCGTGGCGTAGCCACCTGCCGCACTCCTAACGGCTGGAGCGCCCCTGCCTTCTTTACCATTACCGGCGGAAGCTGGGGATTGCAGATTGGCATCGAAGGCGTCGACCTGGTCATGATCATCCAAAACGAAGAGGGCATGAAGCATTTGATCAACAGCAACTTTGAACTTGGCGGCGACGCATCTGCCGCTGCCGGCCCGGTTGGCCGTCATGCATCTGCCGACACTGATTGGAAGCTCAACACCGAAGTCCTCACTTACTCGCGGGCAAATGGCCTCTTTGCCGGACTCACTTTGACCGGCGCAGCCATTCGTCGCGACGACGACTCCACTGAAGCCATCTACGGACGCGACATCTCAACCCGCCGCATCTTGAGCGGAGAGGTTACGGTTCCGAACTCAGCCAACGCATTTCTCGACGCGGTCAGGGATGCTAAGGCCCAGGCCATCGCCTCCAACTAAGAACGCTTGAAGACCATTCGAGACTGCCCGGAAGGCAACTCTGCTTCCGGGCACTCTCGATGCAAAGGACCAATCATGCTTTGGACAATTGTTGTCATTCTCGTCGTTCTTTGGCTCCTCGGCTTCACGCTCCATGTCGGCGGCGGCCTCATCCACATTCTGCTCGTCNNCCGCTTGAAGTTGTACCAATGATGGGTGCCCCACCCTCGCAACGCTCTTGTTTTTGTCGCTAGGGTGGGAGGCACGAAATCACACGGTCAAAGGCCTAGTCTCATCCCGCAACACCAGTTCATCGTAAGAAGCGCAATTGGCTAAGCTGCGGATCGACGCCTCAGAATATTTGGCGATCGCCGCAGCAAAGCCAATCAGCGCAGAATCTCAAGCCCTGGGTGATCGATCGAACCGCCTGCGGCGCTGTGAGCGCCGGGCTTAGTTGGAGTCATTCCAGACGCTGCCTTTACCGGCTCAATAGAATGACAATCTATCGTTCCCATCGACGATGACCGAATCGCCATCCCGATCGGCAAGCCCGCGTACGCCCAGCACTTTGTGAACAAGTATCTAAAACCAGCGCCGCCCCTGCCTTGAAATGACCCACATGACTACCACGGCCAGCGCCACTCCAATCAGCAACCAGGTTAAGTCACGGCCATTGAAATCCCGTAAGAGCCGAACCTCGCGCCAACTCACCAGCGCCAGCCCATGGCTCATCGCGATCTGCATCTCTTTCCTTCTTGCACCGGTTTCAATGCGAATTACCCGCCTCCGGTCGGCGATCCCCGCTCGGTCGCCAATAGCCCGGCAGCAAGCCGCCCCTGCTGCAGAGCCTCTCTATCTGAAGAGGCCTAATAGGTAGCACACAAGCAGAATCACCAGGATCGTACCAAGCCCTATCCCCGCTCCTCCGCCTGCGCCCCATCGGTTGTAGCCGTAGTATCCGCCACCCCCACCGAACACGAGCACTAGAACAACAATCACAATGATGAGCATCATTGATTCCCTTTCAGTTACTGTTGCATTTCATTTCTGGTTAACAAATTGATTGAGGTTATCCGCCTCGGCTCTGACGGATCCATCAAACTGAAGCGCCTGATCTCACTTCCATTTCAGGCCTCAATCACCATCTTGCGTGTAGGTTGCTGCAGCGAGGGTCTTCCATTCGCATCTCGACGAAATTGCAACGCTGGTCTTCGATGTCAACCACTGCCCTAAAAAAGTTGAGGCTTTGGCAACGCTGGTCTTCCATCTCAACCACTGCGCCGTCTACCAGGCTCTGGCACCGCGAGTCTTCCACTCCAACCGCCGCGATCTTGCAACGATGTTCTTCCATGGTGCGACCTCTTCTCCGGTCAGGTTTTTGCGTCTCTTTCCCTCTTTCGCAATGTGACAACCAGCTTCAACCAATCAGCGGCCTGGGTACTGCTCAAAATCGCACACCCGGCTACGCTTTTCACCCAGATCCGCCCTGCTGAGCAATCTTGACCAGTCTTCGTCTCCCTTTCGCTCCACACTCCTTGTAAGTTCGCTGCTGGCGCGGGCACCTCCCGCTGGCTTTCCCGAACCCCAATGCAAAGGAGGATCCGATGTATCACTTCACCGATGTCCAATTGCTGGTGGGCGTGTTTGCCGTCCTCCTCTTCCTCGCGCTCCTGGCGGTCAAAGCGGTCATGGACGCTCGCAGAGAAAAATCCGCCCCCTTCCGCAACTACTTCGGCTCCGGCTATCAGCGTGAATTGCTCAGGCACAGCGACCTGAGCGAGAGCGAAGACTGGCGGGCTGACCGGGATTCCGGCTTCACGCCTTTCCGCCTCCGCGATCTGGAAACCTATCGGCCCAAGGTACAGAGCACGAGAAGAGACCCGACGGACCGCAGACCGCGTTGAACCAGTGCCCCGGCAAATGGCTGAGATTACCCATGACGCGCGTCTGCAGCCTGCATTCCCCCGCAATTCTTTCCTGCCGCCAGGCCCACGACCCTTTTTCGCAGAGCGTGCAATTGTAGACAGTCAAATATCTGCTCTGCGCCCATGATCGATTGCATGGGCCCTCCCCCTGGGCCTCCACAATCAACCAGCGACCTTATGCCGTCGCCGAATTCCACGCACAGGAGAATGCAATGGATTACCAGTTCATGGGGTACGAATTCACAACCACACAGATCCTCGTCGCCGCGTTTGTGCTCGCTCTTCTCATCATCATTGCGATTGCAGCGTATGTTGAAATGCGAAAGAAGAAGACCACCGCCTTACGCAGCCGTTTCGGCTCCGAGTACGCTCGCGCTGTTGACAGCCACGGCTCTGCCCGCGAGGCCGAGGCCAAGCTCTCTGAACGTGAGAAACGTGTCGCGACCCTGAGTATCCGCGAACTCGGCATCAACGAGCGCGAGCGCTTCGTTACCGAATGGAACACCGCGCAGGCCCGCTTCCTCGATCACCCCAGGCTGGCCGTCACTGAGGCCGACGACCTCATCAATGCGCTTCTTGAAGCCCGCGGATATCCTCCGTCCAGTTTTGAACAGCGCGCCGCCGATGTCTCTGTCCACTATCCAGGCGTCATGCAGAGCTACCGCCATGCCCATTCGATCGCAGTCCGTCTTGGCCAGGTCGAAGCCTCCACTGAAGAGCTCCGCACCGCGATGATTGAATATCGCGCCATCTTCGATGACCTCCTCCAGGCCAAAACACATATCGAAGTCAAGTCCGCCGCATAGTTTGAGGCTTGCGGCACGCAGGGTCCCGCCAGACCCTGGAGGATCGCAAAATGCGAATACTCTCACGCGCAATTCAAGTCGCTCGCAGGTCAGGATGGCCCATCCTGATCCTGCTGGGCTCGTTCACTCTGGCAACCACTCCTGCCTGCGCCGGCAGCTCGAACTACGAAACAATTCAGGGCACCTACGCTCTTGCCGGAAACACCGTGAGCGTCACTCTCATCGTTTACAACTACACGACTCCTGCCGACCTTCAGCTGCTTTCACTTGCATTCCAGGAGGGCCAGGACCGGGGATTGGCTACTGCGCTTTCCAATACCAAAGCTGTTGGGCAATGTTCGATTACTGGTGCTCTCAGCTATGACGTGGCCTTCATCCAGATGGTCCCCACATCCACCGGTCGCAGGATTATCTTCATTACCAGCCGGCCGCATCCGCTCGATGAATCCGATCCGCCGTCGCAGTCCCATACTTACGACTTGGCGGTAGGCCAATTCGACATCAACGACACCGACCCGGCAAAAAGCACTGGATTTCTGTTTCCCGCCAGCAAGCTGATTATCGATAAGCAGGGAGAGTTTCACTACGACCTGGCTGGAAACCCCTGGGCCCTGGAAAACGTTCTCGATTCACAGGGGACCCCGGCTTAAGCTGTCAGACTTCCGGATTAGGCTCCGACACTTGATCGAGCAGCACTACATTCAGTAGCGACTTGTGCACCTTGATGCCGCCGTTGTAACTGATGAAGCCGAGCTTGCGGAATCTATTCATGAAGAAGCTCACCCGCGACCGCGTCGTCCCAACCATCTCCGCCAGAGTTTCCTGCGTAATCGGAGGGATATATGTTTCCGGCTCTCCCGGCTTGCCAAATTCCGCCATCAGCAACAGAATTCGCGCCAGCCGCTTTTCGCTGGAGTTGAAAAGCTGATCCACCAGGTCGGCCTGCGTGCGCATGCTGCGAGCCAGCAGAAACTTGAGGAAGAGTTCCGACAATGCATTCTCTTCATGCATCACATGCACCATCTCTTCCCTTACAATTTTGAGCGCTGTACACGCGTTCATCGCAGTTGCCGTGGACAATCGCAGCCCCGGAACCGCCGCAAGAGACTCCTCTCCAACGAACTCGCCGGCGTTCAGAAGCGAGATAGTCGCCTCCTTGCCACTCTGCGAAACAACTGTAAGCCGCACGCGCCCCTGCTGAAGATAAAATACCGAGTCCGCCGGATCTCCCTGGCAGAAGAATGTCTCCTTTGGCCTCAGGTTGACGATTCGGCGTCCGAGACCTGCATTAGCTAGAAAACCAGCCAGATCGAATGTCGATTTGTTGTCAGCGGCCATCGGATTTGCACCTCCTTCGAGGTGGTCCTGTTGGAGGATATTGGCCTTCCCGATCGTTGGTATCAGCAGAAAGCCAGCTTCGCGCGAAGGGGAAACGGTGTTTCCTATCATAGTACCCGCAGAGAAAACGCACAATCAGTGCCTCGCGCCTGGTTTTCAGGCACGGTCCCCGTTTCAACAAGTTTTCGCGGATCGTGAGCCTTTCTGCTCAGTTTGTCGCCCGACTCTGCCGTACCCTTCATACAAAGAGGCATCCTCACTCAACTCCACGCAGTACCCAGTTTTCCGCTCGCCGCTTATGTCTCCGCCACAATTCTGTACCCCGCACTGTCCCCCTTCCTAAATGCCTCTGGAGCGGGTTCGCCGGAAGGCGAACCCATCTCTCCATCACGACCGCCCACCACCCCCTTCGTCGAAACTCCCAACTCCGGCCTGCTGTGCCTTGACCGGACCAGCGAAAAGGCAATCCCCACCTTGCAAGCGCAGAGACTCGATCAATCGGGCTATTGATGGCTGTATAAGTAATGCCTTGCTATCCTGCATTTCTCACAGGTCGCCGAAAATTGTAGCGCCAATCTCCAGATCGGCTGTCCTGAGGGCCTCCGGGCCCTAAGATACCCCACCAGACCTTGAATTCCGTGTCGTCCGACCGTCTATGAAAGCAGGCTAGGCGCAATGCTGTTCGGTTAAGGAATACGACCTACACGGCGGCATGTAGCGCAA
>PMXB01000254.1:14698-14841 GCA_003165935.1 Acidobacteriaceae bacterium | reverse complement strand
CTGCGGCCCGCGGTTAAATCTTCTTGTTCGACTAAGAATCTAGTCCCTAGTCCCTAGTCCCTAGTCCCTAAGCACTACCAGCGATAGTGAGCGAAGGCCTTGTTGGCCTCAGCCATGCGGTGCACGTCTTCCTTCTTCTTCAT
>PMXB01000254.1:0-14654 GCA_003165935.1 Acidobacteriaceae bacterium | reverse complement strand
GTCGACTTCTTGCCGCCCCACATCATGGAGTTCACAAACTTGGTGACCAGCGTGGACCCATAAACCGGGTCCGCCGCAACTTCCCGCTTCGCAATGTGACCTTTTCTCGGCATCCTTGCTCTTCGCCTTCCGGCGCTCCATTCAAGAGCGCCCGCTTCTGATTCCCCAGTCCGGGCTCTACACGCCGTCCCGGTACCGTTTATCGGAGTTCTAAGTTCGCAGTTCTTAGTCTCAAATCCGATTGCACCCGAGGCGCCTTAACTGAGAACTACGAACTGCGTTACTACTTCTTGCCCTTGGCCGGCGCCGCGCCACCCTTGGCGCGCTTTGCGCCATACTTCGAGCGGCTTTGCTTCCGGTTGGCCACGCCGACTGAATCCAGCGTGCCTCGCACAACGTGATAGCGAACGCCCGGCAGATCCTTCACACGGCCACCGCGGATGAGCACGATCGAGTGCTCCTGCAGGTTGTGGCCGATGCCGGGGATGTACGTCGTAACCTCAATCCCGTTGGTAAGGCGCACCCGAGCAACCTTGCGGAGGGCCGAGTTCGGCTTCTTGGGCGTCTGCGTGTAAACGCGGGTGCAAACACCGCGCCGCTGCGGCGATGCCTGAAGCGCCGGAGAGGCCGTCTTGTAGCGGGGCGCCGTGCGTCCCTTGCGTACGAGTTGATTAAATGTCGGCAAACTGAACTCCTTACCACCGAAAAACGTGCTTCTGCCCATCTCATCAGCCGCGCGCAGGCCCTTCGGGCTGTCTTTGTTTTGGACAGGCATAATCTGCCCATGCCAAAACGCAGAAGCCCCTCGGTTGCTGCTTCGCGTCTGCCTTCGTTCCAATCTCAGACGAGAAACGGGACGGTGGCCGAGCGTTTTCCTTCAGTTCCACAGGAAAAGCCGACTCCGTTTCGCCGTTTCCGGCCCGCATAGCCCTCCAAGGTGGAGTAACGCGCGGGCTCCGATGCGATCTGTCCCCGCCCCCGCAAGGTGAGAGCATTTTCCGGGACCTGTCTGGCCGAGTCTACTTCACGGCCTCAGGACTGAATCCATGGCAATTAGAAGCCGCCTGGAGTCCCCACGACTGCGCCTCGATACAACACAGAGACACGCGTCGCCTTGCGCAACCTTCTTACAATAGCAAGAAACTCCGGTGGGGTCAACGAAAACTCTCTTCCAGCACAAGATGAGCCTGAAGAATCCGCTGATTGCCGCCAACAGCTGAGCCCCGGAGCTCTCAGGACTGCAATTTCTTCCTCGTGAATTTCAGCGCGCCGGGATCAACTCCGTCCAGCTCTGCTTTATGGGGTCGACGACTCCGTTTGGGTCGAACGTGGGGTCGTTATTCTGGATGACGGACTGGCCATCGGAAGATATCCACTGGTGGTTGAACTGGTCGCTGGCTTCGATCTTCTGGCCGGTGCTGGGGTTGATGAATGTCTGCCGATCCAGGGAGTAGAGCGCCATTTGATGCGCTGAGTGGTCGATGGCGGCTTGCGCGGCACGGTCGTTCTGCTGAGCATGCTCGAAGCTCGTCTGCTGCTGGGCGCGGAAGTTCTCGGCCTGCCGGGTACGCGCGTCGCCTTGCGCCTTCATGTTGGCCATCAATGCATTGAAGTTGTCGTTGCTGGCCTTGATCAGTTGTGCGGTGCCGGCCTGGATGTTGTGTGCCACTTGGTTGTCCCATGCGCGATTGACCTGAGAGTCGGGGCGCGGTTGGGCAAGCAGTGCGGCGAGAGAGCCCTTGGGCGCGCGAGTGATGTTGGTGCCGTAGGAGTAGCAGCTGCGTTGAGTGCGCGATGGCTGCCCATACGTGGCGACGGTCTGGGACTCGTTGCAGTAAATCAAGTTGCCGATCAGTTCCTCCACGTCCCGGCCATTCTCCTGATACTCGATGTGAACCTGGGCCAGATCCTGGATGATGTGCTGAGGCCTCTGGCCATAGGAGCGCGCCATAGCGTTGTTCTGCTCCTGGGCTCTCTGTTGCATCTGATTGACGCCTTCCTGGGTGGCTTTGTTCGGCGCGAGGATGGCGATGATTTTGGCATTCGGATGCAGGTTGGGAACTACGATGTTGACCAGGAAGCCGGCGGCCGTATTGATGTTGATTGCCGCGCATCGGGGGCCCGTCAGGCTTTGGCCCGTGCTGGTCCATGTCCAGGAGGATCCAGGCAGCACCATAAAGGCACTGACGCCGTCGGGACTGAGGGAGGTGTAGGAGAGCCCCGCGGCCGGAACGGCAGGGGCATGACAGCCAGTGGGGCGGAGAATTGTGCCGACAAACTTCCAGCCGTTGGGCACCTGGATGGTGTAGGCGGGCATCCGCAAGCCGGGGTCGGAGACCTGCTCGGGGTGAGTGCCGCTCCAATTGACGGAAACGGGATGGGCGGAGGAACTACCACTGTTCTGAATGGGAGTTGCTGCGGCCTTCTTCTGCTGGCTGAAGCAGCCGGTTACGCCGATCATTGCCAACACTGCCGCTGTGGTCAGAATGGTTGCCTTGAGTTTCATAAAAGCCTCTCTCATTTCCGCGCTTCCCGCGCCCTTAAATGCCCCTCGCCTGTTGATCTCTGCCGGCGCCGCCGATTCAACAGGGGATGGAGAATCCAATCCTATTCAGTTGGGGTTGGGTCATCCCTCTGCAATGTACGCGCTTTAACGCCGAAGAGTGCGTCACGCGATCGGAGGCCAAGAATATCCCATTGTGAATCTCGACATTCGAATGGCCGACTGTAAAGCGGATTGCGGCGCCAACGATCCCGTTTGCATGGCGGTAAGCCGCCACAATGAGATCTAATCGTAGCTAGCAGCGGAAAAACGCGGTCCTCCAACCGTTTCGGATGTCAAATCGCGTGATCCGGTTGAATGATGGACCATCCGTTAGCTGCTTTTCAGTTATCCAACGCAACGCCCAAGGCAGAAGGCGCGTAGAGCACCGGCCTTCTTAGCCGGGGGGGCGTTGACAGTGACTGCCCCTAAAGTCCAAGCGGTTGGAGACCAGCCTGTGCGTGTGTCAAGACTGGACAATTCCCCGCCGGAGTCTTCTTTGAGTTGATCTTCCGGCTCTGCCCGATTCTCCAGCCCTGCTCCAGCCCTAGTTGACCGACTGTAGCTTCCAGGCGCCGTTATCGACGGCAAATGTAGCCGTCCGCTTGGTGCTCAGCTTGTTGCCGGGGTTGTGGGCAATGTCCTGGAGCGGTCCGGGAACGCCATCCAGGCTTTGCGCCTCAGTGAACACGGTGCTCCTGGTCCCGCCGACCTCATTCTGCGGGTCATTCACATCGCGGGCTTTGAGGTGATTGGTGGCAACCGTCGTTACGATCAACTTGAAGGATTTATCGGTGGGGCTGTCTGGCCTCCACTCGATGACGTTGCCGCCGTTGGCCAGCTTGAGCACTTGCTTGCCGGCATCGGTCAGCTTCAGGTCAACCCAGTAGCCGTTGCTGTACTTCTTCAATCCTTCCCAGTACTTGGCGGTCACGCCCATCCGCATGCCCAGGTCATCGACAACGATATCGGTGCCGACCGCCGGCATTGCGTCGTAATGCGCCTGGATGAGTGCCTGCGCCTGGGACGCGGTCAGTTCCGGAGCTGACTTGCAGCCAGCTACAAGCAACCCAGCGCTCACCAGTGCCAGAACTCCGAAGAGTCTTACAGTCCGTGCAGTTTTCACTTTCCCTCCATACAATTCGCCATTCGGTTCGAATTGTTTTGACCCGCCATTTTTCACCCAGCTTGGCGCCTTGTCAATGGAATTGGAAGTGACCAAGGGCGCAAGACCCTGGAGTCTCAACACGAATAGGGATTCAGCGCGGGATCCAGGGCCAAACCGCACAAAAGCTGACAGTTGGGCGGCCATGCCGGAACTTCAGAGGCAGGCTAGTTGGGGCCGTCCCCGGTCAGTCGGTCGATCAGGAGCTGCCGGAATCCGTTCTCGTCGGATTTGAGGCAAACCTGCGCGTTGGACGGCCCATCGACACGACGAGTAAATCCCTTGTCGTCGACCTCGATCCGCATGGGCGTCGTCGGGCAGAGATCGGGCCGGATGGAGTAGGCGACGGCAACCGGGTCAAAGAGGGTCGGCGTCGTCCATTTCACTCCGTTGCCCCACACCCACTGGTGATAGAGCAGTGCGAGCTGGTCGGTGACGGGGGAGCCGTGCGCCAGAATCTGTTCCAGATCATGCTGGGACAGTCGCACCTGGGTTGAATCCAGCGGCATCATGTAGACCGGAACCCCCGAGGCCAATAGCGCCTTTAATCCCGCCGGATCACATTTGATGTTCCATTCGGCATCCGGTGGGCGTTTGTTGTTAGTGCCCGAATCGTAGCCGCGGTCGATGGAGCCGCCCATAATGACTACGCGTTTCAGCTTCCTGAAGGTGGCGGGGTCTTTCTCGATTGCCGCCTGCACGTTGATGAGCGGGCCAATCCCAATGAGAGTGATCTGGCCGGGATGAGCGCTAATCTGCCCCAGCAAAAATTCAGTAGGTTTCGGGCCCTGATGCCTCGGCTGTGTTTCGGCATAGGCAGCCTGAGTAAAGGCATTTGAGTGTGGCGTCGAGAATCCGTTCGAGACGGGGATTTCAGAACGACCCACAGCGCCAAGGTACCGATCTACCAGCCGCGCCCGCAGCTCTGTGTCTCCAAACGTCGTCATGATTCCGAGCAGCTTAACCTCCGGGCTCTTCAAAGCCAGCCCCAGCGCAAATGCGTCGTCGATGTCGTCGCCGATGTCAGTATCGAGAATGACAAGCTCCGATTTCGCTGCGGGCTCGGTCTGCGTGTCAGGGGCTGCAGCGGAGATTTTCGATTGCCCAAACGCATAAGGAAGCGCGGCTGACGCAAGGCCAACGCCTAGAACGAGGGCCAGGCAACTTGATTTCTTATGTGAAATCCTCATGCACAACACTTTAACCCTCGCCGCTCATTCGACGCGAGGCTTCGCAAACTGCGCCCTCTGCGTTAGCATCGGAACAAAACTGACCGGTAGTTCGGTCGTGGGTCAGTTTGAAGCTCGGCAGTCCCTTGGGGGCTAAAGCCCCGCGTTGATTTTGCGACGTTTGCGGCACGACTAAAGTCGTGCTCTTTCAAAATCTCACCCCGGATGAGATTCCCCATGCGCATTGGCTCGGCAGTTCGTTGGCTCGCGGCGTTGATTTTGACGGTTTGCGCTTCGCTGCTGGCGGCGCAGTCGTTCGATCTCGATCGCGACCGGGAACCGGTCATTTCGCTGGATGGGATGTGGCGCTTTCATCCGGGGGACTCGCCCAAGGTGCCCGAAGTTCAATCAAATGGACAGGCGGCAAAGCTCTGGGCGCAGCCAGGATTCGACGACACCAACTGGCCTCTGTTGCGCAGTGATGACTCATGGTCCGATCAGGGTTACCCGAACATGAGCGGCTATGGATGGTATCGATTTACGGTCCATGTGCCCCCCGGGCCGCAACCCAAATCGCTAATGCTCGCGCCGATCATCACCTCATTTGAGGTGTATGTGGATGGCCGGCTGGTGGGCAGGTCAGGCGACATGCCTCCGCACGTAATTCCCAATACCCGCATGCATCCCCAGGTGTTTCCGCTTACCCTGGCGGGAAGTTCCACGAGCCGCGATGTGCTGGTGGCAATTCGCGTGTGGCACTCGCCGATGTGGGCAAACTATGTGGGCGGAGGGCCGTACAGAGGCGGACATCTGGCGGGTGACAGCAGCATCCTCGAGATTGAGCAGCATCACCAGGCGGTGACCCGAAACTCCCACTTCATCGACTACTATTCCTACTCGATTGCATCGGGAATCATCGGCATTGCCATTCTTTGCCTTTTCCTGTTCCGGCCCGCAGAACGTGAATACCTGTGGTTTGCATTGATGCTCCTGGCGCAGAGCATGGACAGCGTCCTCTACGTCTCAAAAGAGATTTATGCCTTTCCGCCGGTGCCGATCTATGACCTGTCCGACGGCATCTGTGCGGCGCTCAACTTCTTTGCCGCCTTCTGCTTCTTCTCCAAGGTACTTCGCTACCATGCACGGCGGATTGGCCGCGTATGCCTTGGATTCGTAGTGATTAGCCCCTTCGCGGCGATCCTCTACTGGCCGGGCTGGGCTTCTCCGGCAACGTCGGCGACGATTCAACTGATCTTCCTTTTGCCTGCGGCCATGTGGATCTTCTTCGTGCTTGGCAAGCGCGCCCTCGCTGGCAACCTCGACGCGCGACTTCTGCTGTTCCCCACGCTTCTCGATCTGGGCTTCTTCGTAGCGGACAATGTGGCCATCGTGCTTAACCAGGCTGGGCTTACCAGGTTGCCGCGCATTCTGGAACGGCCGCTTCCGCTGCCGCCCTTCACCATGCAGACCGGCGTCTTCCTGCATATCTTCTTCCTGCTGGCCATGCTGGTCTTCCTCATTCGGCGATTTGCCCTGGCCCGCCAGCAGGAGGAGAAGATCTCGCTGGAACGGGAAGCAGGCCGGCAGATTCAGCTCATCCTGCTTCCCGATCGTTTAGACCAATCGAAGTACTTCACGGTAGAGTGCGCATACTGCCCGGCGGAGCAGGTGGGAGGGGACTTCTTCCAGCAGATGGCCGACGATGATGGCGGCATGACGATCGTGATTGGCGACGTGAGCGGCAAAGGCCTGGCGGCAGCCACGATGGTCTCACTTCTGGTGGGCGCGATACGCGCCGAAGCCTCGCATGGCGCGAACCCGGCTACGCTGCTGGCATCGCTGAATGAGCGCATGATGGGGCGGTCGCGCGGAGGATTCACCACATGCCTGGCCGCGCGCTTTTCTGCCTCAGGGGTGATGACCGTGGCAAACGCCGGGCATCTTCCCCCTTACATCAACGGCATGGAACTCGAAATTCCGGGCGCTCTGCCGCTGGGAATTGTGGGCGGGACGGAGTATGAGACGACTACGGTCCAGCTCACCGCCGGGGACTACATCACGTTTATGACCGACGGCGTGCCGGAGGCGCAGACCAAGGCGGGCGAACTTTACGGCTTTGAACGCACGCGACTGGTGAGCACGCAGCCGGCGGATCGCATTGCTCACGCCGCCTGCAGTTTTGGCCAGTCGGACGACATAACGGCGGTCACAGCCGTGTATTCGGGAGCCGCGGTACCGGCCCCGGCGGTCTGATCGAGAAGACTCTCGATCAGACCGAGGGTGCCCGAAATAATCCTGGGGCGGAAAAGAGGCGATCTGGCACTGACTTCCGATAAAAACGTCGCTTGGGAACGGAAAACGGCGATTTTGTGAAATTTGCTGCTTTTTAACCGGCCTGTTTTCTAGGGGTTACGAAATGGGCCCCGCTAACTTCTTTGTTTCCAATACATTTTTTAAAAACTTCAGAAGGTTTGCCGCTCTTGGTGCGCTCATCGTCTGTGAACAAAGCTGTGGCACGGGCTACCCGATGGCTGTTGGCATTCACGATCTGATTGTGCGCCAAGAAGCGGTAATTGTACGCAAAACCGGCAGGGAAAAAGAGAAGGGATGAATGAGCTGAAAAGAGTTCCGCACACGGCCGATATCAAAATAAGAGGCGATCGTGGGGCTTTTTCGATCAAAAACGGCGGATTTTTCAGGTGCTTTTTCAGGTGATTGGGGGCGAGCACATAACAGAGGTTGTTATAAATAGGACAAACGGCCTCTTTCATCGGAGCGCAAGCGTTTCCGGGGCCAGCCGGTTAATTTGGCACTGCTCTTACCAAGTTGGCCATCCCCGGCAAGATCGTAAACCGCACCAGCGCGCTCGGCTTCTTCATCTCCTCCATCGCGGCCGCCTGTTTGTCCTTCCAATCCGCCGGCACTTTTTCGCCCGTGCCCAGGTACTGAAGCGCCTCCTGGCCCATTGCCGCCAGTTGCGCCAACTGATCCGCCCGCGCCGTCACTTCCTTGAGCCGCGGCGAGGTGTCCATCTGCTTCCTTGCCTCCGGAACCGCGTCCCGCAGCTTCCCAAACCACGCCGCCAACGCCGTCCGATCCGCGGCATCGCCTGACGGGTCAGCCGTCAACCGCTGCACCGCCGCCTCAAACCAATGGCGCGACGGCGGGTCAGGCCGCACCGCATCCACAAAGCTATCCAGCGCCGTCAGTTGATCGGTGCGCTGCAAGTGGGCACGCTCGCCGAAGCTCACCGGCTCCAGCACGGATGCCACGGTGCGCAGAGCATCGATCTTTTCAGTGCCCGCCAGTTCCCGCAGTCCAGCGTCGCCGAACTGAAGATGTGTCAGCCCCAGCCCCTCCAGCTCAATCGAAGCGAACTCCAGACGCCGGTACATGTCGTCCACGTCGCGCACATTTTCAGGGGACCAGAAACGCTCGGCAATCGCCGCCGTTCGTGGCCAGATGCGCGAGTCAATCGTCCGCGGCTGGATATGCTCGCCCCACATGCAGACCTCTCCACCGAGAATCCGCTTGCGTTCGTCCGCGCTCAAGTCCGAGGTAGCAGGCAGCGGATCGGCCAGGTAATGCGTCTCTGCCGGTTTCATGCCGTCAAGGTAGTAGGGAGCGGAGAGCACTCCTTCATAGCCGAGCTTCGCTCCCTTGGCCAGCGACGCCTCTCCGCGCCACGACTGCACGACCACATCTTTGGGGAGCCCCGGCGTGAGCACCTCGTCCCAGCCCATCATGTGCTTGTGCAGACCCTTAACGATCCTGAGCACGCGCGTATTGAAGTAAGCCTGCAACGCTTCGTTGTCCTTCACTTGGTGCGCTTTCATGAAGGCGAGGATGCGGGGGTTGGTCTTCCAGTCGGGAGCCGGCGTTTCGTCTCCGCCGATATGAACGTAGGCATCGGGAAAGATCCCGGCCATCTCCGTAAGAAACCGCCGGATGAACGCATAGGTCGCTTCGCGCGTGGGATCGATCGCGTAGGTGCTGATGTTGAACTCGCGGCGGATTCCCTCTGGCGTCGATCCGCTGGCCCCCGACCCGCTATTCAAGGAAGGATACGCGAACAGCCACGCCGTGCTGTGTCCGGGCATCTCGAACTCGGGCACCACCCGAATGCCGCGTGCGCGGGCGTAGGCCACAATCTCCTTTGCGTCCTGCTGCGAGTAGAAATCGCCGTCTGAACCTTTGCCGGTCAGCCTGGGAAACACGCGGCTTTCTATGCGAAATCCCTGGTCCTCGGTCAGGTGCCAGTGGAAAACATTAAGCTTCATGGCTGCCATGCCATCGAGGTTGCGCTTGATGACCGCCATCGGCTCGAAGTGCCGGCCGCAGTCGATCATCAGTCCACGCCACCGGAACCTTGGTGCATCGTGAATGGTGACCGCGGGAATGAAGTACCCGTTGCTGCCCGGCTGCACCAGTTGGATCAGGGTCTCCAGCCCATGCATCGCGCCCAGCTCGGTAGCCGCATCGATCTCCACGCCCGCCGCGGTCACATGCAGATAGTAGCTCTCGTCATCGTCCAGAGCTTGTATCGATGGAGCGGGGTGTTCCGCCCGCACCACCAGCCTGGTCTTCGCGGCGACACCGGGCCCGGCGTGGCGCAGCCCCGACTCCATCTCGATGCGGCGGACAGCGCGATCGATGGCTGCTGTGAGGCGCACGCTCGTCTTCCCTGGGACATCAACCACGAACGTCGAATCCAGCGCCAGCGACCCGGATTCCAGGGAAACCTGTTGCGGTTGAGGCATCAGGTGCAACTGCGTTTGCGCCGTAACCGCCAGGCTGCACAGGGCAGCACCGAGTGCTGTGGTTGCTGCAAGTGTCAATGCTTTCAATCCGTCTCCCTCGCGACTCGCTGTCTGTTTCGGACAATACGCGGATGTTCTGTGCGCGGATGTTCCGCGCGGATGGCCTGGCCAGATCCTTCTCTGACCCCGCGCCTCCGCAACAAGAAGGGTAGCGTGTTGCCCGATGTTTGATCCACGCCGATTTGTAATTCTCTCCTTGCCCACGACCTTGAGCCAGCGCGCCACTGCGTGAGACAAATCCCGCCTATGCTTGAGACAATAGGTATCCGCCGCTTTTACCAGCCCGCGCTTACTGCACGCCGGATCGCACCGCCCGTCAGGAGTTATTCCGTGTCGACAAAGACCATCATCGAGCCATTCCGCATCAAGAGCGTAGAACCCATTCGCTGGACCACCCGCGAGCAACGCGAACACCTTCTCCGCGCCGCGCACCACAATCTCTTTCTGCTCCACGCCGATGACGTCCTCATCGACCTGCTCACCGATTCCGGGACCGGAGCCATGTCCACGCACCAGTGGGCCGCGATCATGGAGGGCGACGAGTCCTATGCCGGCAGCCGCAGCTTCGACCGCTTTCGCGACTCCGTGCAGGACATCACCGGCTACCGACATGTGATTCCGACCCACCAGGGCCGCGCCGCCGAGCGCATCCTCTTCCACGTCATGTGCAAGCCCGGCGACGTTGTCCCCAACAACACACATTTCGACACCACGCGCGCCAACGTTGAAGCCGCCGGAGCCGAAGCAGTCGACCTGCTGATGCCCGAAGGCCGCGAGCCCTCCACCATTCTTCCCTTCAAAGGCAACATGGACGNNGCCAAGAAAGACGGCATGGCCAACATCGGCGGCTTCCTCTGCACCAACGACGACATCCTCGCCCGCCAGGAAAAAGATCTCCTCATCCTGACTGAGGGTTACCCCACGTATGGCGGACTCGCTGGCCGCGACCTGGAAGCAATAGCCGTCGGCCTCCAGGAATCGCTCCACGAAGACTACCTGCGCTACCGGATAGCCTCGACAGCCTATCTCGGCAACAAGATCGCCGAACAGGGAGTCCCGATCGTGCAGCCTCCAGGCGGTCACGCCATCTATCTCGACGCCAAAGCCTTCCTGCCGCACATTCCGCAGGAACAATTCCCCGGCGTCGCCCTCGCTGCCGAACTGTATCTCGAAGGCGGCATCCGCTCAGTGGAGATCGGGAGCCTGATGTTCGCCGCTGCCGCCAAGATGGAACTGGTGCGCCTGGCCATCCCCCGCCGCGTCTACACCCAGAGCCACATCGACTATGTCGTCGAAATCATCCTCAGCGTCTTCGCTCGACGGAACAAGATTAAAGGCCTGCGGCTGACCTACGAAGCGCCTTTCCTCCGCCACTTCACCGCCCATCTCGAGCCGGTGGGTTGAGGAGAGCGAATTCAGATAGATGACGGCGGCGCAGTAGCATAAAAGCTCAACGCTGCGTCTCCCTGTTCGAGGAGCCGGGTTCGATTGAGGGATCCATATCGATCAGCGAGCTTTTCCTTCTTGCGGTGCTCGGCGATCACCAGCGCTCCGGGCGCGAGCAGGCCGGAGAGCGCGCCTCCCAGCAGCCCGAGCGTCGCCTCATAGGCATTGGCCGCATCGTAGGGGGGATCTAGGAAGACCAGGTCGAACGGTGCATCGATGCGGATGCGCCGCAGGATGGGCTCCACGCTCCAGGCATGGACGGAGACGCCGGATGAGATTCCGAGATTGGCCAGGTTCTTGTGGAGGACTGCCAAAGCGGGAGCGGCGCGCTCAACAAAGTCAACCCGTGCAGCGCCGCGGCTGTGCGCCTCAAGGCCGACGGCGCCTGATCCGGCAAAGAGGTCGAGAAAGCGCGCGTCCCGAATGCGCGGGGCGAGTACGTTGAAGAGGGTCTCGCGGAGACGGTCGCTGGTGGGCCTTGTTGCCAGGCCCGCCGGCGCCTCAAGCCTTCTCGATCTCAGGGTTCCGCCAATGATGCGCATCGCAGTTCAGCATATCGTGCCCGCACACACTACAATCTTGGTATGCGTGGCTGGTCAATTCCGCTGGGTCGTTGGATGGGCGTCGAGCTGCGCGTACACGCCTTTTTCCCTCTGTTGGCGTTTGTGTGCATGGGCTTCAGCGCGAGCGAAGGCATGGGGCGCGGGCTGGGGCTGTTCATGCTGCTGGTGGTCGCCGTGTTTGTGCGCGAGGCGGCTCGCCTGGTGACCGCTGCCTGGCTCGGGCTGAAGCTGCGCGCGGTGCTGCTGATTCCGATTGGCGGGCTGTTTGCGTATGCGAATCCCGAGAGCCAGGAAAATGCGAACCAGGGGGTGGGGCAGTTTGCGATGGCCTTCGCCGGACCGATCGCGAACGGGATTACGGGCCTGATCCTTGCGCTCACGTTTCTTGGGGCGGGCGGAAACGTGGATCTGTTCAGCCCGCCTTTTATCACGCCAGCCAATCTTATTCGCAGCATGGTGTGGCTGCAGTTTGGCATGGCCATCATGCATCTGCTCCCCGCCTATCCGCTGGATTTTGGCAGGCTGATCCGCGGCAGTTTTGCGCGCAAGAATGGGTTTGCGCCGTCGGGCCGGATTGCGGCAGGGCTTGGCCAGGCGCTGGCGCTTGTCGCCATGCTTGGCGGCATGATGCTGCGCAATCCATGGCTGTTCTTTGCCGGCTTTTTCATCATGATCGGCGCGCAGGTTGAAGACCAGGGCGTCTTCTTTCAGACGGTGGTTGACACGGTGAGAATGCGCGAGGTGATGCTGACCGACTTTGCGACGCTGCGCCCCTCAGACACTCTGGCCGACGCGCTGGTGCGCTGTGTTCACTCGCTGCAAGAGGACTTTCCGGTGGTGCGCGGAGCGGAACTGGTAGGCATTGTATCGCGTCAGCGAATTCTGGATGCGCTGCGCAACGACGGCAACGGATATGTGCAGGCCGTAATGTCGAAGGGCTTTCAGGTGGCTGGGCCTGAAGATACGCTAGGCACCACGATTCGGCGGCTGACCGCTGGTCATGGACTGGCGCTTATTCCGGTGACCGAAGAGGGGCGCGTGGTGGGTGTAGTAAGCGTGCAGAACCTGATGAGCTCGATGTCGCTGCTCGCCGAGCAACGGCGCATTGAACGCCGGGACTCTGAAGAATAGCCGCCAATGAGCGACGCCGACCGCAACGAAGACTCCCCAGCGCAATTGGCTCCGGGTCTCTACCTGGTTGCAACCCCGATTGGAAATCTTGGCGACATAACGCTGCGCGCGCTGGATGTGCTGCGACGGGCGGACCGCATTGCCTGCGAAGACACGCGGCAGACTCAGAAGCTGCTGAACCACTTCGAGATCGCGACGCCGACGATCAGTTGCCACGAGCACAACGAGCGGGAGCGCGCGGCAGAGCTGATTGGGGCCATCAAGGCCGGCGGGCGAATCGCTGTTGTGAGCGATGCGGGCATGCCGGGGATAAGCGACCCCGGTGCGCGGCTGGCGGCGGAGGCAATCGCCGCTGGAGTTGATGTGATCCCTATCCCTGGGGCTAACGCAGCGCTCAGCGGACTGGTTGCTTCGGGCCTGTCGACAAGCGAGTTTCACTTCATCGGATTCTTGCCGGAGAAGGCTGGAGCGCGGCGGACGCGGCTCGAAGACCTGGCTGCGGAAGCTGCGCGGTCGGGTGGGGCAAGGACGCTAGTAGTTTATGAGGCGCCGCATCGGATTCTGGAGACGCTGGGCGGCCTCGAGGCTGTGTGGGGCGCGGGGCTAAGGGTGGTGGTGGCTCGCGAACTTACGAAGATTCACGAGGAGTTTGTGAGGGGAACTGTGGCCGAAGTCAGGCAAGAGCTGACCAGTCGCGACCGGGTGCGGGGTGAGATTGTGCTGCTGGTGGAGGCGCTGCCTCGGACAGAAGGGCAGGCAGGGTCGCAGGCGGCGTCGAACGAGAAGATCTCGGCTCGGATTGCGCGTATTCAGGCTGAAGCGCCGGCCGATGCGCCACTGGACGAAAACCAGGCACTCAAGCGGCTGGCGCGCGAACTCGGCCAGTCAAAGAGCGATCTTTATCGCGAGTTGCAGCGGGAGCGGGCACGGCGACACTAGGCGCTGGGTGCAATCGGCGTCAAGAATCAATGGCCTTGCGTAAGCGCCCATGGGGTAGGCTCCGATGCCTGAGGAGCTTCCCTGCCCTTGAGGCGATCGTACTGATAAAGGTCGCTGGTGGTGCCGAGGCCTTCGTTGTAGAGGCTGATGCCGCCGATCAGCTGGTTGAGCTCCTCGCCAAAGAGGTGGATAGCCTCAAGTACTGGAGCCGTGGCCGGAAGCTGGAAGTGCTGCGTGGCAATGAACTTCTGGTAGCCGCGATCGACGAGGCGGGCTACTTCCCCGCCGATAAATGCGCCAGGACGCTCGAAGTAAGCTGCGGGGCTGTCTTTGGGCAGGACTTGCCTGGCGGGGACCAGAATCGCGGCGGCGCCGTGCTTGGCCACCAGCATGCCACCCGTGACGCCGGCAAAAGCCGACACCTCAAATCCATGGGTGCGAAGAATCTCAAGCGTTTGATCAAAATTAGGATTGCGGGATTTACGTGCCATTGTGTCTTCCGTTCGCGGTCAGGTATGAAGTCGAGATCAGCGGCCCCAGCCGTCCACTCCAATCTCGCACACCCGGAGCGGGCGCGCAATTGAACTGCGGGCCTGAGCCTGCCCTCGTCCGGACTCCAACACCCGGCAAACCCATCTTTGTTACCCTGTTAAAGACAAACAGATCACGGTTGGCCTTCCGCACTGCAGGTTGCGGGCAACAGACTCCGCATTTTTGGCTGCCGATCTCATTTTGTGAACCAAAATCCTGAAATGCAACATCTTGAATGAACACCATGCCGACAGCGACTGTACCCCCCGTGTTGCCTGAACTGACTACCGACGATCTTTCCCGCTACTCCCGCCACCTGATTTTGCCCGAAGTGGGCATGGAGGGCCA
>PMXB01000033.1:4857-8147 GCA_003165935.1 Acidobacteriaceae bacterium | reverse complement strand
ATTACGGGATCGATGAAGTAGCCTGTCGCGGCGAGCTTGATGGAAAGATCTTCGAGCGAATCGAACATTGAGTCACTCCTGTAGGTCAGCGGGAATCCGCAGTATCGAAAGCATTCGGTCTTAACCGGAATTCCGGAGATCGGAGTACACCTGCATCCTGAGCACGTCAATGAACGTCAACGCGATGGCAACTCCGAATCGCTCCTCTCGTCCTTTCACCAGAGCCTCCTAAAACAGAAATGAGCATGTCTCTGATTCAGGACTCGGTCAAATTCGCAGTTTCGCAGGAACTGATCGCGAATCTCGCACGTCCTTTCAAGTGGAGCTGCGAAATTAATTTCCTGAGAGGTTCAGGTAAAGCCATCACGACAAGCCCTGGAGGCGTCGGTGGACACGTTGGGCAATTCGTTCAGGAATTCTCATGGTGGTATAGCCTCTCTTGGCCCTCGTATGTGGATGAGCGATCTTTACAACTCCCGGCTCTTTGGTGAATAGGCGTCTGATCGTGTTTTCACTGAAAAACCAGAGCCTGGAGAGTTCAGCGACCGTATAGTGTGTTTCAAGAGCTGGGACACCCAGTGATGACTGTCGCTCGATGGCCGGTGTTGCGCCATATGTTGGTTCCAGTTGAAGTTCCATTCGGGACTCCTCTTAATTCGTGGTTGTGTAAACCGGTATGAGGAAGCAAAGGGCGAAACACAAGAGCGACCTCACGAACCTCAAAATGCGCTCGAGTTACAAGTAACGCACGCTCAAAGCTCGGTCAAATCGGGATTCGAATGCATGGACGGCTTCAAGAGATGAAACAGGCAAACGTAGAATCGAAGGTGCGGGAGTGGAAGATGGCAAAGGAGAAGGCTCGACAATCGGCAGGGAAGCCGGGGCTACAAATCGTCCGGCGTTCGGCCCTTACCGGCGTGTTGGCGCCAGATATGCCTGCCGAAGTAGCAAAGTCCCTTCGGCAGGAACTCACGGATGACCTCAGATTGGTCTTCCACAGAAGCCACGTCAGCCCCGATTTGATCTACGCGTTTTCCAGAACCGGCCGAATTGTCACGGACGAGAATCGCCATCTCCTGACGCCTGAACAGCACCGCGATTGGAAGGAAGCCCTGCGCGAGTATCGCCGGCGGGCAGAGGCAGATGAGCGGGCCATCGATCTTTGTTACACGCTGCTTCACGAATCGGGCCGCTCCGAATTGGCCAACAGGAAGCGCTTCGCGGTTTCCGAACTCGGTGTTGCGACGCTTGAAGCGCATGAAGAGGGAACCAGTTCATTTGCGATGGAGGGCGTGTTCTTCAACGCATGGTTGTCTCAACTGGCGAATCGCCTCCATATCCTCCCGGAGGATGGCGAACGCCTGCGCGAGAAGTTCGGTGCGGATGTGGCTGAGCTCCGAGGTCTGTTGGAGGAGTTCTATGATGATCTGCCAACTCCCTCATGGAACCCGTCAATCGAAAAGCGTATCGCAAAGATCGAATCAGCAAGGGCGATTCCGGAGACGTGGCTCGGAAAAGCGCCAGCGTCGAAAGAAGAAGCGGAATGGGAGATGCCTCTGGCCGTCGAACATCTTCAGAATGCGATCGAGTTCTGCAAAGATGTCAACGACGATGTCATGGAATCGATGTTCTTCCGCACCTGGTTCCGCACCCGCGTCCTCAACGATCATTTGCCCGAGCGATTTTTCCAGGCGATCGACGCGAACTGGAGCCGGGTTTATGAGCGCGTTCAGAATCACATGGCGAGATATGCCGGTGCTCGTCTCCAGTAGCACCGGGGCGGGGCGCGGTGCGGATCAGCTGCCAGCCCTTCCTCGGGTCCACGGACCGCTGCGCGTTGGTTGAAGAATTTTTCGGGGCCCGTGTCGGGTCCGGTTCCGGGGACTGGCCCACGAGCCAGGCATTGCGTACGCTCTCCTGAAGCTGGATCTGTCTCGCCTTCACGAAAGGAGCATAGCTTTTTTCGGTGATCTTCACTGAAGCATGGCCGAGCAGAAGCGAGACCTGATCGATGGGAACGCCGGCGAGCAGCATCTCGACCGCAAAAGTGTCGCGGAACATGTGCGGGTGACAGCGCTTGACCTCGCCATCTGGCTTCCTGATGTCTGCCAGTTCGAACAGACGGCGATAGCTTCGCTGCCAGTTGGCGACCGCGCTCTTAGGATCGCCGTTGCCGCTCCAGAAGAAGTAACGGGGATTGGGCTTTGGGCCAGGCGGCACACTGTTGAGGGCATCGACCACGTAGGGAGGGAGCGGAACATAGACCGGAGTTCCCGTTTTCGCTTGGTAGAGGAGAAGACTGTCGCCCTGCAGGTGATGGCGTTCGAACGTGATGGCGTCGCGGATGCGCAACCCGCTCCAGCGCATCAACAGAGTCATGGTGCGGAGACGAGTCCTCAAGTCTTCAATGGGGATGAATCCGCCGCGAGGATCTCCGTAGACATGAGTCGCGTCGAGTATCCTTTGGAATTCGTCCCGGGGGAAGTAATCGGTGGGGATTTGAACGACCTTGATCTTGCCCAGACCCATGCAAGGATTCTGTGCGATATAGCCGCGGCGGACGCAGGCCCAGAAGAATCCGATCAGGCGGCTCTGTTTCTTCTGCTTGGCCAGCTTTCCGTCCTTCCAGGTGTTGCGGAAATTTAGCAGCGTATCGAGCTCGATCTGGTCGAGGTAATCAATGCCTTCGATCCGGCTCCAGACGAGGAACTGCTTGCGGAAGATGGTCTCGAGTTTTGAAAGCGTGGAGGATTCCAGTTCCCGGCTGCGGGCATCAGCCAGGTATGCCTCGACAGCGTTCTCGACCGTGACTCTTGGTTTCCGATGCTGGACCGGGGTGATCTCTTCGGCCGCCAGTCGAGGTGCGACACGCGGCTGCGCCGAGGTTGGCGCAGCCAAAACCGGATTGGACGGCATCTCCGGCGTCGGCCGACTAGGCTGAGTCAACGCTTCGGTCAGCTGCCGGCGGAGTTCCTCTGCCGCTTCCCAGCTATGGGTCTTTGCGCTCTGACGGATGAATTGACCGTTTTGCGATCCCCAGACCCACTTGGGGCAGTTGCAGCGGCGCCAGGTTTTGTCGCCGGCATTCTTACAACTGGGATGGTGGCGGGTATAGACAGACAGCATAGGGACTCCCCGACTTCAGCTCGGATTGTGCTCGATTTGCTGAAGTGGGGCAAAAATCCAGAGGGCGACTGTACAGTGACTGTACAGTTTTGGTCTGATTTTTGAGTCCGATCTGATAAGCCGTTTATATTAAACGACTTATTTATGGTGGAGGCGGCGGGAGT
>PMXB01000033.1:0-4796 GCA_003165935.1 Acidobacteriaceae bacterium | reverse complement strand
CTCCTTAGCCGCAATCGATCCCGTCGAAACCGTGACGCCCCCATTTTGTGCCTCAACAGCACGATGCAGCCGTTGAGGAATACTGGGATACAGGCATACAGCCTGCGGATTTGATGCCGCAAGCGCCCAGTGGGTGCGAGCCGGTGGAACTGGCTCGGTGCTGCTGCTTCTATCTTATGCCAAATCGGGGTTTGGGGTCTGAGGCCGGGATTGGGCTTTGGCGCCAGGGACGCCGCTGAGGGGTCTGAGACAGGGGCCCGGTGCGGGCGAGGGGCGAGTTTTTGCAGGCTCAGGACCGTCATTTTCAATGGAAATTTCGGTTTTCGATGAGAAAAGTGCTGTTTCTTCAGAAATTGGGGCTCTGTAACTGATTTGTTTTCTTAGTTTTGCAAAAAGGCCCTGGCTAAGTTGCTGATTCCAATAGGGGGAAAAAAGAGCGTTATGGTTTGGGGTCATCAGAGGAGGCTTGCCGAGGTTTCATCCGAGGCGAAATGGCATTGAGAGCTATCCTGGCGGCGTTTAGAAACGACGCACCGGTCTCTTCCAGGATGAAAGCGTTGGTCATGGCGTAACCGACACAGGCGATGTAATCGAGAATATTCTGGTAGCTATCAAGCGGGGGCATGGCCTGGAGGTAGGCGGAATGGGCTCTAACGCGGGCGACGGGAATGCTGTGTGTCTCTTTCAATTGCGAACGTTGTACGCGCTGCCAGACCCGCACGCAGCGGGCGACGGCGGGGTTTAGCAGAGCAGGACAGCGATCGATTTCGGACGGTTTAGGAGTAATGGGCTTGAGTGCATGGATCATGGCGTCTGCTCCGGGTGAGGGCCTTTTTGGCATTCACGCATGGATTGTGCGCCGGGGGATGGAAATTATGTGCAAAAGGGGTGACGGGATTTGAGATCTACGGTGACCCAGGGCCGAAGGTGACGGAGATGGCGGGCGGGTTTGGGGCGCAGATCTACGGGTATTGGATTGGGATCGGGCGGTGAATTTGCGCTTTTGAGCCTCTGCACGAGCAGAATAGTCGATCAGAGGGGGCTTTCAGGGGACAACGCCATCGTTTTTTTCGCCTTTTCGGAGCGGCTCAATGCGTTGTCTATAACAAGGCTTGTTATAGGCAATATCTCAAAGCGGCGCCATTCTCAACGCCCAATTCCCTTTTACTGCTTTTCGAGATCGATTGCCTCGTAGTCGTGGCGGGCGATGCCTGCGCGGATCTGTGCGGGGGTCTTGCCAGCTTTGGTCTGGGCGAAGGCATAAAAGGCCTCCTTGGCGCAGGTGGAGCACTCAGTTCCGTGGAGGCCCTCATAGCAGCTACGCAGGCTGGTGTGGCCGAGAGCGCGATCGCAGCGGCAGTTGCAGGGGAGCTGGTAGATGACGTTGGCGATCTGCGCGGCCTGTTTGTAGACGTGGACCTGCCAGGGGTACTGGAAGTTCTCGCCGGTGAGCTTGGCGCCGGAGAGGATGGGCGGAAGGGCCGCCATCTTCAGGGGGGCGGAAGGGTGGTAGGCGGGGACGTCGTCGGCCGGATTGGACCATTGGGCGTAGCTGGCCGCGGTGAGGGCGAAGACGGCCAGGGCCAGAATCCAACGGTTGCGGATGAGCTTTTGCATGAGATTCCCCTTTTGCAGGTTTCATTTTAGTCCGATTGGGCGCGGGCCGGAGGCCCACATTCCAGCCGGTGTGGAGACCGGCGCTGCAAGGGCTGGCCATTCGAGTGGGCCGAAGGGGCTTGGGCCTGGATTTGCCGAGGGGTGAAAATGGGGGCCTGGCCACTAATTTCGTCGACAAAAAAAAGACGGCACGAACGGTNNTGTTCGTGCCGGGAGGCCAGTGACGCAACTTACTCCCAGAGGGAAGGGGCATTTAGCCGCCTTCAGACTGGAATAAATATAAGATAGCATAGATTGATGTCGAGTCAAATACAAAAATCAAAATATTTCTGGGGATACTTCTTCGTAATCCTTTTCCCGATTTTTGCATCTAACGCGCATCGGACAGAGCGGTGGATGAGGCCAGAAGCCCACTGCCAGAAAGCTTATCCTCCATGTCAAGTGATTTAGATTCTGCACCTTTGGTTCAACTGCCGGAGCCTCACGAGGCTGGTGGCAGGTGGGTCAGTGTGGGCGTTGTGGCGGTCGCCTCGGCACTCGCAGGGGGCCTGGCCGCCGCCTGGTGGTACAGAAAGACGCTCTCCAGGCTCCAGGAAGCGGAAGAAGGCGCAGAGACTCCACAATTTGGGATTTCTGGCGACAAGACCGAGACGGAGTGAGACAGAACAGACTCGACGCTGTGTGCCCAATTAGATGGAACCCAGGCGAACAGGTCGCGTTCAGAGGAAGAGATCCAGGAGCAGCCAGAGAAAGGCCCCCTCAGGGAAAGCTTAGCTCTCCGCGAGGCCAGCCGTCTCATCCCATCTAAACAGGTTGCGGGAAAAGGGTGAGATTCCCGGGGCGCAGGAAAAAACCGCTCCTCAGCGGCTAAAGACGCGCCCATTACATTGGCCTTAGCGGCACCCTTCGACTTCGCTCAGGGCAGGCTCTGAAGCCGTGCCCTTTGAAAGCCTCGGCGCGGCGGAGTTTTTCCGCGGCCTGAAAAGGCCGACTCATTCTGCTGACTTTATTGGCTCGGCTAAAGCCGTGCCGTTGTTACAAAGCCGCTCGGCTGAGTTTTTCCGCAAGCTGTGAAGCCCACGTTCTAATGGTTGGTTCTTCGGCGCGACTGAAGTCGCGCCCTGATACAAAGCGAGCTCTTCGGCACAACTGAGGTCGTGCCCTGTTACAAAGCGAGCTTGCACTGAGCTTCTCTAGCAGGTCTGGTATTTCCAGTTGCGCTGCTTGCCTTCGCTGATCCATTCAATGGCGGTGGCGATGCGTTTGTCGCGTGTCTCTTCGCGCCTGGCGTCGGCGATCCACTCGACATACTCGCGCTTGCAACTTGGGCTGAAGCTGGCATAGGCTGCAGCGGCCTTTTTGTTGGTCTTGAGCGCCTTTGTGAACTCGGGCGGCGCTTCGGCAGTGGGCGCGGGGGCTTTGACGACTTTCTGCCGGGCGGCGATGGGGCTCGTGTACTCGCCTTTATCAATGAATGCCACGGCCTGGCGCAACAGGCTTAGCATTTGTTTGCTGGTCGGCAGATCTTCTACACGGGTAATGCGTCCAAGAGAGCCCATGGCGTCTGGCTGGAGTACTTTTTGTTCGCGGAGGACGGCGGAAATCTCTTCACCCCAGAAACCGAAGCTGCAGTGCTGCTTGAAAGCCGACATGTTGCCGAGGATGACGCCCTTGTATTCAAAGAAGGGGCGGCTCCACTTGATGGTTTCTTCGACTCTGGGACAGGCCCTGTGGACGAGTTGGCGGATGAGCTGGAGGATGGGCTGCGCGAAGGGCTGGGCTTTGGCGATGTAGGCGTCAACCTGGGGATTGAAGTTGCCGGTTGGGGGCATAGGTCGCTCCTGGAGAGTATTTTTGAAGACAGTGTAAAGTCGCCGCGCGAAGTTTGGCACGAGGAAATCAAGGCGGCGATGGGAAGGGCCGGGTTGCCTTGACCTACGAGCGCACGCACCCGTATGCTGCGAGCGTTTCGGCGAGGCGGGCAAAACGTAGCAAGACCGGGCGTAGCATGGAGCCGAGCCGGGGAAATTGATTGGGGGAAGAGTAAATGGGCGCGATTGCGGAAGTGGGAACGGCAAAGAGCGGCATGGCCGAACGACCGCTGCTGGTGCGGCGGGCCGCTGTGCTGGGCGCGGGGACGATGGGATCGCGGATTGCCGCGCTGCTGGCNNGGAATGCGCTGGCGCTGAAGGCAATTGCCGGGCTGGGAAAAGCGAAGCCGGCGGCGCTGTTTGAGCAATCGTTGGCGGGGCTGATTACGGCGGGAAACTTTGAGGACGACCTGGCGCGGCTGGCAGAGTGCGACTGGGTGGTTGAGGCAGTGGCCGAGAACCTCGAGATCAAGGGGGCGCTGCTGGCGCGGGTGGTGCCTCATCTGGCGAAACAGGCTGTGCTGACGACAAATACCTCGGGACTGCCGATCGAGAAGATCGCGGCGACGCTTCCGGCGCATCGGGACAGGTTTTTCGGGACGCATTTCTTTAATCCGCCGCGATATATGCGGCTGCTGGAGATTATTCCCGGGCAAGAAACCGATGCGGCGGTGACCGCGGCCTTTGCGGCTTTTGCCGATAGGAGCCTGGGCAAGCAGGTGGTGTTTGCGCACGACACGCCGAACTTNNCGGGCAGGGCTTCTACAAGAAGGTGCGCGGGGCGGATGGGAAGGACGAGCGGCTGGTGCTTGATCCGGCGACGCTGGAGTATAGGCCGTGGATGAAGCCGGCATTGCCGTCGCTCGAAATGGCGAAGAACGCGGGCACGGTGGTTGNNGCGGATATGTGGAGCTACGCGGCTGATCGCATAGGCGAGGTGAGCGACGACGCGCCGTCGATCGATCGGGCGATGCGGGCGGGGTTCAATTGGGAGCTGGGACCGTTTGAGTTGTGGGATGCGGCGGGGGTGCGGGAGACGGCGGCCCGCATGAAGGCGCAGGGGCTGCCGGTGAGGCGCGCATTGCAGGAATTGCTTAGCACCGGGCCGGAGTCAGAGCCTGTTTGCTGGTATTCACCGGACGGCCCCCAATGCTACAACCCGACAACGAATGGATGGCAGACGATATCAAAACAGGCGGGACATGCGCGGGTTGCGGACTTCCGTCGCGCGAACGGGGTGGTTCGGAGCAATGCGGGGGCTTCGCTGATTGATTTGGGGGATGGGATCGGCTGCATCGAGCTGCATTC
>PMXB01000340.1:10727-14289 GCA_003165935.1 Acidobacteriaceae bacterium | reverse complement strand
TTGTAGTGGTTGTAGACGGCGACGGCCAGCTTCTTCTTGGTCTGGTCCTGGCCGATTACGTAGTCGTCAAGGAAGGCCTTGACCTCCTGCGGCTTGGGCAGGTGGCCGGCGGTGGTGGAGGGGGTGGCTTCGCCGCGGTCGTCCTCGAGGATCGAGTTGCACACGGCCACGCACTCGTCGCAGATGTAGGCNNGGGTCCCGTGCGCGTTTTCATTGAACAACTCCCTCTAACGAATTTACTCTTTCGGCGACGATTGCGTTTTGCTGGATGCTATGCGACGCTTTGAAGCTTGCTTTCGACGCGTGCCAAACGCTCCAAAACATGAGCGTAAGTCTCCATCCTGTTCAACGTGTCCAACACTTGAGCCTGGTTGCGGTCGATCTTGGTTTCCAAGCTCGCCTGGTTGCGGTCGATCTTGGCTTCCAAATGAGCCTGGTTGCGGTCGATCTTGGCATCCAAATGAGCCTGGTTGCGTTCGATCTTGGCATCCAGCTTGTCCGTCTTGGAATCAAGCGCGGCGACCTGCTTCTCAATTGCGTCGAGTCGGGCTTGGATGGCGCGAATCTCGGGGGTGACGAAGTCCTGAATCAACTGCCGTCCTTCTTCGATGAATCCCATGGTTCGCTCCTTTCCGCCGTTGTCCGCTTACGTGCGCGGTCGGTCGATGATTTCGTCGACGATGCCGTATTCCTTGGCCTGCTGCGAGTTCATGATGAAGTCGCGCTCCACGTCCCGCTCGATGCGGTCGAGGGGCTGGCCGGTGTGCTTGGCCATGAGGGTGTTGGTGATCTCGCGAATGCGGAGAATTTCGCGGGCATGAATGTCGATATCCGTGGCCTGTCCGCTGAGGCCGCCCATGGACGGCTGATGGATGAGGATGCGCGAGTTGGGCAAGGCGAAGCGCTTCCCCTTGGTGCCGGCGAGGAGCAGGAACGCTCCCATGCTTGCGGCCTGGCCGATGCAATAGGTGACCACGTTGTTCTTGATGAACTGCATGGTGTCGTAGATGGCGAGGCCCGCGGTGATGGAACCGCCCGGCGAATTGATGTAGAGCTGGACGTCCTTTTCGGGGTCTTCGCCGGAAAGGAACAGCATCTGGGCTACGATGAGGTTTGCCACCTGGTCGTCGATGGGCGTGCCCAGAAAGATAATGTTGTCGCGAAGCAGACGCGAGTAAATGTCGTAGGCGCGCTCGCCCCGACTCGTCTGCTCAACCACCATGGGNNCATGGGAACCAATGCCATTGAGTCTTCCCGTTTCTCCGTTGGGGGAGTGATGCTCCCCGATTTATTTCAGCGGGCCGGCGATCTGCATCCAGCCCGTTTTTCGCGTTCCCGATTTGGCGGTTTAACCCCTCTTGGAACCATCGCTCAGGGGCTAAAGCCCGCGTTTATTCTAAGCCCTTTACGGCACGACTGAAGTCGTGCCCTTTCAAACCCTGAGTTTCACCCAGGGTGGTTAAGCGGGCAGCCGTTCATACATCAGACTTGCAGTTTTTTCACGCCGCAATTGTTCCCGGATTCTAGCTAGGCCGCCGTCGTCAGTCAATCGCGCCTTCAGGGCATCGATGGGCTCACGGGACTGGATGGCGGCCAGTTGCAGTTCGCGTTCGAACTCTTCATCGCTGACGGTGATGTTTTCTTCGTGGGCGATGCGGTCGAGGAGAACCATGGTCTTTACTTCGGCAGTGGCGCTGTCACGCTGTGCGGCGCGGAGACGGGCAAAGTCGAGCTTGCGCATCTGCTCGGGATTCATGCCCTGGGCAGCGAGTGCGCGGAGGCCGCGATCGAGGCGTTGATCAATTTGATCCTGCACAAGCGATTCCGGGACGGGGAAGGTGTACTTCTCAGTCAGCGCGGCAAAAAGCTTGTCCTTGGTCTCGGCTTCGACGGCGCGCTTCTTGCGGCTTTCGAGNNNNGCTTCCATGGTGTCTTTGCCGCCGATTTCGACGAGGGTGTCTTCGCCGAGGATTGGGGCAGCTTCGGTTTCGCCTTCGACTACACCTTTGTAGCTGATCTGGGCCCAGTCGCCATCGGCGAGGGCTCGGTCTTCTTCAACCGGCTCAATGGTGGCGCGAGAATCGCGGAGATGAGCAAGCTCGGCCTGGAACTCTTCTTCAGAGATCTCAACCGGGGGCTTGGGGACGGTGACCTGCTGGTAGCCTTCGATGGAGAACTGGGCGAGATACTCGAAGACCGCTTTCACGTGNNGGGAGCAGGGAGTCGATGACGTCCTTGCGGATTTCAGTGGCAAAACGGCGCTTCACTACCGACTCGGGCACCTTGCCTGCGCGGAATCCGGGGATTTTGGCGTACTTGCGGTAGTTGGCCGCTATTTTGGCGTATGCCTTGGAGACTTCTTCGGCGGGAATGTCGAGGACGAGTTCGCGGGTGCACTCCGGATTGAGGACCGGACCGTGCTGATGGTCGTGACCTTCGTGGTCGTGGGCATGATCGTGGGCATGCCCGTGGTCGTGACCTTCGTGATCGTGGGCTTCGTGGGAATGGGCTTCGTTTTCGGGGGTATCCGCGCCGGCATCTGCCGCGGGATGAGGATTGTTTTCGAGGGTGTCAGTAGAACTCAATGATTTCGCCTTCCAGACGCCTTTGGCGCCCTAAGAACCCAGGGATCGGGCTCGAGTTTCCCGCTTGCTTTCCGGCTCCCATACACAACTCCGGAATGGCCGCCGTGGAGAACCGATTTCTGCCGCCCCTAAAGGGCCTGAGGCCGAAATCGACAGTACTCCGCCTGGCTGGGGAAACGCCTATCTCATGGTAAGAGGGAATGCTCTATAGGGTCAAACCGCGCAGGGTGGTTGTTGACACAAAAGTCCCGTGTCGGGAGAGGTTACCCGGGCATCGCCGCTCCCGATTACTGCTCCTGGGCGGTGGGTTTGCGGACGTAGGGCAGAAAGCGGGGGTGGGATGCGCCGCAGATGGCGTAATGGTCTCGGGCTTCGCTGAGGCTGAGCTGGCCGTTCACGGTGAGGCGGACTTCGGCGGCGTCGGGGTCTTCCTGGCCATCATCTTCCCACCAGCAGACGGGACACAGGGCCATTGCGCCCGCGGACTCAAGTGTCTTGAATCCACAGCACGGACAGCGAAAGCGCTCTTCGACCGATGTACCCACCAGACATAGACGTTGCCAGTTCACCGGGGATTACCTCGCCCGCTCTTTCGGTGCCATGAAAGTCATCGGCGTTGAGGCCAATTCTCTGCAGGAGGAATTAGTTTCGTCGGTGGTTAGATTCCTGAAAGATGACGGGGAATCGCGGCTGGAATGGGGACGTTGGCGGGTTGGGGGGGACGGCTTCGGACAGGGCAGGCTGGGTGAAAGCGCGGGCAGGGATGCTCGCGCAACAGCAGGCTGGGAAGCCTGCGGTACAAAGTGCCAAAGAGACTTTATTGGGAAAGGAGCGCTGGCGGGATGGGGCACCCGCGGTGCTTTGGTTTCCCGTGTCCCTTGGTGTGTAGGCGAATGAGGAGTGGGGCTTAGACTCAAGCGAATCGCTGCGGTTGCGCGTCATGAAGCTAGTGTGGTGACTCCGAAGTTCATTGAAGA
>PMXB01000340.1:9025-10618 GCA_003165935.1 Acidobacteriaceae bacterium | reverse complement strand
TTTGAATTGAAGAAGGGCGAAGGATGACAGGCTGTTTTGTTTTATGAACTTTAGGGACAGGACACTAGCTAAACCAAATAGAATTCGTGGGTAGAATTCGTGCGCAGGAGAATAATGATGGCCCGACTTGGTCCTCCGCTGCTGTTCCGCTATCGCCGGCTTGTTGCGGCGCTTTGCGCTTTGCCCTGGCTGGGGCTCAACCCGGCCAAGGCCGAGCAGCCCATTCGCGTTGCGATTGTGGGGCTGGCTCACGGGCACGTGGAAGGCTTCCTGATGGCGCTGCCCAGGCACAGCGATGTGCAACTGGTGGGGATTGCCGAGGCCGACACGGACCTGGCCGCGAAGTACAAGAACCGGTTTGGGCTGGCGGATACGCTCTTCTACAGGCAAGAAGCGAACATGATTGAGAAGACGCGGCCGCAGGCGATCCTGGTGTATACGTCCATTGCGGAGCACCGGCCGGCGATTGAGATTGCCGCGCAGTATGGCGTATCGGTGATGGTGGAGAAGCCGCTGACGATTTCGGTGGAGGACGCGCTGGCGATTCGGCGGACGGCGCAGCACTACGGCATTCAGGTTTTGGTGAACTACGAGACGACGTGGTACGCGAGCAATCGCGAGGCATACGAGCAGGTGAGGGAGGGTCACCTCGGCGAGATTCGGCGGGTGGTGATTCATGACGGGCACCAGGGGCCGAAGGAGATTGGCGTGCCGCCGGAGTTTCTAAGCTGGCTGACGGACCCGGCGCAGGGCGGCGCGGGAGCGCTCTACGACTTTGGCTGCTATGGGGCCGACCTGATGACGTGGATGATGCACGGGGAAGCGCCGCTGACTGTGACTGCGGTGCTGAACACAGACAAGCCGCAATATTATTCGCGGGTCGACGACGATGCGACGGTGGTGCTGACGTATCCGCGGGCGCAGGCGGTGCTGCAGGCCTCGTGGAACTGGCCGTTTGGACGCAAGGACATGGAGGTCTACGGGGCGACGGGGTATGCGATTACGGTGGGGGCGGACAAGCTGCGGTTGCGGCGGCCGGGTGAGTCGGAGGAGCGGCTGGTTACGGCGCCGTCGTTGCAGTCGCCGGAGCAGGACTCGCTGAGTTATCTGGCGGCGGTGCTGCGGGGGCAGATTCATCCGAAGGGCGATTTGTCGGCGCTGGATACGAACATTGTGGTGATGCAGATATTGGATGCGGCGCGGGAGTCGGCGAGGACGGGGAAGACGGTGAAGCTGAGCAGGCTGGGGGATTGAGGCTCAAACGCAGAACACATCACACGAAGCTGCGCGCGGGTGCGCGGGTGCGTGGTTTTTGGAGGGGCCAAAGCCCGGTCGTTTGTTGGCATTATCGGCACGACTAAAGTCGTGCCCTGATACAAGGCCGCCAGATGAAGAACTGAGGGCTTGGTCTCCCACCCTTCGCCAGAGAAGAGGCGAAGGATGGGGCACCCGGCGCAGGGGCTGAAGCCGCGCCCTTTCAAAACAGCGGCTCGTTACGGCACGAAGACGTGGAGGCGGACGTGCCACTTGGTGCTTTGGCCGGGCTTTAGGGTGACCATGCCGGTGTCCATCTTGCCCCACTCTTTGCCGAAG
>PMXB01000340.1:0-8977 GCA_003165935.1 Acidobacteriaceae bacterium | reverse complement strand
ATCTTGCCTGTCGGGAAGACATTGTCGTAGCCGTCGACTTCGGCGGTGGTGTTGGCGGGGATATGTACGCGGACCTGGGAGCGGTCGCCTGAGGGCAGGTTGAAGTAGGGATGCCAGGCGATGGCGATGGGCTCGTCTTCGCCGCCGACGTTTTTGGCTACGATGCTGGCGTCAACGGCCTCGGCGGTGAGCGAAATGGTAAAGAAGAGGTCAGTCTTCGAGAGCCAGTGTCCGCCGAAGTCTCCGGCGTGGATGACGCCTGTGACTTCTTCGCCGCCGGGAATCTTTTTTACCTGGACGTCGTCGGTTTTGGCTTTGAGGATGAGGCCGTGCATGGCGTGGCGCTCGGCGGTGGGCAGCTTGCCGATGTTGTTTGCCGGCAGGGTGATGGTGTGGCCGTTCCACTCGGTGGTGAGGGTTTTGCCGTCGGCAGAGAGCTTGCCGCGGATGCGGTTGGGGTAGGGAACGAGGAAGGCAGCGCCGAGGCGGTAGCCGAGGTTGCCGAAGGCGTCGTCGTCGACGTCAAGCATCTTCTTTGCGCCGGCGAGATCGGGCGAGGCGAGCACGTCGATGTTGCCCTTGCCGGGGAAGTTGGCGGTTATCTGGATGATTTCCATTCCGCGGCCCGGGGCAAGCGTCAGGCTGGTGAACTCAGGCGTGGTGGTGCTGGTGGGTGTGCGGGTCAGCTTAACAACCTGCCGGCCGCCGATCGACGTCGCGGTCTGTGCGTTGCTTGTGGTTGTCATTAAAGCCGTCCCGGTAAGACTTATCAGCGCAAGTGCGCGAAGTGTGCGATTCATGTGAAAACCATCCTTTATAGGAAGCTGAAATGGTGGCGCCCACGCGAGCGCGGCTGGTCGGTTGCGATGCGCGCGAAAGCGTTTTCTTTGGCGCAGCAATTCTACCGGAAGCGGGCGGGGCGTGGGGTAATGCGAGCGTTGGCTGCATCTGCCGAAATAGAATCGGTTCATGTCAGCCGCCCGGGAAGCCCTCGCCGCATTGAACGAGCGCATCATTGCCTGCGAGCGATGCGCGCGGCTGCGGCCTTATTGCGCGGAGGTGGCACGGGTCCGGCGGCGGGCCTATGCGGATTTTGAATACTGGGGGCGGCCGGTGCCTTCGTTTGGGGATGCGAAGGCGCGGGTGCTGCTGCTGGGGCTGGCTCCGGGCGCGCATGGGTCGAACCGGACGGGGCGGATGTTCACAGGCGACGGGTCGGGGGACTTTCTGTTTCCAGTGCTGCACGAGGCCGGGTTTGCGTCGCAGCCCAATGCTGTGACGCGGGACGATGGGATGAAGCTGCGCGGGATGTGGATCAGCGCGGTGGTGCGCTGCGCTCCGCCGGGGAACAAGCCCACGCCGGAGGAGCAGCGCAACTGCGCGCCGTGGCTGGATGAGGAGATTGGGTTGCTGGCGGATCTGAAGGTTGTGGTGTGCCTGGGGAAGATTGCGTTTGATGGATTTCTGGCGCACCAATTACGCAACGGCGGGATCGCGTCGCGGAAGGGGCTGAAGTTTGTGCATGGGGCAGAGTATGGGCTGCCTGGCGGGTTGACACTGATTGCGAGCTATCATCCGTCGCTGCAGAACACGAATACGGGGAAGCTGACGCGGCCGATGTTTTTGAAGGTGTTTTTGAGGGCGAGGGTGGAGGCGGGACTGGGGTGACTCTTCATCCCACCCTAGCCGCAAAAACAAGAACGCGGCGAGGATGGGGCACCCTAACATTTTTGATCCCACCCATTCGGCAAAGAACGCGGAATGGATGGGGCACACGGATGGTTCATACGAAGGAGGAAACATGGAACCAGTCGATCGGCTGCTGCTGAAGGAACTGCTGCCGAAGGAGAAGGACGTGGCGCTGCCGCGTGCCAAGCGGTCGAAGGATGCACCGCCTGAGGCGCACCACTGGAGCCGGCCAATTGTTATGGAGCGCGCGGCGTATCTGCGCAAGCTGGCGGCTTACTCGGAGGGGTCGGCTTCGGAAACGCTGAAGGAGTATCCGCGGCATGCGGCGATGCTGTCGGTGCGTGGGCGCGACGGGATTGCGGAGTTGCATGAGCGGTTTGCGGACTTGTTTGTGGTTCTGGATGGGCGGGCGACGCTGATAACTGGGGGGAAGGTTGTTGGCGCGCATACGGTTGGGGCGGGGGAGATTCGCGGGACGGCGGTTGAGGGAGGGACGCGGATGGAGCTTCGCGCTGGGGACATTGCGCATGTGCCTGCGGGTGTGCCGCACCAGATGCTGGTTCCCGGAGATAAGACGTTTACGGCGTTTGTCTTGAAGATTCAGGAGACGGAGTGAGAGGGGACGGGGGAGGGTTAGAGTGTCCCACCCATTCCGCAAAGGACGCGGAAAGGATGGGGCACGGAGGCTGGATCCAGAAAGGTCAGGGCTTGAGGGCGATGGTGACGATCTCCGAAGTTATGCCGGGTTCGGCGCATTGACCGAAGTAGGCGCCGGGGCTGGTGGTAACACCATCCTCCACGAGGACCGGCATGCCGGTACCATTCGGCGAAACCCGCTTGGTCCAGGCGACCGGCGCGGTTCCGGGGTTGATGGTGGATCCACCGGGGGCGCCGCAGTAGGACCAGAGAAGATCGGAAGCGGTTGTGGTGATGAAGCTGGGCGTTGAGATGGTGGCGCCATTCCCCTTACCGACGAAGCTTGCCACCCCGTCGAGTGGGTAGGCAGCGGTGTTTGTATACTCGGCCACAGTCATATGAATCCTTGTGCTGCCGGTCGCGGTAAAGGTGATGGTGATGTTACCGGCACTGGTATTTGCGAGCACATAAGCGGAGATGAAACTGCCGTCCTGGACCGCGAGGACGGGAGTGCCGGCATTGGAGGTTACTGAGCCCGGAATGGTTGCGGCGCCGGCGATGCCAATGACAAGAGTGTCGCCTGCGCCGACTCCGCTCAAGGTGCAGCTGGCGGTGCTGCCGAACGGCGTGTATTGGTTGCACTGCTGAACGAAAGCCGGCGACACGGGCGCCGAGACAACAGAAAGTGTGACGGAGGCGGAGGAGGCGGAGTAATCGGACGCATCGGTTGGAGTGAAGGTTGCGGTGAGGGATTGCGATCCGACGGCGAGGAGGGTTCCCAGGGAGGGCGAATAGCTGAACGTGCCGGCAACTGTGGATGTTGCGTTGAGCTGGAGCGCGCTGAGGGCAGTGCCAAACGGGATGGCTGCTGGTATTGGCCATGTAACTGTGGGAGTAACCTTGTTGACTGCGAGAGTTACGGATGCTGTAGTTATGGTGTAGTCTGTTGTGTCTGCCGGCGTGAAGGTGACGGTGAGAGTATGGCTTCCAGCGGCGAGGACGGCGCCTGCTACCGGTGAGTAACTGAAGGTTCCTGCGACCGTGGAGGTGGCGTTGAGTTGAGTTGCGCTTAGGGCTGTGCCATAGGGGATTGCTGCAGGAGTTAGCCAGGTAATTGGCGGCGTTGTTGCCGAGCTGACGATGGTGTAGGCAGCCGTGGCTATGGTGCTTTGCGATGTTGTGCTGGAAGCGGCGATTGCCGCGATGGTTTCTGAAGTTGAGACGGTGATAGGTCCACCGTAGACAGTCGACCCGGTGGTTGGAATGGAGCCGTCGGTGGTGTAGTAGATGGTGGCTCCGGGTGTTGAGTCGGAGATGGTGACCGATTGAGCGGAGTTATAAGAGCCGCTTGCCAGATTGAAGGTTGGGGTTGCGGCCTGGGCAATCGCCGCTCCAGGCTTGAGAGCCAGAGCAACGATCTCTCCCTCGGGACTGGAGCATTGTCCGTGGTACGCGCCAGCGGCGGTGGCGCTAGCGGTCTCCACCAGCAAAGTGCCGCCGGCTGGGGCTGGCAATCCGGTCCAGGCGACTGGCGTGGTCCCCACGGTTGGCATGTTGTTTACGCCATAGCAGAACGCCCAGAGCGCGTCTGAAGTCGATGTGGTGGTAAAGCCTGGGGTGTTCAGGCCGTTACTTCCTTGCCATGATGCTGAGAGGTTTGCCTGAGCAACACCGTCAAGGGGAGAAGCAGCAGTGTTAGCGTACTCGACCACGCTGAGCCAAAGTCTTGTGTTGGACCTGACGGTATAGGTGATGGTGTTGTTGCCCGCACTGGTGTTGGGGAGAACCCAGGCCCCGAGGAAGTTATTATCGGTAACTGCCTGGACTGGCGTGCCTGAGGATGCGGTTACAGTTCCTATTAGAGTCGGTGTAACTCCGGCGATCCCGATGACCAAGGTGTGTCCGGCGCCGACTGCGGTGAGAGTGCAGGAGATGGTGCTTCCGAACTGGACGAAGTTGCTGCATTGTTGGGCAAAGGTGGGGCCGGAGAAGGGAAGCGTGATGTTGTAGGCTGCTTTGGCAATCGCACTGGGCGAGTTTCCAGCGGCGATGGCGATAGCTTGCACAGTTTCCGAGGCGGGGACAGCGATCGGCCCAGAGTAAAGAGTCGATGCTGCGGTTGGGGCGGAGCCATTGGTGGTGTAGTAGATAAACGCGCCGTTGGTAGCGTCGGAGATAGCGACGGTCTGGGCTCCGGTATAGCTTCCCGGTGTGGGCGTGAATGTGGGTGTAGCGGCTTGCGGAACGTTGATGTTGAAAGCGGCAGAGCCCACGCTGCTGTTTGAGTAAGCGGAAGCTGCGGCGATGGCTTGCAGGACCTGATTCGTAGCGACCGTGATAGGTCCGGTGTAGACGGTAGAGCCGGTGCCTGGGGTGGTTCCGTCGGTGGTGAAGTAGATGGTGGCGCCGGGGGTTGCGTCGGAGATGGTGACGGACTGCGCCGCGGAATATGTTCCTCCGGCCGGGCTGAAGGCCGGAGTAGCAGCCAGAGGACCGACCGTGTAGGCTGCGGACGCCACGCTGCTTTGCGCGTAGCCGGTGGCAACGGTGATGGCCTGGAGTGTTTCGGAGGTGGAGACCGTGATCGGCCCTATATATAGCTGGGTTGTACCAGTTACAGGGAAGTTTGGCGTGGAGCCGTCGGTGGTGTAGTAGATGGTGGCCGAGGGAGTTGTGGATTCAATGCTGACTGCGGGAGCCGTTGTGTAACTGCCGGCAGAGGGACTGAAGGCAGGTGCGACGGCCTCCGCAGCGAAGTCGACTGCGCCGATGGTCTGTGGATTCAAGCGCGGGATGAGTGAGTTAGCGGCGATGGAGTATTGCCAGCGCACGGGCATAGATTGCAGGATGTCGCTCGGGGCCGAGCCAGCATTGATTGCCGCCGACCCTGCGGGAGGAACCATGGTGACGGGGTCATAGGGCTGGGTTGCGGTGGTGAGATAGTTTGCGTTGGTCAGTCCATAAAGGTGGGGGTCGAGCGGGACCGACAGGGGCCATTGGCAAGGGCCATCGCAGCTGTTGGACCAGCCTTCCTCAGTGTTGTTCTGCCATGGCGCGCCCATGATGGGGGGCTGAATGGTGAAAGTGCCGGCCCTCATCAGGTTGGTGGTCGCGCTCATGATGATGGTGGAGGTGGTGGCAAACGCCATCTGAATTTGTGAGCCAGCGTAGGTATTCTTGCTGGCCCAGATGATGTTGTTGCGCGCATCGACTCTCGGCGGGAAGTAGCCGTAGTAGCCGTCGCCATTGCTGGCGTTATCAAAGACCACCTGCGCCGTATCGAGGGTGTTGGAGAAGAAATAGAGCGTGCCGTTGCGATCTTGCATGCCGCCGCCGCCGTCGGCCAGATAGTGGATCTGCTGGAGCGTGGAGTTTCCCCATAACTCGTTTCCGTAGGCGAAGTCCTTTTGGAAAGACTCTTGATAGCCAGCCAGAATGTTGGGCCCTGCTGTATCTCCGAGGCAGTAATTGGAGTCGTCGCAGTTAGTGTCGCCGGGCAAACCAAGGTATGACTCGAAGGTGAGGTACGAGGTGGCGTCCTGAACCTCCACGAGGTCAAGGAGCCGCTGCGCACCGCTGGCGATATTGTTATAGCGGAAGATTCCTTCAACGCCGCGCCATTTAATGGCCGAGCCAGAGGCCTGGGGATTGTAGTTATCGAGCAGGTTGCCCTGCAGAAGGGCGTACCAGGTTTGGATGTATGCTCCGTGCTCGCCATTCTGTCCGGTGATTCCAGCGTTCTGGACGTGATTCCCGGTCATGGTGACGAGTTGAGTGATGGTGACCCAGCCATTGTTGCCGTTGTCAGCGGTAAACACGCCGAGGCCGCAGGTGTCGAGGTGGTTGCCCCCGAGGTCGATGTAGGAGCCTGAGCGGATATTGAGGCAGCTTGTGAACTGCTGATAGGCGGTCGGCGCGCCTCCGCCCGGAGGGGTATAGGTGTAGTTCGGAGTTCCGTGGGCGATATGAAGTCCAGTTACGGTGACATAGGAAGGGCCGGAAGAGCCGTTTTGCCAATAGCCATAGGGCGTACCGCTTTCTGGCCACACCGAGATGATTCCGAGGCCCGCTGCCGCGCCATTATTGGACACGGTCGCCTGACCCGTGGCATTGGCGCCATCGATGATGGGGAGATTTCCCAGGGAGTCAGGCACGCCGCACAGGATCATTGGTTGTGCGGGAGTGCCGGTGGAGGCGATTTGATAGTACTCGTGATAGGTGGAAGGACTTGATGCGGTCGTATCTGTATTCCAGACGCGGATAATGGAACCTGGCCTGAGAGTGGCAGAAGCGGGCGTCGATTCCAGGCTGGGATACTGCTTGCCTGAACCGACTTCATAGTCTCCTCCGCTGAGCGCGGGGTCGGGGTAGCACTCGCGTGGCTCCGTCTTATTGGGCGTAGAGGCGTAAGCGGGAAGAGGATTTGGGGAGACATAGACGATGGCGGTGGCGCTCTTCGATGGATTGCTCCTGCTTGTGTACCGCACAGTGTAGCGGCCAGTGACAGTGGCTATGAAGTCGGCGTCGCGGTTATTGGTATCGGCCAGGGCTCCGTCGCCGCCGCCTGGCTGGGCGAGGATGCTCCAGGTTCCTGTTTCGTCGGTGTCGCCGGAGATCCAGGACTGGAGGGTCCTGTGCTGTCCCGCGTAAGCCTGTTGATAGGCCGGCGCAATCATGACCGTTGTGGTTTTGGCGCAGACGTTGAAGAGGAATGCGCCGGTTTTGGTGGGATTGTCAGCGGACTGTGCCTGGACAGTGACGGTAGCGGTGGAGGTGACGGTGTACCTTCCCATGGCGGATGGGGCCTGAGGGATGGAGCAGTTTCCTGTTCCGGGGCCAATGTTGACCTGCACAGTAGGCAAACCGGCGGTGATTGAGGAGACATTGGAGGCCGCGGGGGTGGTGAAGGTTGCGCTGGCGCCTCCCGTGGTGGAAAGGACGCTCCAGTTGACGGTATTGAGCGAACCGCCGGTGATATTGACGTTGATCTGCCGGTTGGAACCGGGCAGGACCTGAATGTTGTATGGAGGCGCGCTTGGAACGACGGCTACCTGTGCCTGGAGGAAGACCGGAAGGAATAGTAGAAACAATCCAAAGGAGTTAAAGATAATTGCGTGGGTAAGAAACTTCTCCCTGATAGGGAACTTGCTGCCGATCGTCATACTTCTCCTCTGGAGTTGGTTGAAGAGGGATTTCCGGTTGGATATGCGGATCGGATCTATCCACCCGGCACCTTCAGTAATCATTTTGTAGGTATTTTGAGTTCGCCATTATATGCACAAACGTAACATTCAGAGTGGTTACCAACGGACGAGTCATTTGTACCAAGTGAACGCCGCTAAAGAAGTGATATAGATCACCCGTTATCGGACATGAAGATGCAGGTCCTCTGGGTGCGGAGGCATATCGAGCGATGTGGAGATTCCTCAGTAGAAGGTGGGCAGACGGCCCGGTGAGGCGAGGTAGGGTTGGCGCACAATCTGGAAAGTTGTGTCGGCCGGAGGATCTAATTTTCTGTGCCGGGCATGGGCCAGGTGGCGAGCATGCACGGGCAGTTCAGAGGTAATTGAGGCTCAGAGGAGCGGGATTCTATGAACTCCTGCTGAGGGCTCGATGGAAACCGGTTGGGGCGAACTGGCGAACGAGTTCGCCGCCTGCTTTATAAGTTACAGGCTGCGGGCGGCTTTGGCCGTAGCACAAATGGTACGGGGGTTGAAACGGACAACAGTTTGGCGGTTGATTTGTGTGGAGCGGGAGACCGGGATCGAACCGGCGACATTCAGCTTGGGAATGTGGCGATCAATTGAAAACAAAGAACATGGCGTTCACCCGATCTCGTTCTGGCGATAGAGAATACGGGCATTTCTGAAAGTGCCATTCTTCAGGAATCGAATAGAGCAGAAATGGAGCAGACGGATTTCTGAATCGACGGATGATCGTTAGCAAATAGGACAAGACCACAAAAGATTGTGTCCGACGCAAGGTTTGGTTGCGCCTTGCAGGCTTGCTTGGCATAGGAGCAATATCGGGGACAACCTGCCGAGCGACCTCTTCGGTGTCAAGGTACTAACATTATTAATTTAAACAAATTACAAGGCAACGATGGCAATCTAAGTCCTTGTAAGCACGTACAACCCCCTCTTTTGGCGTATCGCAAAACGTATTGCGTTTGAGCCTGTCCGCCCACCTATACCTGCGCATTTCGACCGATTTCAGCTCGCGCTGAGGAACTCAGGAAAGTTCATTCCATATTCATGAATCTTGAATATGGAATGATTCAACGCTATACTTGGTCAATGCTGAAGCCGCAGGACATTCTCGTACTGCTCAAGCTCTCCATCGAACCAGAGAGGCCGACGTACCTGCGTCTCGCCCAACAACTGCATCTCAATCCCTCCGAGGTGCATGCTTCGGTCAAACGTGCGCGCACTGCCCACTTGCTGCAGGGACCGCCTGAGCAGGAGCGCGTCAATCGTTCCGGTTTGCTCGAACTGCTTCTGCACGGCCTGCGTTACGTCTTCCCGGCGGAAAAGGGCGCTCTGACGCGTGGCGTTCCGACGGCCTATGCAGCATCTCCTCTTAAGGAGCAAATCGCGCCCGATGGCGAGCCGGTTCCGGTATGGCCTTACGCCGAGGGTACGGTCCGAGGATA
>PMXB01000110.1 GCA_003165935.1 Acidobacteriaceae bacterium | reverse complement strand
AAAGTCCCCCCGCCACTCGGTGGAGAAAGCGCTTCGAATCCCAAGAGCGATCATTGAGCAGAACGCTGGCAAGGCTTCTACGCCCGAGGAGGCCGCAGCTTTTCTCGGGGGCACTTCGGCGGCAGGCCCGTTCGCAGTAGAGATTTCTTCAGCAATGAAATACGGATTCCTTGAACGCCCTGAGCCTGGGAAAATCCAGCCAACGGATCTCGCACGTCGCATCATTCGTCCGACGAGCCCTGAGGACGAAGTGAAGGGCTATCGGGAAGCAGTTCTAAAGGCTCCCGATATCTCGGATGTCTATAAGCACTACAGGGGCGAGAATATCCCCGACGATACTTTTTTTCGCAACACGGTAGTCCAGAATTTCAAGATCCCCGAAACTGATTTCAAAGATTTCAAGCAGGTGTTCTTGGAGTCCCTAGAGAAAGCCAAGCTTCTCGAGATGAGGGACGAGAGTACTCGGGTCCTTGATGTCTCTTCAGAGGTCGAACCGGCTGGGCAACAATCTCAACGGTTGAAGAAGTTGGGAGCCGCGGTGGAGGTGAAAACGGGCGAAAGCTGTTTCGTCATGCAGCCGTTTGCGAGCCCACACGGCGACTATTTCGAAAAGATATTTAAGCCCGCGATTGAGAAGACTGGGTTGAAGCCAGTTCGAGCCGACGCCGACATCTTCGCAACGGGAAAAATCATTGACCAGATCTGGCGCGGCATTAACACAGCCAAGGTGCTTGTTGCAGAGCTAAGCACAAGGAATGCAAACGTGCTCTATGAGCTTGGGCTTTCCCATGCCTTGAAGAAGCCAGTCGTCCTGGTCTCATCAAACCAATCCGATGTACCGTTTGATCTTCAGCATATTCGGGTCATCTATTACGACGTGACTGACCCGTTTTGGGGAACCAAGCTCATCGAGAAGGTCGCCGAAAACATCCTGTCAGCTCTGAACAACCCTGAAGAGGCAATCTTCAAAGCAACCGATGAAGGTATTGGTTGAAGGCGGTGTCGTCGCGGAAACCTGCGCTCCCTACCCAATCACCGCGTTATCAATCAGCCGCGTCGCCCCCACCCACGCCGCCACCGCAAACAGCGCTCCCGGCGCTACTACCTCAACTGGCATCAAGGTCCCCCAGTCCACCAACTCGACGTAATCCACCCGCACCCCCGACTCCTCCGCAAACACAGCCCGCCCCGCCGCCACAAGCGCCTCGGCCTTTCGCTCGCCGCACGCCACTAGCCGCTCCACCTCGCGCACCGCCCGGCTCAGCACCAGCGCTTGCCGCCGCTCTTCCGCACTCAAATACACATTCCGCGAGCTCAGCGCCAGCCCGTCCGCCTCGCGCACAATCGGGCAAACCACAATCTCCGTCCCAATTCGCAGGCCCGCCACCATCCGCCGCAGCACCGCCACCTGCGCCGCATCCTTCTGCCCAAAGAACGCCCTATCCGCCTCGCATGCGATCAGCAGCTTCGACACCACCGTCGCCACCCCGCGAAAATGCCCCGGCCTCGACTTCCCGTCCAGGCGATCGCTCAACCCTGGGACCTCCACAAATGTTGCCGCCCCATCCAGTCGCCCCCCCAGCCCCTCCACATCCACAAACGTCCCCGGCCCAGCCCCACTCGACCCCGGATACATCTCCTCCACAGTCGGAGCAAACACCACCTGCGCCCCCGCCGCCTCGGCCAGTCGACAGTCCGCCTCCCAACTCCGCGGATACCGCGCGAAATCCTCGTTCGGCCCAAACTGTGTCGGGTTCACAAAAATGCTTACCGCTACCCGCCCGCACTGGCCCGCCGCGGCCTCAATCAGGCTCGCATGCCCCGCGTGCAGCGCCCCCATCGTCGGCACCAGCCCTATCGTTTGTCCCTTGCTTCTTTCTGCTCTCGACCAGGCCCGCAGCCCAGCCACCGTCCGCACTATCTCCATCAGGCCGGCCTCACCAGCCGCTGCCGATCTCCCGCCTGAAGATCTCGCTTTACCGCCTCAAGCTCCCGCTTCGCTGCCTTCGGCAGGTGATAGCTCTCTTCATCGTTCGGAAACGCTCTGTGTTCCACGTCGTCGCGATACTGCTCCACCGCCGCGCGAATCACCCCGCCCACGTCCGCATACCGCCGGACAAACCTCGCCGCCGGCGCAAACGTCATGCTCAACATGTCATGCAGCACCAGAATCTGCCCATCGCAGTCCGGCCCCGCCCCAATCCCGATCGTCGGCACCGCCAGCTCCGCCGTAATCGCCGCTGCCGTCTCGCGCGGAACCCCCTCCAGCACCACTGCGCCCGCTCCCGCCTCAGCCAGCGCCTGCGCCTGCTCCTTCAGCATCGCCACCGCCTCGGCCGTACGACCCTGAACGCGATACCCGCCCATCTGGTGAACGCTCTGCGGCGTCAGCCCCAGGTGCCCAATCACTGGAATCTGGGCATCCGTCAGCGCCCTGACCAGCTCCACCCGCGGACCCTCGATCTTCACAGCTTCGGCCCCGGCCTCTTTCACGAACCGCACTGCGTTGGCAACGCCCTCGGCCAGCGACCCGTGGTAGCTGCCAAACGGCATATCCGCCACCACCAGCGCGCGCTTCACCGCCCGCCGCACCGCCCGCGTATGGTGCAGCATCTCATCCACCGTCACCGCCAGCGTGTTCTCGTGGCCCAGCACCACCATCGCCAGCGAGTCGCCCACCAGAATCAGGTCAACTCCCGCCTCGTCCACCAGCCGCGACGTCGCGTAGTCATATGCCGTCAGCGCGCAGATGCGCTTGCCCAGCCGCTTCATCTCGGCCAGTGCGGGTACAGTCACTTTTGTGAAGGGATTTGCTGCGGGCGCAAGTCCGGCTGAAGGCCCGCCTGCGGGGAAACTCGTTAAGCTCATGGTTCTCTCCAGTGCCGCTCCGTCTACTCAGGATGCTGCCCGAACATGCCCAGTATACGCCCGTTTTACCCTGAATTCCCCGACCCCATTTGCACGTCATTTCCATCCCGTCGCGTATAATCCCACTAGTTACGCCGACGTCTCCAGCCGCGTCTCATTCTGCCTCCGCCCCCAAACAGTGTGGAGTTTCCAACCAGCGCCCCCGGCCTTGTTCTAATTTGTTCGCCTGGGCCTGGAAAGAGCGTGAGGTTCAGCGGAGAGACTCGGCAGCAGCCGCGCTCCTTGTGCCCGGCCGTCCGACAGCAAATTTAGAAGGAGTTTTCCATTCACATGAATCGCTCGCTCGTACTTGCACTTTCGCTCGCCTCGGCCATGGCCGCTGGCGCTCAGATGCCCGCCCCCCCAGCCACCGCTCCTGCCCCCGCGCCGGCAGGCCCTGCCAAAATCGCCGTAATCGCCTTCAAGGCCGCCGTCGCCCAAACCAACGAGGGCCAGCGCGACTTCGCCGACCTCGAAAAGAAGTTCATGCCCCGCGAGAATCAGCTCAAGGCGCTCAACGACGAGATCGAAGCCCTCACCAAGCAACTCCAGACCCAGGGCCCGACCCTCAACGATGCCGAGCGTGCATCCCGCGCCAAGACCATCGACGAAAAGAAGAAGAAGCTCGAGCGCGACGCCACTGACGCCCGCAACGACTTTCAGCAGGAAGTGGGCGACATGTACAACACCCTCGCTTCCAAGGTCTACGACGTTATGTCCTCCTACGCTCAGCAGGCCGGCTTCACCCTCATCCTCGACGTCTCTGACCAGCAGAGTCCCGTGCTCTTTGCCACTCAGAACACCGACATCTCCAAGGCCGTCATCGACGCCTACAACGTCAAATCCGGCGTTCCGGTGCCCCCCCCACCGCCTGCTGGCGCCGCAGCCGCCCCGGGAGGCCAGGCACGGCCTTCGGCTCCCAAGCCGGCTGCCAGGCCCGCAACCCCGGCCGCTCACTAAGCCCTGACAGCCCTTCAACAATCAGCAAGTCCAACAAGCGAAAAGGCCCCATTCATCGGGGCCTTTTCCCTTTGCCGTTTCGCTCCGCTTTCAACGTAACCGCGTCGCTGCCGCCGTGATCCGCATCTCCAGGGGCTTTCTGTGGAAAAAATTGTGGATTACTTCCCCCAACGCCCCGAAGAAAGTTCATTTTTATCTCTTGTCAACCTTGTGCCAATTCTGCTAAGCCGTATAACTCTTTATTTATCAATACGTAAACACATGCACGATTGGCTCCGCTTCACCCGGGTTCCACAAATCCTTATGCGGGGTCCAACACCCGGCTTTCCACAATCCATCATGAACAGGACGTGACTAAAGTATCTGGTCAGTCACCTCGCCAGCCTTATTTCTGCTGATCTTCGCCCACTCGAAGTACTGCCAGAAACGCCTCCTGCGGAATATCAACTTTCCCAATCCGTTTCATGCGCTTCTTGCCCTCTTTTTGCTTCTCCAGCAGCTTGCGTTTCCGCGAAATATCCCCGCCGTAGCACTTCGCCAGCACATTCTTCCGCAGCGCTGCCACCGTCTCGCGAGAAATGATCTTCGACCCGATCGCCGCCTGGATGGCAACCTCAAACTGCTGCCGCGGAATCAGCTCCCGCATCTTCGATACCAGCAGCTTGCCCCGCTCATACGCAAAGTCGCGATGCACGATGATCGACAGCGCATCCACCGGCTCGCCACTCACCAGGATGTCCATCTTCACCATCGGCGACTCCCACTCCCCGGCCAGCGAATAGTCCAGCGATGCATATCCCCGCGAAATCGACTTTAGCCGGTCATAGAAGTCCAGCACAATCTCGTTCAGCGGCAGTTCGTAGGTCAGCAGCACCCGCGTTTGCGTCACATACTCAAAATTCAACTGCCGTCCGCGCTTCTCCTCCACCAGCTTCAAAATCCCGCCCACGTACTCCTCGTTGGTCAGGATCTTCGCCGTAATTACCGGTTCCTTGATTGACTCGATATTCGTTGGGTCCGGCCAGCGCGAGGGATTGTCCACCTCCAGCACGCTCCCGTCTGTCAGCCCGATGTGGTACCGCACCCCCGGTGCAGTCGTAATCAGATCGAGTTCGTACTCCCGCTCCAGCCGTTCCTGGATGATCTCCATGTGCAGCAGGCCCAGGAATCCGCAGCGGAACCCAAACCCCAGCGCCACCGAGCTCTCCGGCTCAAAAAAGAACGACGAATCATTCAGCCGCAGCTTCTCAAGCGCATCCCTCAGCAGCGTGTGCTCATGCGAATCCACCGTGTACAGCCCGGCAAACACCATTGGCTTGATGTCTTCAAAGCCCGGCAATTGCGATTCCGCAGGCCTTAGGTCATCGGTAACCGTGTCGCCGATCTTCGTGTCGCTCACCGTCTTGATCGTCGCCGCAAAAAACCCAACCTCGCCGGCCGTCAGTTGCGCAATCTCTACCGGCTTCGGCATCAGCACGCCCATCGACTCAATCTCATGCACTTTGCCGTTCGACATCAGCCGGATTCTTTGCCCCTTGCGCATCGTCCCCTGCATCACCCGCACCAGCACAATCACGCCGCGATAGGCGTCAAACCACGAATCGAAAATCAGCGCCTGCAGCGGCGCATCCGGGTCGCCCGTCGGTGGAGGAAGCCGGTGCACAATCGCCTCCAGAATCTCCGCTACGCCCTCGCCGGTCTTTGCGCTGCAGGCAATCGCATCCGTCGCGTCCAGTCCAACAGCCTTCTCAATCGCCTCCTGCGTCCGCAGAATATCCGCCGACGGCAGGTCGATCTTGTTGATCACCGGGATAATCTCGAGNNACCTCGTAGCTGAAGTCCACGTGTCCCGGCGTATCAATGAGATTCAACTGGTAGGTCTGCCCATCTTTCGCCTTGTACATCATCCTCACCGCATGGGCCTTGATGGTGATGCCGCGCTCCCGCTCGAGGTCCATATCGTCCAGAATCTGGGCCTGCATCTCCCGGCCAGTCACTGACCCGGTAAACTCCAGCAGACGGTCGCTCAGCGTCGACTTCCCATGGTCGATGTGGGCAATAATGGCGAAATTTCTGAGGAAACGTGCGTCCATGAGGAGAGTCGGAGGGAGGGGCAATCTGCGCCTGCGCATGCAGCGCCGCCGCACTCCTCCAGGCCATAGCTTATCATCGGAACTGGGGTCACGGTCTCTAGCGGCTCCACGCCCCAGCATCCTGTCCCGGCCCCGCAACTGCTCATGCGCAAATGCTTTTTCTCTCGACCGTTGCCCGCAGTTTTCCTGCTCGCCCTTACATTGGCTGGCACCCATGCCCCATGCTCTCCGGCCGCGCCCCTTGCCGCGATCATTGACCCCGCAGCCCAGGCTTCCCAGGCTCCGCTCACCCCCCACCAGCAAGCCGTCAGTCAGATCATCCAGCAAGTCGAAGAAGCCTACGCCCTCGGCCAGGCCGCATACCACAAAGGCCAGCTCGCCGAAGCCAAAACGCAGTTCGATCGCGCTGTCGATCTCCTCCTCACCAGCTCAATCCCCGTCAAGTCCGACACCCAGCTCCAGGACGAGTTCATTCACATCGTCGACGGAGTAAACGCCCTTGAGATGGAAGCCCTCAAGCAAGGCAACGGCTTCGTCCCCGCGGAAGAGGAAACCCCCGCCGATGTTGCCAGCGACATCACGTTTGAGGCTGACCCGACCGTCGTCGCCAAGGCCCGCACTGAGCTCGCCACCACCAAGTCCGATCTCCCCCTCGTCGTCAACGACTACGTCGGCACATTCCTCAAGTTCTTCTCTCAAACCCAAAAGGGCCACAATACACTCCTGCATTCCATCCAGCGCTCCGGCCGCTACAAGACAATGATCCAGCGCATCCTCGCTGAAGAAGGCGTCCCCCAGGACCTCATCTATCTCGCCGTCGCCGAATCTGGCTTCCAGCCCCGCGCCCAGAACCGCCGTTCCCGCGCCGGTGGCATGTGGCAATTCATGCCCAACGACAAGTTCTACGGGCTCGCCAAAACCAACTACGTCGACGAGCGCTTCGATCCAGAAAAATCCACCCGCGCCTATGCCCGCTACATNNACATGAAGTTCATCTACGACCAGCTCGGCGACTGGTACCTCTCCATGGCCGCCTACGACTGGGGCACAGGCAGAATTCAGCAGGCCGTCCAAAAAACCGGCTACGCCGACTACTGGGAGCTCTACAAACGCAACAACCTTCCCGGCGAAACCAAGAACTACGTCCCTGAAATCCTCGCCGCCATCATCATTGCCAACAACCCCACCCAGTACGGCTTCGACGATGTCACCTACGATCCCCCGGTCCTCACTGACACCGTCACCATCAATTACTCCATCGACCTCCGCCTCATCTCTGACCTGGTCGATGCCCCCGTCGACGAGCTCACTGCTCTCAACCCCAGCCTCCTGCGCATGGTCACGCCGCCCGACGCATCCTTCGACCTGCATCTCCCAGCCGGAACCGCCACCCTCTTCCAGCAGCGCGTCGCCCTCATCCCCGAAACAAAGCGAAACGCCTGGCGCTACCATCGCCTGACTGCCGATGATTCCCTGGCCTCCGTCGCCCACGAATTTCATGTCTCCGAGTCGGAACTCGCCGAGGCCAACCAGCTTCACGCCGGCAGCTCCCTCCAGGGCCTCGACGCTTTGGTCGTTCCCCAGGCCCCCCCGTCCGCTCCCGCCACCCGCATGGTCCTCTACACTGCCCGCCGCGGCGACACTCTCGTAACCATCTCCGACCGATTTGGCGTCTCCCTCACTGAGCTGCGCCGCTGGAACCATCTCGCTGGCGCCAATATCAAAGTCGTCCCCGGCAGCCGCTTCCACGTTGCAGAGCCCGCTGCCCCCCCTGTCTCATCGCATAGCCATCGTCGCTCTGCTTCAACCTCAAAGTCGAAGGCCGCCCACCCCGCTTCGCCTAAGTCCCCCTCAGCTTCTTCCCGCAAACCTCCCGCTCGCAAATCAAAGTCACAATCCAGCGCCTCCACACAATGATAAATCTCCTCATCCAGCGCAATCCACTTGTATTTCCATAGGAGTTGCGTGCAAAGTATTGGTACGCAATTTTCCGATTGCGGAGCGTCTCGTAATAGCTCCGCAGCCATGGAATTCACAAAACCGGCAGCGATATTCCGCTGGAGGCAATGGGATGGAAGAAGTTCGCAAAATGTATGCCATGAGTAGCGACGACCCCACCAGGGAGCCGCTTGAATTGGACCCGAATCTTGAAGATGAATTTGCGGCGGACGAGGACGAGGAAATAGAAACATCCACCGTCCTCACCACCTCAGATGACGATGAGCCGGTTATCGAAGAAGCCGTCATCGTGATCGTGAGCGAGCCTGTGCCCCCGCCGCCCCCCCCCAAACCAGCGAAAAAAACCGCCAAAAAGCCCGCTGCCAAGGCACCCAGCCCTGCTCCAGACACTGGCAGCACCTCCAGAACCGGAAATCTAGTTCCCACTCCCAGCAAGCCGGCAAAGAAAGCCACAGGGAAGGCCGCCGTCAAGCCCCTCGACGATAGTAGCGGAGACGGCAGCGGAAGCGGCAGAAACGGAAATGCAGTAGCTGTGCCAAAGAAGGCCACCAAAAAAGCTGCCAAGAAGGTTGCGAAGAAGGCTCCTGTCAAGAAACCCGCGAAGAAGACCGCGAAGAAAACCGCTCCCAAAAAGGCTGTCAAGAAGGTCGCGAAGAAGGCCGCCAAGAAGGCCGCTCCAAAGAAGACTGTGGTAAGGAAAGTTGCAAAAAAAGCCGTAAAAAAAGCGGCAGCCAAGAGGGCTACCGTAAAGAAAGCTGCCAGGAAAGCCGCTCCGAAAAAGACTGCTAAGAAGGCTCCTCCTAAGAAGGGCAAGAAGGACAAGAAAGGCAAAAAGGCGAAGAAGGGCAAGAAGTAGTCGCCAACCCCCGGGCGTCCGAAAGTAGAAAAGCCCGCCTCGGCGGGCTTTTCGTTTGCAGCCGCTTTGCTCAGCTACCGGTTCTTTCTCCTCATGCAAAAAGGGCCCCGCATCGCGGAGCCCTCATGTGTCTCCTTCCCACCGTTCTTATTGCGGCGGCGTTGTGTTGCCCGGCGGCGGCGGCTTCACTGACATCGTATTCGGGTGGATTGCCTTCTTTTGCGCTGCTGCCGGCGCTGCTGCGGGAATCGCCGCCAGCACAATCGGCACCGTCGTCTGCGGACTCACAGCCGTCCACACATTCGTGATCCTCCCTTGCGGGTTGATCAGGAACGTATTCCGGCTTGCCATCCCGTTCGTCCCCAGGGAGCCATACGCGCTCACAACCGTGTGGTTCGTGTCCGCCAACAGCCGGAACGTCAGGTTTTCTTTGGTGCAAAACTGCTGGTGGCTGTCCGCACTATCCACGCTCACGCCCAGAATCACCGCGTTCTTTGCCAAAAATTGCGGCTGGGATGCCTGGAAGTTGTGCGCCTCAATCGTACATCCCGGCGTCATGTCCTTCGGGTAGAAGTAGAGCACCACCCACTTGCCGGCAAAGCTCGCAAGCGATACCTGCGCCCCCGTCTGCGATGGCAGCGTGAATCCCGGCGCCGCCTGACCCACTGCCGGCATCCCGCTGGCCGCACGTACGTGCCCTCCATTCAGGCTCAGTCCCGCTGCCAACATCAATGCGGCCGCAGCCGCAACTATCCCAATCCTTCTCATGCTCAACCTCCTTGTTGCCTTGTTCTGTTGCTTCGTCCAGCAATTGGGGAAACAGGGAATTGGACACCGCCCCGAGGCATCGGGCGAATTCTGCAACTGCCCGTGCTCTGTCCGGTCAAAATCAGGCGACACTTCACCAGTGTCTGACTTCCCTGAAGTTCAGCCTCATGCTCCTCGCGGCGAGCCCACAATGGCAATCCCCGCTTCATCCGCGCGTTTCATAAGAGCTGTGCGATCAAACAGAAGCGTACGCCCTGCCTCCACTGAAAGGCAACTGGCTCCTGCAGCCACCATCGTCTCCACCGTCCGAATTCCAATTACCGGAACGTCGAATCTCATATCCTGTTTCGGCTTTGCCACCTTCACCACCGTCAGCCGCCGCTCCAGCGTTGTCGCTCCGTCCTCCTCCGTCGTTCCCTCATCCTTTAAAGATGCCATCAGCCGTCCTGCCCTTTCCACCGCCGCGTCCGTACCCTCCATCGCCTCTACTGCCACGCACGCCTGCGCCGCCACCACCACCGTCTGCCCAATATCAAATCCTGCCACCGCCCGCGCCACGCCCAGCCCATACTCGATGTTCTTCCGCTCTTCTTCGTCCGGCGCACGCTTCGTCAGCACGCCTTCCTCCACCAGCAGCGGCTCAAGAAACGCAGTCGAGCTCATCAGCTCGATCCCCTCATCCTCCAGAACCTTCGCCACCGCCCCCAGCAGCATGTCTGTCGACCGCGTCCGCAGGTTCAAAATCAGCTTCGCCAGCCGCCAGTCCGGTCGAATACTCGAGAAGATCTGTTTGTGCTTCACTTGGCCCGCCATCACCGCCCGCGTCACGCCCTCCTTGTGGAAGACCTCAATCAGCTTCGACAGCTCCCCCAGCGAAAGCCAGTGCACCGTGATCTTGTCGTCTTTCGCGGCCCGCTCGTCGATCTCCGCGTCAGCCTCTTCGCGAATCGCCACCACCGCAACCGCCAGCCCCTCCGCCCGCGCCGCGTCCAGCAGCAAAAACGGAAACCGCCCATTCCCCGCGATCAATCCAAGTTTCATCGCTCCCGCCGGATGGAATCGCTCAATTCCTTCGCTGTCCGCTTCACCGAAGCACCCACTCGCCCGTCAGCTTAATCTCTCGATACATAGCATCCGGGGCAAGATCGATTTCACCAGGCCACGTTACCGCGCCGTCCTCAACGCGAGCCTGTCGAAACACTTCCGGAGTCTTCAACGCCTCGAACACGCCGCTCAGGTGGCTGGCTTCAAAGCGCACTTTGCCCTCGGTACCATCCTCAAATCGAACTGCGAGCACCAGCGTGGAAACCGGCTCGACCGCGACAACATCCCAATGCATATCTCTACTCCAATGGTGCAATTTTCAAGGGTAGCTCTCTCGCTCGGCAGAGTTCCCAGTCCGCAAGCAATTCGGCCTAATGCAACTCCGCCCAATCCAGGACCAGACTCAATGCACGTCGAGGTAGGCGGCCCTCAATTACCTCGAGCCGCTGAATGTCGATTACAGCTTTATGCTCGTTATACACCGCATGGAAATGCGGCGGCGGATGGTCGTCGAAGAACATCCGAATCAAAATGCCGAAGAATTGGCTGATGGTTGGCAAGTTAGGACCTCTCATCCCGGCCGGTTCCCTTAAATAAGCATACAATCCGCCTTGTACCGGCCTCTACTTGATCACTCCCCGCTCACTCCGCTCCAGAAACGCCGCCAGCTCCGCCGCGTCCTCCCCCTCCAGCACCTTGATCTTCTCCAGCGCCTGCGACGTGTTGAGCTTCGAAACCAGCAGCAGCCGAAACGCCCTCTGCAGCGTCTTGATCCGCTCCTCCGTAAACCCGCGCCTCTGCAACCCGACAGAATTAACGCCAAAGGCCTTGTTCTCGCGCCGTGAAGACGTCTTCGAAAACGGCAACACGTCCATCGTCACAATCGTGCCGCCGCCGATAAACGCGTACCTGCCCACCGTGCAATGCTGGTGCACCGGGCTGAACGCCCCCACGGTCGCATAGTCCTCGATCGTTACGTGCCCGGCGAGCGTCGCCGCATTCGCCAGAATGCAATGGTCCCCCACCTTGCAGTCGTGCCCGATATGCACCTGCGTCATCAGCAGACATCCCGACCCAATCTGCGTCAGGCCGCCGCCACCCTCTGTACCCCGGCTGATGGTCACGCACTCGCGAATCGTGTTGTCGTCCCCGAGGATGGTCTCCGTCGGCTCGCCCTTGTACTTCAAATCCTGAGGCGGTACCCCAACCGAGCAAAACGGATAAAACGTGTTCCGCGCCCCGATCCGCGTCCGCCCATCCAGCACCACATGCGAAATCAGCCTGCACTCCTCGCCCAGCACCACCTCCGGCCCTATTGTGCAAAACGGCCCCACTTCACACGATTCCGGTATCACCGCTCCCGCGGCAACTACCGCGCTCGCATGAATACCCGGCCGAACGCCCGGATGAGTACTTGGCTGAGTACTCACTCCGCTGCCTGCGGCGGCTCGCCTGCCGCGGCCTCCGTCTCCGCCGGCGCTGCAGCCGCCTCACGCCGTTTAGGCACAATCTGGCACGTCAGCACTGCCTCGCACGCCAGCTTCTCCCCCACGAACGCCTTCGCCTCCATCCGCCCCAGCCGCATCTTGAACGCCAGCACCTTCACTTCAATCCGCAACTGGTCGCCCGGCGTCACCTGCCTGCGAAACTTCGCCTTCTCGATCCCCGTGAATACCGCCAGCCTCGACTCGCGGTCCTCCATCTCGCTCAGCATCAGCACCGCGCCCGCCTGCGCCATCGCCTCAATCACCAGCACCCCCGGCATGATCGGCACGCCCGGAAAATGCCCCTGGAAGAACGGCTCATTGATCGTCACGTTCTTGATCGCCTGCAGCCGGACCTTCGGCTCAAACTCGGTGATCCGGTCAATCAACAGAAACGGATATCGATGGGGCAGGATTCCCATGATCTCCTGAATGTCAAACGTCATGCTCTGGCTCCAGTTCATGCACGCGCCGCGCCCGCAACACGCACCCACTGGATTATAAACATCCGCACATTAAACCAGTCTCGCACCCACCAGGCAACGCCCGCACACAGCTCACTTTTTGATCCGCCGCTCCGTCGCCGCCACGTCCCAGATGTCCCCCGGCAGTTCCTCGTTGTACTTCACCTTCGTCAGGTAATACTGCCGCACCTGCTCATCGTTCTTGAAGCGCGTCACCCGCAGCGCCGTCGGCACCCCGTCGATCACGTGGTAATCGTCGTACTCCTCTGCGTCCACGTTCTTGTCTTTGTACACAGGGTCGCGCCACTCAAACGTCCGCCGCATCGGCAGGTGCGTCTGCGTATCCGTCTGGATCGTTACAGCCTCGTTCTTCGCCGAGATCAGCGTCACTTCGTCGGTCAAGTGCCGTTCCGCCAGCCGCTGTCCTTCGTAGACAAGAATCGTCTGCGGATCGGGCAACCACGTCTTGATCACCGTCTCAATCGAGTGCTCTCGCCGGCGAATGTAGTCGTCCACCTGATCCTTCGGCAGCGGAGCCTTCCCCTTGTAAGTGACCTCCATCCCCGTCGACCCAATGTAGAACTGCACCACATCACGATGCTTCGTATATTCGATCCGATCATGGTCGGGCCATTGCTGAAACTCCAAAAACTCCGTCGTCCCCAGATCCGGATTCCCGTGGTAAAACACGGCTCCCGATCCCTCGCGCTCCATGTTTTTGATCCCCAGCCACGTTTGCCCGCCCATCGCCTGAACCATGGCGTCCAGAATCGCCCGCGCCTGCTTGGCGTTCTTCACTGCCGGGTCTTCCGTCGTCTGCGTCCCCGCGCACAGGGGAAAAACCACCATCGCCAGCCCCAGCACTCCCGTCCAAACTCTCCGCATTCCTCGTTTCGCCTCTCCCATTGGACGCATCGCCGCGCACAAAGCTACTGCGACCCTACGGCTCACGCTACCCCAGATAGCCCCGATACGGCAACACGCAGACCCTCCCCGAGGGATGATCGACCATTCCCCATTCTTCAGGACGCATGTGTCGGAATTCCCTCCCGGAGGGAGGGGACGACAATAGACCAGGGTGCAGTCCGCCGTGGCGGACGAAACCCTGGGTCAGCGCCCAAAAAATGCCCTGAGCCCCGGAGGGGCGGCACGAATCACCTACGACCTTCCCGCCCGCGGCGCCCACACCAGCCACATCTGTCAACCCTGCCAGAGCCGTCTGCACTACCTGCTTTGTAACAACGGCACGGCTTCAGCCGGGCCAATAAAGGTCAAAAAAATGACCTGGGCTTTAGCTCCTGCAAAATCGAATCACGGCATCGAGGCGCCGGCGCAGAGTTTTCAGATCGCCCTGATCAGCCGCGCCGGCAGCGTAATCACCGCCCACACCAGTTCCAACACTCCGCCCACTGCGATCCCCACCACCCGGAACGGCAGCAGAATCACCCACACAATCGGATACAACACCAGCGCAAGAATAGCCAGCGGCCAGCACAACACAAACAAAACGCACCACATCAGAAACTTCATCATCGTCTCTCTCCACCCTCATTCAAAACTACGCACCCACCCCTTCAGAGGTTCCCTGTTCCCTGTTCCCTAGTCCCTAGTCCCTGTTCTTCCCCTCCCTTCTCCCTCCTCCCTCGCCCCCCAACACCCGTTCCTGTCGCAACCATTCCCCCCATCCCGGGTCTAAAATCATCAAAGGGCATTCCCCACCGGCGCGGCCCCACAAGCCCCGCTCAACGGAGACACCACCATGGCACTGTTCAAGACTTCGAATCCCGTACTAAGCGACAAGGCCTTCCAGGGCCAGTCCGGCGCGCAGTTTGGCGGCGCAATCGATGCCACCGCCCGCATGACCCTCCAGGGCACCGTCAACAAGACCGGCTTCCTCATGCTTCTTGCCATCGCCGGCGCGGCATTCACCTGGCGCCTTTACATGCAGGACCTCGACGCCTCTGCCGCCGCACCCTTCATGCTTATCGGCGTCTTCGGCGGATTCATCCTCGCCATGGTCACCATCTTCAAGCAGACCTGGGCGCCCTTCACCTCGCCAATCTACGCCCTCCTCGAAGGCCTCTTCCTCGGCGGCATGTCCGCCCTCCTCGAGACGAAGTATCCCGGCATCGCCATCCAGGCCGTCGGACTCACCTTCGGCGTACTCCTCGTCATGCTCATGGTCTACTCCTCCGGCCTCATCAAGGTCACCCAGCGCTTCTACATCGGCGTCGCCGCCGCCACCGGTGGAATCGCCGTCTTCTACCTGGTCCAAATGGTCCTCGGCATGTTCGGCGTCCACTTCCTCTCCATCAACAACTCCAGCCCCCTCAGCATCGGCATCTCGCTCTTCGTCGTCGTCATCGCCGCCCTCAACCTCGTCCTTGACTTCGACTTCATCGAGCGCGGCGTCAACGCCGGCGCTCCCAAATACATGGAGTGGTACGGCGCATTCGGACTCATGGTCACCATGGTCTGGCTCTATCTCGAAATCCTCCGCCTCCTCTCCAAAATCCGCAGCCGCAACTAGTCTTCAATGAACGTGTAGCGCCAGCCTTCCGCAACGCCAGCCTTCCAGTAGCGCCGGCTTCCCAGCCGGCTGTCGCGTGGGCCTCCCGGCCCACGCGTCTATCCGTACTACAATCCCAACATGCCCGACACAAGGCACCCGCATACACCCGAAAACGTCGCAGCTCTCTTCGGCGCAATCCAGCCGCAATTCGGCCAAGTCCACATCCGCAACCGAGGACGCCTGCCGCACTGGGAAATGGATTCAGGTCTCTACTTCATTACTTTTCGTCTGGCAGATGCTCTCCCCCGCGCAGTCCTCACGAAAGTGGCTGAACGCCACCGTATCCTTGAAACCGCCAGGATATCCGGCATTCAACTCAGCCCCGAGCAGGAAGCGGAGTTGGCGGACTACAGTCCGAGTCGCATCGAAGCCTATTGCGATCATGGATCAGGCAGTTGTGCTCTCAAGGACCCCAGGATCGCCGGTGCAATGGCCGCAGCACTGCGCTTCCGCGACCGGAAACATTACCGTCTCATCGCCTGGTGCATCATGCCAAATCATGTTCATGTCGTGGTCCGGCTGCTTCCAGGGGCCCTCCTTGCAGCAATCCTGAAGAGCTGGAAACAGTTTTCGTCCAAGGCCGCAAACGAAGTCATCGGGCAACGTGGCCGTTTTTGGCAGCGCGAGTATTACGACCATTTGATCCGGAATGAGCAGGAGTTCTCCCGCGCAATCCAATATGTTCTCGAGAATCCAGCCAAAGCAGCTTTGAAGAACTGGCCGTCGGTGTGGAGCGAACTATCGGCGCACGGCGTGGACGCTGAGGTCTGCGCCTCAGCCACCTAAGAAGTCGTCCCCACTCCCTCTTCCCTTCTCCCTCGCTCCCTGCTTCCCCCTTTCTCCATCATCCAATAATGAAACCCATCCACAATCGCCATAAGCGCCGCCTGGTTCATGTCGCTGCTCACGCCCGCCGTAATCCACGGCTCGTGTCCATCCGCGTTGAAGCTCACCGTCACCCGCACATACGATGCCGTATCGTTCGCCGAAACATCGATAGCCGTCACGCTGAACCGCCCCAGCTTCATCTGCGCCAGCTCCGGATACCACTTCTCCAGTTCCCCGCGCAGCGCCTTCGTCAGAGCATCCACCGGCCCTGCGCCCTCAGCCCTGCTCGTCACCACCACCCGCTCGCCCACTGACAGCGTCATAAACGCCTGCACAAACCGGCCGCCCGTCTCATCCAATTCGTCACTCAGCCGCCAGCTGCGAATGGCAAAGAAGTTCGGCAGCGTTCCCACCACTTTCATGCACGCCAGTCTGAACGACTCTTCGCTCGCCGTAAATCCGCCGCCCTCGATCATCGCCTGGTTCTCGTTCATCAGGCCCTGCGCCTGCGCCGAAGTCAGCGCCACGCCCAGCGCCTCGCTCAGCAGCACCACGTTCGCCCGCCCCGACATCCCATTCACGCCGATCGCCGGCGTCGCCCCCACCACCGACGGGTCACACCACAAATACGCCCCCTTGTTCTTCTTCTCGCTACTCCCATGCATCCCCGCCCACGTCCCAAACGCTCCCGCACCCACAATCGGCTGACCATGCGGCACGTCGAGACTAAACGCCCCATAAGCCGCATGCGCCAGCCCCGTCAGCCCCGCCAGTCGCTCCGCCGGAACAAACTCCGCCTCGCCCCGCACCTGCATCGACCCCACCACCGTCGTCAAATTCACATTCCCGCACCGCTCCCCCGTGCCAATCAGCGTCCCCTGCACATGCACCGCGCCCGCCAGTACCGCCGCCCGCGTATTCGCCACGCCGAACCCGCGATCCGTGTGCCCATGAAACCCGAACTTCCCCTCAGGCAGCGCCTTCCGCAGCCCTGCAATCGCCTCCGCCACTTCCTCCGGCGTCGCTCCCCCCGTCGTATCGCACACCACCACCCGGCTCACGCCCTGCTCCACGCACTGCCCCGCCATCTTCAGCAGATACGCCCGCATCTGCCCGGCCAGCGCCTCGTCCGCCGTCGCACCGTTCTCCACCCGCCCGCACCACGCATCCATCGCGTGCTCCAGGTCCACAATCACCTCAAGCCCGTTCTGCCGCAGGCACTCCACCGTCTCTCGCGCCATCGTTAAATTCTCGTCTGCCGTCGTCTCCAGGCTCTTTTGCACGTCCAGCAGCCGCGACTTCACCACCACCACCGCNNACCTTCATCCCCCGCCCGCGCGTCCGCCCAAACAGCGCCAGCTTCATCGCCCCCGTATCCACGCCCTCAAGCGCCGTCGTCAGATCTTCCACAAACTGATTCGCCCCGGCAAACCCAATCTCCGCGTACCTCACCCCAAACGCGCCCATCCGCTGCAGCAGCCCCACCGCATTCGCCACCGAGATCTCCAGGTTCGGCTGCTGCATCCCGTCCCGCAGACTCGTATCAAACAGCTCCACCTTCTTCGCTTCCGGCTTCTTCGCTTCCACACTCATCACTCAGTTCTTCCCCATTCCTCGCTCATACAAGGCTCGCCCAAGCCCGCTCGCAGGTTTCCTCTCGTTCCATCATATCGATAACCCGCTTCCGGGCAGCGAAACTCATTTGTTTCTGCCGAATGCAGCGAAGTGCCACCGCCTTCGACCCACCCCGATGCACTGCCAATTCGCCAGCCGACAAAACTCAGGATTCTGCTGAAGGATGCAGTCTTATGTCAATCTTCGATTCATTCGCGGGGCGACGATGCAAGCATATCGCCTAGCTTCTCGATTACAAGCACTTTTGGAAATCCTTCATCCTGGCTTCTGATGAATTCGAACAACGCCCTTGTAAACCCTTCACCACAGGCGCGATACCCGGCGGACATGAGGTGAGCTGCCATGTCCGGTCTACCACTGTTGATCGCAGATCCAATTGCTGAGCACCAAGCGGCAAGATCGCCTCTCTGACAAAGCGCGACTGCGCAGAAATACTTTGCGGCATTCGAAAAGTTCCCGCGTCCGACCTCGGAACAAGCCTGGTTGAACCATGCTAAGCCGCATAGGCCATCCGCGGAAATTGCTGCCTGAAATTGAGACTCAGGGAAAACACCCTCGACCGGGGTGGCAAGCCCAAGAGCATTCTGTCGATCACGTTTCTGCTTACCGGCGCCAACAACATCACGAACCATGCGGACGAAGGCCGCTTTTAATACCCACTCGGATCCAGGGTTCTCGCTTGTTTCTAGGTAAGCTCTGAAGCCGTCTAGCGCTCGGTCATACTCGCCAGACCACAGGTGCGCATCGGCAAGGAGCGGCAAGCAATTCAGGTCGCCAAGTGTCATCGCACGTTCGTAACACCGACCAGCAATTGAAAAATGCCCGCACTCGAATAACGAACACCCAAGCTCTCTCCAGAAATATGAGCGCTTGGCATACCTTCGGTCTGCTCGCAGGGCCTTTCGGTAGGCATGGAACGCCGCGCGGTGATTTCCTGCCGATTGGAGGGAGTTCCCGAGATTGTACTGGGTGCTAGCTGCAAAAGCCGGATCCCCAGCCCGTTCCGCCTCCCGAGCAATCCGATCCAGCAAATCTGTAGTGAGAACTTGGCAACTACTGCTCGGTCCAGCGAGCAGCGGAACGAGCGTCATGAACTGAGCTGCCTTAACATACCCCTCGCGAGAAATCATGTCATTCGCAAGCTGTAAAGCTTCGCTTTTTCGATGGTCCGCTGCCAAGCAAAAGGCCGCCTCGAAACCGTATTGGAATGAATTCAGCAGGCTACCGCGTCGACCCGCCGACGAAATCAGCCTGGCACCATGGTCTTTCTGGCCGACGCTCGACAGTGTGAGCCCAACGGCCGTCAGTAAGTTTGCCGCAAAGAACTGTGAAGAATCACCGCCAGTCAATTCTCCGGTTGGAATTGTTCTCCTTCCAACAACCCCTACTAGAACCTCAACGATCTGTGTTCCGATGTGTGTCGTGATAAGCCCATGCTTTTGAAGCTTCACAACGCCTTCACTCAAAATCGACCGCAAGTCCGAAGCGATCTCCGTGAGCGTCATACCGGAAATCAACGCAGTCTCCGATTTGAGAACCAGCCCAATAGGCAGATCGAGCTTTGACTTCAACTGCCTGATGCCATCGAATTCCCTTGGCATTTCGTCTATTCTGGAATCCGATAACTCAGCCGACTCCGACATGCACACAGACACCGTCTGCTGACCCTCCTTTGGAAGCGAGCGCTCCAACCGATCGAACCACACCGCAAAAAGGCGTGCGGTCCTCGCATGAAAGCTGACAATCAAGACCGGGACGGGCAGGGCGCGAAAGTAATTCACCGTGCTAAGCTTTAGCCGAACGGTGAGTGCATCTTCAACACCATCGCAATCCGTGCCCTTCAACTGGACAAAGAAAACCTGCCCGGCCAGCTCGCCCTGGGAGGAAACAATCTCGACCTCTCCGTCGATTCCGTAGTCGGATTGCTTCGGCCTGTAAATCCAATGGGCTGGAAGCCGCGACTTGAAAAACATCTTGCGCACGATCTCCGAGCACGTGCTGTCTAGGACGCTTCGGCATCTCAGTCATAAAGGAAGCCGCCTCACTCATGCTCTCCACCAAACCCAAATAGGAACCTGCAATGGAACAAGGCTACACGGGTCAATTGGCCATCTGCCAACGAGCACCGTGAAGCCTTCAGTTATGGGTTGTTAAAGATTTCTGCACACCTCTCGTTGTCCCCGACCGCCGCCCCGCGCTTTCCCACTAAGCGTGGGCCCGCCGAAGGCCACCGCTGCAAGCAATGCCCCTGCTCGGCAGTTGCTACAATCGAAAAGGTCCATTTCCCTTCATGCCTCTCCGTCTCTTCAACACCCTAACGGGACAAATCGACACCCTCGTCCCTGAGGGCGGCCCCGCCCTCCGCATGTACGCTTGCGGCCCCACCGTCTACGACTACGGCCACATCGGCAACTTCCGCACCTTCCTCCAAATCGACGTCCTCCGCCGCACCCTTCTGCTCCTCGGCATCCCGCTCCAGGCACCCGACCAGCCCGCCACAGTAATCGAAGTCGAGTGCGACGCCGAACCCGTCATCGACCACGAAACCCCCCGCGCCCACTGGCCCCGCTACAAGGTCGGCGTCAGTTAGTGCTTTGGTTGACGGTCGAACGAGGCAGAACCGATGTCTCGCCGACCCCAAGATCTCATGAACCCAAGCGGTTTAGGTTAAACTGAGGCTCGATGGGCTCAATCCGGCTCGAAGGCATTCGCTTCGTCGTCTATACCATGAGCCAAGGCATGTTCATGGATTCTATGCCGAAGTCGAAGTCATCCTCGATCTGCTTCCAGACGGCGACGTAGCGCTGGCAAACAGAAAAGACCCGATCCGTCCAGCAGACGCAAGCCGCTCCGATGTCCGTCACGTTCTCGCGGTGGGTGCCCGGCACTTTGACTTGCTCGTTCAACTTTGGGAGAAACATCATGGCTGAGCACAGAGTTGCAACCACAGACGCTGAAATCGACGCCGCGCTGAAGGCAGCAAAGCAGCGTGAAGTCGGCCCGCTTGCAAAGAGCGTCGAGCACATTCCCACCCTCAGGTTGCTCATCGTTGAACTTACAAATGGCCGCCGCCTTGTGCTGCCAATNNGTTGATCTCTACGTGCCCGCGCTCATCGAAGGCGTCTACGGCAATCGCCGCTGGATGGCCCAGCTAGGCCGCAAGGGCGGTAGCGCAAAATCCGACGCCAAACGCCGCGCCTCCAAAATCAACGGCGCAAAAGGCGGCCGACCTCCCAGGGCCATCGCCACCAGCGTCTGAGGATCCATTGCGGCCCCTTTTCCTCAACATTCGCGGTCGCACCATAGGAGGTATCTCGTTCCCGCAAAAACCCAACCGCTTTGGTTTTATGCTAGGATTGCTCAATGCCAACCGTTCTGAGGA
>PMXB01000055.1 GCA_003165935.1 Acidobacteriaceae bacterium | reverse complement strand
GGGCTTTAGCCCCTGCTAACCCCTCCTTCGCCGGATTCGCTTTTCGTTCGGACTTTTTCAGCAAGCTGTTTAGTCGTGCCGAAAGCACATCCGAAAAAGGGCATTGGGCTTTAGCCCCTGCAAAAGACACGCGCACGGATCTCGCTTCTGAGACCTGCGCAAGCTGAAAGCTGAAGGCTGAGACCTGAAAGCTGCCTTTAAAACAGAATGCACATCGGCGTACCGGCCGCGAAGTTCTTCCCCGTCTCGGCCAACACACCCGTCTCCGGGTTCCGCGCAAACACGCTGATCCAGCCCGAATCCTGGTTCGCCACCAGCATCCACCGCTCCGTCGGATCCAGCACAAAGTTCCGCGGAATCTTTCCCCCGCAGTTCGACCGCGTCATCGGCGTCAGCGCTCCCGTCTTCACATCGGCATGGAAGCTATAAAGAAAGTCCTTGTCCCGATTTGCAAAGTACACAAACCGCCCATCCCTGGAGATCACTGTGTCGCAAGCCCGCGTAATCCCGTGGTAGTCCTCGGGCAGCATCCGTATCCGGTTCACCACGCTCAGGCTGCCGTCTTCCTTGTGCCACTCCAGCACGTCCACCACGCTCACCAGTTCGTTCACCGAGTAAGCCGTGTGGCCGTTGGGATGAAAATGCAGCGTCCGCGGACCCGCCCCCGGCTTCGCGTTGTATGTCCCCGCCGGCGTCAGCTTCGCCGTCTCCGCATCGAGCGCGTAGATGTGTATGCAATCCCCGCCCAGGTCATTGACATAAACGAAACGATTATCCGGCGAGAATGACGCGAAATGCGCGTGCGCCGTCTGTTGCCGATCCACATTGGGCCCATGCGCCGTGTAGTGATCCGTCCACACCGCCGGGCTCAGCGATCCGCCCGCCACCTGGAACGACGCCGCGCTCCCGCCGCCGTAGTCTGCCGAAACCAGCACCTTGCCTGTCTTATCCAGCGCGATATGGCAGGTTCCCTTCCCTGCCGAATTCCGTTGCGCTACCGGGAGCAGCCTTCCGTCATCGACAACAAAGCTCGCCACTCCGCCTGTCGGTTGGCCGATGAATGAGTCCACCTCCGAAGCCGCATACATGAACTTCCGGTCGTGCGAATACACGATCCAGTCCACATTCGTCAGCCGCGCGGCAACGCCCGCCGCCGTCAGCTCTCCCGTCGCCCCATCCCAGTCGTAGGCCAGAATTCCATCAGCGCCATTCGACCCGACGAAGACGCGCTCACGCGTCGGCGCAGTGGCAGCGGCCAAGTTGGTCGCAGACAATTCGGTTGCAGAAAGCCCAGCGGTGGCAAGCGTGGCGGCAGAGGCGGTCACAAGAAAATCGCGGCGAGAAAGGTTTGTCATGGCACTCAGGATTGTCGCCGATGAGGCGAGGCCCGCGCCAGCCAAGCCGGATGCATCCCCTCGAATTTGAGGCCTTCACATGTACCTTCATTGGAAGAGCACTACTTCACAGCCTACTGAAAACTCAAGTCGTCGCATGTTTTGTAACAACGGCGCGGCGTTACAGCTTGCTGAAAAACTCAACCAAGCGGCTTTGTAACAACGGCACGGCTNNCAGAATGAGTCGGGCTTTAGCCCTTGCTAACCCATCCTTCGACGAATTCGCTTTTCTTTCGAACTTTTTCGGCAAGCTGTTCAGCCGGGCCATATACCCCGCAAGACTGACACGGGCTTTAGCCCCTGAGGGACGCCGTCTTCGATCCAAACTCAGCCGAAGCGACGCCCCCGAGCAATTGAGAACAATCCACAAGTGAGCGCATTGCCGGCTCGCCAACGCACCGCTTTGCTGGCTCGCTGACTCGCTGCATTTACCGCTGCATCCGGAACACCACGTTCACGCTCGTCTCCACCTCTACCGGCTGGCCATCGAGCATGTAAGGCCGATACCGCCACGTCTTCACCGCGTCCACCGCCGCCTGTTGCAGCATCACCGGCCCACTCATCACCCGCAGATTCTCAATCATTCCAGCCTTCGAGATCGTCGCCGCCAACACCACCGTCCCGTCCACATGCATCGTTCTCGCGATCACTGGATACTGCGGAATCGTCTTGAAGACAATCAGTCCTTCTTCGGTCCCCGTTGAGACATGAACCACCTTCGGCTCGGAATGGACGGCCGGAGCACTGTGGTGGAAGGTGTCTTCCCCTACCCCTCCGGGCGTGTTGCCGTCGAGTCTCGGATCGCCGCCCGGTATTCCGACGATGTCTCTCGGCTCCGGAGAACTCGCGATGAAGATCGATGGCGGAATCCTTCGTGGCGCCTGAAACGGATCCAGAATATTCTTCACCGCGTTCGTCGCAGCTTGTTCCGCCGGTTGACGTCGCAATGGCTGTGGGCCCTTTGGCGGCTGCATCGCCGCTATCAGATAAGGCAGCGGCTGCATCGGTAACGCCGAAGGGTAAATGAGGGGAATCACGATCAACGCCGCCAGAATGGACCCGTTGAACCCAAGCGCCGCAACCATCCACCTCTTGCTGCGCGTACGAATCCTGCCCTGCGATTCAAAGGTAGAGTCTTCAAACATAGCCTGC
>PMXB01000125.1 GCA_003165935.1 Acidobacteriaceae bacterium | reverse complement strand
AAGGCGATGTTCTCCAGGATAGTTCCGCGAAAGAGCACCGTGTCCTGCAAAACGTAGCCGATTTGATCTCGTAACCCATTAAGCTTGTAATCGCATACATCATGGCCATCGATCATCACCCTGCCGGCAGTCGGATCGTAGAACCGTGGAATCAGGCTGACGACCGTGGATTTTCCGCTGCCAGTTGGTCCAACCACTCCCACCAACTGACCCGGCTTGATATGGAAGCTGACGTCTCCAAGCACTTTGGCATCCACGGAATAGCCAAAAGCCACGTGGTCGAAAACAATGTCGCCCTTGATAAAGCGAGGCTCGATGGCGTCGTCGCGCTCCGCGATGATCGAGTCGGTGTCAAGGATTGAGCGGATGCGATCGACGCCAACCGCGGCTTGCGCAATCGCGTTGGTAGTGGTGGCGAGGTCCTTGACCGGCTTGAAGAACTTGCTTAGATAGGACAGATAAACGGTGAGTGCGCCAACCGTCATCGCTCCGACTAGGATGAGTGCGGCTCCTCGCCACAGCACAATCGCCGTGCATAAGGCGACGGTAACCGCTACTATCGGCGAGAGCATCGACTTCACGCGGCGGGCGGCCAGAGCAGCACTAACCGTAGCCTGACTTACTTCCTTCAATTCGTCTTGCTCCATGTCCTGGCGTCCGAAGGCCTTCACGACCCGCATGGATTCCAGGCCCTGCTGCACCACAGCGACGATTTCNNGGTGTGTCGCCTTCTTCACCGCCTTTTTGAATCGCGATACGAAGAACAGCAGGAAGGGCGTAACTCCAACCGCGATCATGGTGAAGTCCCAGTTCAGCCAGAACATCAGACCGAGCATGGCGACGATGGTCAGCAGGTCAACCAGAATATTCAGCGTCGAAGACGAGGCGAAGCCCTGAATGGTCTGAATATCGGTGGTCATCGTGCTCAGCAGATTGCCGGTCTGGTGAGTGTCGTAATAGCCGAGCGAGAGGCGCTGAAGATGATGATAGGTGCGCATCCGCAGATCGTTGGCCACCCACTGCCCGACGCTTTCCGTGTAGTAGTTGTCAATGTAAGTCGCGATAGCGCCCAGCAGCGCAATCACTACGAACGCCAGCGCCGCCAGCCCGGCGACCTGCAATTTGCCGCCCCCGTCCAGCATGGGACGGACCAGGTGGTCGAGCCAGGGTGACATTTTGTGACTACCAACCACGTTGTCGATGATGATCTTCAGCGGCCATGGACCGGCCAAGCTCATCGCGGTCTCAACCAGCATGGCGGTCAGGATGATGGCCAATTGGCCGCGGTATGGACGAATTAGCTCGCGAACTAGGCGAATCATAAGTCATCCTTTCTGTTTAGGGCGGCAACATCTCTTTCCCGTATGCACTGCCCCTTGTGATCTGCTACTCAGGCGATCTCTGGTGCGTAACCTTACTGCGTGCGCCACAACGTGAAGAGATTCCACATCGGAATGCATAGGAGCAGAAACGCTGTGATTAATAGCCCTGTCCGGACGCTGGTGACCCGGAAACGCTGTCCGATCGCGGTGAACAGCAGGACGGTTGCCAACAACACAGTAATGCGCACGTAGTGGTCTCCCATGTCCCCGGCATGTGTACCTTGTTCAACGATAGCCTGCGCTGCGACGTTCAACCGCTTAGCCTCCTCCCGTTTCGCGTTTCGGTATTCCGGCATGAACACCGGCCCCGGCAGGGCTTTGGGATTGTTGAAAGGATCGGTGTTGAGCCAGGCACTAAAGGCTTCACGATATTCGTCGCGGAAGCGGCTCTCGAACATGGCCGCCAGTTTCTTGTTGCCTCCGGCTTTCGCGGCAATCCACGAATTGAACGTGGTTATGTCGTAGAGGCGCTCCTGCCCAGCGAGGGTATTCAACTCCTCCACGTCGACTTTCAGTCTGTCCGATTCTGCATAGAATTGCGCCCGATGACCATCCCATCGTGCCGCCTGATATCCGCTCCAGGCGGTCGCAAGGGCCACGAGGGCGAGCACGACGGCTTCGATGATCTCGATCACTTCTTCAGTGTGCGATCGAGGCTGTGCGGCGTGGTCAGGTCGTTCTTTCAGTTTTTCCACAACATGGCTGACCGCTGACTCGGGCATTGCTTAGCTCCTTGGCTTCGCCACTCGATCCTTCCGCGGATCCTAACTGGGGGGGCCGAACTTGGCGAACATGTTGGCATTCGCGGTGCCGACGGATCCATACTGCTGCAGTTGATCTCTGAGGCCGCTCCCCTGCGTGTAACCCATCACGTCGGCTTTGATGCCCACTATCTTTCTCACTGCGAGGATGGGATCCTGCTGCGCGCTGCCGACGCTCACATACAGCAGCGCTGCCACCAGGGTTAACAGGACCCTTACGCTTCATCGCGTCTCTCCTTGCGTGATGTGAATGAGCCGACAGCAGCTTTCCGTTGCGGCTCTGCCGGCCCTGGTTATGATTTCCCGTCTCTCGCAAAGCTACCGAGCGGGAGCTGTCTGCGACGCTGGTGCTTTCTTCGCCTTCTTCTTCGGCGCAGGTGCATTCCGCGACTGCGGCTGCACTGCGG
>PMXB01000258.1 GCA_003165935.1 Acidobacteriaceae bacterium | reverse complement strand
CCCGCGATGATGTTGAACGAGAATTCCGGGAGACCGCCACCCACAATTTCGTCGAGGCCCGGAACTCCGGTGGTCAGTTTGTTGATCTTCACTTTGTCTTGGGTGCTCACGTTTATCTCCCGTTCTCGGAATTGCGATCGTCAAAGATTTCGCCTGGCCACGAATTACGCAGCAGGCTGAGTGTCAGGGCTTCGCCAAGGAAGATGCGAAGCAGGCCAAGCAGGCGGGCGATGAGAATGATTTCCCCATCGCTGGGGCGATCTTTGTCCATGTCGATCTGAGTTTCAATCTTGCCCACGCCCTGTAGAGTTCCATCCAGGTCAACCCGAGCCGCACTAAGACTGGGAGCCTCCGGCTTGGCCAGCGTCAACGCTCGCGAAGCCAGCGATTGAAAACCGGCGACTCCTACAAATTCACCAAGACTCTGGCGCAGCTTTTCATAGACGCGCAGGGTCGAGGACTCCATCGACTCGGTGGGCTTGCCCCCACCGGCTTCGTACGCAATAAGACGATGGGCTAGATCTCGCATTGTTGGAACAGCCGTCATGTTCAAACCAGCATCGTTCAAAGTGGAAGATCTCAATTCATGCTATCCGCTCCGCAGCAGCATCGGGGTTGCTACTCGGGCGTTTCGCAGTCGCCCCTCGCGGTTTGGACGCTCGTCATCCCGAGCCGATCTGGATGCGGCGTCGGCGGTAATCAATTCAGATAGCCATTCGTTTGCGGGAGCGGCGCGTCTTCCTGCGAGCCGCCAGCCTTGCTTTTGATGAGCGTGAAAATGTCCAAAACAGTGGCAATACTGCGAATATTTCCCGCAACACTCACAAGCCCATCAGCCATGCCGGCATGCTTGTTCGCCAGGATTTCAATTCGCTCGCCCACACTCCTCAGCCGATCGATTTCCAGCAGGAGGTCCTCGAAAGCGGCAGCCATTGCCGGTCCGTTGGCCGCCGTGTCTGTCGCGTTCGCTGCCGCCGCCGCCGCGTCTGGACTGGCGTCAACCTGAAGGCGCAAATCTTCAATCAATCGCAGCGTCGTTGCCTCGCCCAGGAAGGTAAGAAACAGCCCGAGCAACTGCGCAATCAGAATGATTCCCGCCTCGCCATCCTCATGAGCGCTTGTCTGAGATTCAACTTCGCCGAGACCGTGCAAGCTGCCATTCGCGGTAACCTGCACCGCCGTGAGTTGGGGAGATTCCGACCTGGCAAGAGCCAAAGCACGGGAAGCAAGAGCCTGAAAGCCGTCAATTCCCACGGGTGCGGCGAGTTGCCGGCGTAACTTCTCATACACGCGAACAGTTGCAAGTTGGGTTTGCAGGGGCGACGCACTCGCGTCGGCCTCGCGAGCAATCAGGCTGCGGGCTAAATCACGTGTCTTTTTGGGAGAAAGCATCGGCTCCGTTCTTTCTTTCCATGCTACGGCACGCCTGCAGCCTCAGGCGTCTGACGAAATATTACTCCCTCGCCTCATGCATTTGTGGCGAGGCCCTGGCGCTTCGGCTGACTCCATCTTTTCTTGCGTCATCAAAATACTTGAAATAACCCACAAAATGTTGAGCAAAACAGATCAGCACTCCTCCGGCAGGCGTATAGTCAGCTACAAGAGTCTGGAATATCATCAGGGAAATGATCCTTTGCGGATCGCGCACCTGCTCTGGTCACCAAGGGTCCCTGTGTTAGCTCCCCCTCCAGTGGCCACGCCGCACGGGCCGCAATCGGAAGGAGGACCCTGAATGGTTAAGCTGGAAAAGCCTGAATTCGATCTCGCAGCCTTCCTTGCCCACGCCGGCCTGGGCCGCAGAATCGTCCAATTGGCGCCCAAAGATGCCTTCTTTTCCCAGGGAGATCCTGCCGACTCCGTCTTCTATCTGCAAGAGGGCCGTGCAAAAGTCACGGTCGTTTCCTCAGCCGGCAAGGAAGCTACCATCACTCTGGTCTCCTCAGGTCAATTTGTAGGAGAAGGGGCGCTTGCGGCTGCCGCAGGACTGCGTTTGTCCACAGCCACTGCCATTACCGCATGCACCGCTCTCAGAATCAGCCGGGAAGAGATGATCCATGTAATGCATGAGGAGCATAGTCTCTCAGAACTCTTCCTGAAGTTCCTGCTGGAGCGCAGTATGAGGGCTCAGGCCGATCTGGTCGATCAGNNCTCGGGTTTATCGAATACAACGGACGCATCAAGGTTCACAAGTCTCTGTTGAACGCAATCCTGCTTGATCGAATGCCCGAGCCTGGTCACAGCAGGCCAAAAGGCTCGGCCAGTCCACGAAAACCCTCAAATCCAGCCAAATCGTCTCCGGTATAGGCGGTCCAAGGCAGTCAACGAGGACAGACATCTACCGGCAGGTTGGCCACTGTCGTCTACCCGTCCAGGAACCCCGGCCTGACGACAACAACCACCCGCTCAACCATCACCTGAAAAACTGCAGCCCCGCAACCGCACCCGAAACCCCAACGCGTCCAGCGCAACCCGCGAGCTGAGACCTAAAGACTAAAAGCTGACAGCTAAAAGCTGGGAGTTGGCGGCTGCCTTCCCTGTCCACTGTTCACTGCTCTTCGTTACACTGGAGCCTGTGACTGCCAAGCCCATCCTGCCCTCTCGCAAGGACTTCCTTGCCCTGGCCACGGACCACACGCTGGTCCCCGTCTGCCGCGTCCTCGCCGCCGACCTCGAAACGCCCGTCTCCGCCTTCCTCCGCGCCGCCTGGCCCGAGCGCGAGTGTTTCCTCCTTGAATCCGTCGAAGGCGGCGAGCAGGTTGGGCGCTACACCTTCATCGGACTACGGCCCTTCAAGCGCATCGTCGCCCGCGGCCGCAACGTCACCATCACCGAGGGCCGCAAGACCACCCGCCTCGAGGACGACATCTTCCACGTCCTGCGCCAGGCCCTCTCCGGCCACAAACCCGCCCGCCTGCCCGGCTTACCCCCATTCACCGCCGGAGCCGTCGGCTTCTTCTCCTACGACGCCGTCCGTCAGATTGAGCGCCTCCCCGTCCTCGCCGCCGACGAACTTGGCGTACCCGACGCCTGCCTTCTCTTCTTCAACGAAGTTCTCGCCTTCGACCACGTCCGCAAGCAGATCTGGCTCGTCGAGACCGCCGACGTCACCAAAACCCCACCCGCCCAGGCATACGAGCGAGCCATCCGCCGACTCGACAAACTCGAGCGCACTCTCACCCGCGCCCTCCCCGCAATCAAACGCCCAAAATCCTCCGGCAAGCTCAAGGTCCGCCACCGCACCGCCAAGAAATCCTACTTGGCCGCCGTCGAAAAAACCAAAGCCTACATCGCCGCCGGAGATGTCTTCCAAACCGTCCTCTCCCAGCGCTTCGATGTCGAGCCCGAAGTCGACACCTTCCAGGTCTACCGCGCCCTCCGCGCCGTCAATCCCTCTCCCTACATGTTCTTCCTGCGCTTCGCCCCCGACGGCCCGCTGGGCGCTGCGGAATCCGCGAAAAGCCTGTCCAGAAAATCAAAGGTGCCCACGGCACCGCCTCCGATCGAGCTCGCCGGCTCATCCCCCGAACTCCTCGTCCGCGTCAACAAAAATCGCGTCGAATACCGTCCCATCGCCGGTACCCGCCCCCGCGGCACAAACGAGAAAGAAGATCAGCGCCTCGCCGACGAAATGATGCACGACGAGAAGGAGCGCGCCGAACACGTCATGCTCGTTGACCTCGGCCGCAACGACGTGGGCCGCGTCAGCGAGTTCGGTAGCGTCAAAGTCGATCGCCTCATGTTCGTCGAGCGCTACTCCCACGTCATGCACATCGTCAGCACCATTGAGGGCCAGCTCCGCCCCGACCT
>PMXB01000362.1 GCA_003165935.1 Acidobacteriaceae bacterium | reverse complement strand
CGAAATTGAGCCGCTGCTTCTACCGCGCTGGCATTCATTGGGCTCAGAATCCGAGTAGGAGCCTGATTCCTGCGGCTTTATCTCAAGGCACGCCATTGTCGTTAAACGGAGCAGGCTGAGCATCGGATAAATTGCTCGTTTTCAATAAGTTAGCACGGAGTTGAAAACAAACGGAGCAGGAATGGAGCAGAGAATTAGTGGTCTCTCCGTAAACCATTGATTTTATGGAGCGGGAGACNNCACTGAACTACTCCCGCCCTTTAAAGTCAATCACTTACGCGATTGGCTTGGGCTTACTATCCAGGTTACTAACCATACAGGCCGGAACTCGTACAAAAACCGATGCAAAAAGCGGAAACTCCCGGTTAAGCCTGATCCACCAGCATCGAGGACCTTAATCCGTCCAGAAAGCGTGGATAGTAAATGGATGGTAAATCGGTCGGCCGCAAGGCCAACCTGAAACAGTATCGCGCAGTGAATGGCAAATGGCAATTTGTCCCGGTCCTTATGTCCCCGTCGGTAGAGACTGCTTCAACGGCTGACTCGCTGAGCGTGAATCTGGTAACAGCCGGTCGCTCCGCGTCGTGGAGCCCGGGTAGAGCGCCTGCGATTGGTCCAGGGGCATGGCTAACTTCCGATCCGCATCGGGTCGCCTGTTGGTTGGGCACATTGACCAGTCCGGGACGAAATGGGCTGATGGCAGAGAGCAAAACTGCAGACAAGGATTCTCGCCGCACATTCTCCGCGGCGCTGGAGTACGCGATCTACTTCGATTCCTTGATAATCGCGTCCGCGGCGTTGCCGGCCACAACCCAGTTTGCCGATCCGGCCACAACGGCTTCATCCTCGAACCAGAGGAATCCGAAGTCGTCGATGCACTCCGGAAAATCAGGCTTGATGATGATGTATCCCGGAATCACTGCGCCCGGAATGTAAGAGTTGTCGGCGCGGTTGTTGCTGTAGGTCTTCGTCTTCGAGACCGTTCCGACGCCGGCTACATACGAAGTGCTGGAGACCGGATGAGTGCCGAGGATGTAATTGACGGCGCGAAGTGTGTATTCCGGGCCCACAAGATCAGGAAACGCCTTGTGCAGGAAGTACATCCGTATGGCCATGTCCACCACGGCGCCCGATCCACCCCATGTGCCCAGGCTCGGGGGCACACCGAAAGGCGTGGCGTTTAACTGCTTGTCGAGAGACGCCATGTATGTCTTCACCGCTTCACGCATTTGATCCTTCGCGCTGGGGTCCAGATAAGGCAATGCCCGGACCGCCGTCCAGCCACGAAAACCCATCTGCTGAGGGGTGACCATCTGGGGGAACAACTCCCGGAGACGGGACTTGTAGGGCTCTGCGCCGTGGGTGGCGATGGTGAGTTCCAGAGCCGCAGCCCAGTCCTGTCCGACACCAAATCCGTCACGGCCAAAGGCGGCCGCCGGAGCTGCGGGTGCGCTCGTTGAGGCAGGGCTTGCCGAATTGCCTGAGCTGCCTTGTAACCCAGGACCGCCTGGTGCGCCAGATACCGCGCCCTGAGAGGCAGCCAGCACGCCACCTCCGGGAGCAGCTCCCGTTCCGGCTCCGCCACGCATTGGATTCGGCGTTGGGTGAGCCTTCTCGTCGTTCCATGCCTTGATCGCGGTTTCAAGGCAGTCTTTCGCTAACGGATCGTCCCAGCCTTTCAGCGTATCGGCCGCCGCAGCCAGCGCCGCAATGGCGTTCCACTGGAAGTATGGGTTGTTTGACGTGAAGATCCAGCGGTCGTCCGGCCTGCCGGAGTAGTCGCCCTTCACTTCGTTCGCACCGAGTTTCGGGTCATAGATGCGGCCATCGGTTTTCGACGCACCGTCGCCCAGGTGCGTGTATTGGCGCAGGTCCGGCTCGTGCGTGCCGCGGATGGCGTGACCGATATTGTGAAACTGCGCCAGGATGAGAAGCGCGCCGTGCTTGACCTGCTCGACCGTATCGGGCACGCCATCGGGACGGTGCATCTCNNCGGGCAACTTCATCCACGGAAAGTTCGTCGTAGTCGAGATGAAACTCGCGATAGGCCAGGGCCAGGCTCTGAATCACGCTCAGTTGCGCAGGCTCCTCGAGGTCGAAGTCGCCGGCGTCATACCAGCCGCCCACGTTCATCCCCGGAATGTGATCGCCGCCTTTATACTTCCCGTCGGTTGCCGTTGCCTGATTCCATCCGTCNNGCGATAGCCTTCGCGTACGGAAACGTGATCCATCTGCTCCGCAAGATGATGGTCCAGGCTGTCCTGCCAGATGTGCGCGTAAACATCGTTGGAGATGGGGAACGACGCGGTGCGCTGGTCTGCGTACTCGATGACGTAAAGGCCAGGGTCCTTGACCGGGGTGAAGTCGAACTTTGAATAGACATAACGCAGCCACGGCGTTGAAGGCGTGATCGGGCCTTCAAAAGCCTGCTTGTAGGATCCGTCCTCCATCAGGCGCAGCACTTTGGCAGTCTTCGGACCGTCGTATTTCGGGTCGAGTTCGATTACGGCTACCTTCGAGAAGCCCGGCGCATAACCCACCTGGCTGTGCGCGATCATCGGCGGCCGCGTCCAGTTCGGAATCACATCCGGCCGGATGTGCCATACGATTGCGCCTGTCGTCTTGCCCGCGGGAATCAGCGACCGCAACACAAACCAGCCGTTCTGCGCGCGGTTGCGTCCATCGAACAGCATGAGGTCGGCCGTTTCTGACTTTACGTTGACCCGGGCCAGCGCGTCGTCTACCCCAAGGGTGATGCTCCTGCCCTGGGCAAACGGCAGCGGCTGAGTGTATCCCTTGGCCTTATCCCAGTCCTCCAGGTAGTACGCCTTTTTCGGTTCGTCAGCCAGCGGCAATACCTTGACCATTGGATCGTTCGGCGTTCGCGGGAAGATGCCTGCTCGGTTTCCGTCCACCAGGTAAGCTTTGCCCATGTAGATCGAGGGCAGGAACTCCAGGTTGAAGCCCGCCCGCCCGACCAGTCTCTGCGCCAGCGGCTTGTCCAGATTCACGCTGACCTTCACTCCGCCTGGTTCGGCAGCGACTTCAACGGTGTAGCTCAAATCAAAGGCCGGAAAAGCAAGGTCGGCAGTGAGCCGGTTGTTCTGCTTATCGGCGTGGCGTCCTTTGAGTGTTGCCACCAGGTCCCACTGCTCGGGCGTTGGCATCAGCCGCACGTCGCCGTTGGTGGCGATGCGCTGACCGTGGAGAATCATCTCCATCGC
>PMXB01000141.1 GCA_003165935.1 Acidobacteriaceae bacterium | reverse complement strand
ACCTCCATGTTTATGCATGGCGGCTGGCTCCACATCATCGGCAACATGATCTATCTCTGGGCCTTCGGCCCCGCCATCGAAGACGCGATGGGTTCGTTCCGATTTCTCTTCTTCTATCTGGCCGGCGGCCTCGTCGCCATGTTTGCCCAAGTCATCGGCGACCCTTACTCCACCGTCCCCGTCCTCGGCGCCAGCGGAGCCATCGCCGCNNCTGACTTGCTGACCTGCTGACCTGCTGACCCGCTGACCTGCTAACTTGCTGACCTGCTAACTCGCTGCCTCAATGCGGTTTCCCCGGCAACACAAAATGCTCCCCGCACCGCGGCTCATAGTTGTCCCCCGCCATGATGATCGGGCTATCGTACGGCGCGGGCTTCCCGTCAATCAGCCTCTGCGGATACAGCGCCTTCGCTCCGCAACTGCAATACGCCACCAGTTCGGTAATATTTCCCGCATACATCCTGACTAGCCAGTTCAGGTCGAGCATCTCGCCAAACGGCATCCCGCGAAAATCCAGCTCCAGCCCGCTCACCATCACGTCGTGCCCGCTCTCCAGCAGCCTCTTCGTAAACAGAAACAAGTCCGCGACGAACTGCCCCTCGTCCATCGCCACACACTCGATGCGCTTGCCCGTGCGCCGTTCCCGCTCCTCCAGAATCGGCATCGCCGACCACACGTCCGCATACGGAAACTCCACCGCCTCCATCTTTCCGCACCCGTTCGCGTTCCGGCTCTCCACCAGCCCCGATGCGGCCTTCGTGTCCGCGCTCGGCTTCAGCAGCAGTACGTCCTGCTTGGCATACTGTCGCCGAATCTCAATCCGCCGCAGCAGCTCCGCAGTCTTGTTGCTCCGCATCGGCCCCACAATCAGCTCCAACCTTCCAACCACGGCGCGTCTCTCCAGTCCATAATTCCAATCCACCATTGTCGCCCAACCCCCGCTCCCGCCGCCCTAGGGAAAACCATATCCCCTCTGTGGATAATTCCCCCTTGCCAGCCTAAGCCCGTGCGTCACTGTCTCGCTAGTGCCTAGTGCCTAGTGCCTAGTCCCTAGTCGCTAGTCCCTCAGACCCCCGGTCCCTCGGTCCCTGTACAATTTCCCCGTCCTCAATCTCCCGGAGTTCCCATGCTCAAAAAGTTCTTCTGCCTCGCTGCCCTTGCCGCTGCTTCTCTCATCGCCGCCGCCCAGCCCGCATCCGACATCGTCCCCTCCGCCATCGTCATCGAAAAAAACGTCCCCATGAAAACCCGCGACGGCGTCACCCTCCTCGCCGACGTCTACCGCCCCGCCGGTGATGGTCCCTTCTACGTCCTCCTCGTCCGCACCCCCTACAACAAGGACGGCTTCGCCGCCTTTGGCCCCAAAGCCGTCCAGCACGGCTTCATGGTCGTCGCTCAGGACGTCCGCGGCCGCTACACCTCCGAGGGCGAGTGGTACCCCTTCAAGCACGAAACCGACGACGGCTACGACGCCGTTGAATGGGCCGCCGCCCTGCCTCACTCCAACGGAAAAGTCGGCATGTTCTCCGGCTCCTACGTCGGCGCAACCCAGATGCTCGCCGCCATCGGCAAACCGCCCCACCTCGCCGGCATCTGTCCCATCGTCACCGCCTCCAACTACCACGAAAACTGGACCTACCAGGGCGGCGCATTCGAGCAGTGGTTCAACGAGTCCTGGACCAGCGGCCTCGTACAGGACACGGCCCTGCGCCACCACGAAACCCTCCCACCACCCACCGCAATTAACGCCCTCGTCGGCGCGCCCGTCCTGCCACTCACCCAATTCCCCGTTTTCAACGTCGGCACGCCGAAAGAAGGAGCCGCCACCACCGCCGACCTCGCGCCCTACTTCCTCGACTGGGCCACCCACCCCTCCTACGACGACTACTGGCGCAAGTGGTCCATCGAAGAAAATTACCAGAACATCCAGGTGCCCGCCCTCACCATCTCCGCCTGGTACGACATCTTCCTCCAGGGCTCTCTGCGCAACTACATGGGCCTCCGCGATCACGCCGCCAACCCCGCCGCCCGCGCCAATCAGCGCCTCGTCGTTGCCATCGGCGGACACTCCGGCTGGGGCCGCAAAATCGGCGAAGTCGACTTCGGCCCCGACGCCCTCTTCGACGAGAACGAATACGTCCTCGAGTGGTACGACTACCTCTTCCTCGGCAAGCAGAACCAGTTCGCCGACGCCGCCCACCCCGTCAAAGTCTTCACCATGGGCAAAAACGAGTGGCAAAGCTTCTCCGCCTGGCCCCCGTCCGAATCCAAGCCAACGCGATACTTCCTGCACTCGGGCAGCAATGCCAACAGTGCCGCAGGCGACGGCATTCTCTGGACCCCACCGATGGAGGTCGTTCTAGAGGGCACAGACCACTTCACCTACGACCCCGCCAATCCCGTCCCCACCGTCGGCGGCCCGCTCTGCTGCGACGGTGATCATCTCCCCGGCGGCCCGCGCGATCAAAAGGCCGTCGAGGCCCGCCCCGATGTCCTTGTCTACTCAACCCTGCCTCTCGGTAAAGACCTTGAAGTCACCGGCCCCGTCTCCCTCGAGCTTTACGCCTCATCCGCCGCCGTGGACACCGACTTCACCGCCAAACTCGTGGACGTCTTGCCCGACGGCCGCGCCATCAACATCTCTGAAGGCATCCTGAGAGCTAGCTACCGCGACTCCAACACCACCCCCACGCCCCTCGTCCCCGGCCAGATCTACAAACTCACCATCGACATGGCCGCCACTTCAAACGTCTTCCTCAAAGGCCACAAAATCCGTCTCGAAATCTCCTCTTCCAACTTCCCCCGCTTCGACCGCAACCTCAACACCGGCAAATCCGCCGCCAACAGCGCCGAATTCGTCAAAGCCGCCCAGACCATCTACCACGACGCCGCACACCCCACCGCCCTCATCCTGCCCATCCTTCCCTGAGCGCCAATCCTGCCGGGCAAAATCGTCCCCAAACGCACTTCGGGCCTCGATCCTTTTCAGAACCGAGGCCCGAATCTCAAGAAAACTTGCTGTGCTCCATTCATTTCGCGTTTCGTGCGAAATGAATGGGCGGTCATCCAATTTCAGCGTCGCGCGCCTTTCAACAACCCCTGGGCCGCTCTACGCCTTCGGCATCGCAAAGATCGCCGCATCAATCGTCTTGTTCAGCTCAATCTTCTTCACCGTCATGCTGATCTGGAACTGCCCGCCGAAATCCAGCCCGATGCTGTAAGGCACCATGAATCCCGTATCCGTCTTCCGGTAGTCCGAATAGCTGGTCGTCAGCGTCACCGACTGGCCCTGCATCTGTGCCGTCGTTGCCATGGTGTTCAGCAGGAACGTCTTCCCGTCAATCCCAAAGGAATACTCGACCTTGTCCTTCGTGGTGAGCTTGATCGTATACGTCTTGTCATCCTTGCTCGTCAGCTCAATTGTGCTTCCCTTGGCCGCGTAATCATAGAGCGGCCCGCCGATATAGATTCCTGCCTTGCCTGAGTTGTATTGGTCGTCCGGCATCGGTGTCGGATCGGCCGCGCCAGCCATCGGATTCACCATCCATCCACCCTTGTCGGTGTAGGCCGAAATAATCTTCATGCCGTTGAATTCGGACTCCGATTTCATCCCCACGCCGTCAACCACCACCGAAGTGCTCGGGGCGTCCTGTCCCATAACCTGCATGGTGGCTTCGGTCGTCATCGTCTTCACTTTGGCAATTGCGTCTTTGCCGCCCAGGGCCTCCAGATGTTTGTTCACAATCTCGTCGGCTGTCAGGGCCGGGAGCGCAGCCGCACTCGCAGCAGTAGCAGGCGCAGCCGGAGCCGCGGGCGGAGTCTGAGCCGTGAGCGAAATCGCACCGGCCATGGCGGTAATCGCGAATATCCCAAGAATGATCTTTTTCATATCTGCCTTTCGCTTGTCTCAGCGGAGACCAGCCTTTGATTTGATGAGATTTGTTGAGTGCGGCACCAGTCTACACCCGGCCTCTTGCGAAGCGCTCCTGTCCCTACCCATAAATACGAACTTGCTCGATACAAAGTTCAACTGGTTTTGAATTGTTCCCCGATTATCCCGTTGGTCAAGCTCGAAACATCACCGCACCATCCTCGGTGCGGCCGCACCCGTGAATGGAATGGCCCGGGACTTCTGGGGGACCCGCCGGCACCGGAGCGCCATCTATTCAATCTCGTAGCCGCGAAGGCAGGAACTGTACTTCTTATCGTTCTCATGCACATGAGAGGTCAACCAGTCGTACATGAAGTCCACAATTTCTTTGGCGTGTTTGGGGTCCGTGCTCCCCCGGAATCGCGACGTCATTTCTCTAACCTTTGCCAGAAAGTGCGCATGCTCCTGTCGGTGCTCTTCGAGCCCGCTGAATCCAACCTTTACCATCGCCTCCTCTTCCTTGAGGCAATGGTACTGAAAGTAGTTCTCCAGCCGATGCAGCGCGATCTCGATCTCTTCTGCCTCGATCTTCCCGGTCGAGTTTCCGTCCCGGATGATGCCATGCATCTCATTGATCATTCGGATAAGGCGCTTGTGGTCGTCGTCAAACTCCTTGACCCCCACGCTCAGGTTCCCGGTCCACATCAATAACATAGGCGACGCCTCCTCGCCTGAACGTTCTCTTCTCTTCGGGAGCAATGGCGGGTGTTAGCCATTGCATCGGCGCGGAAATCTCCACCGACCCCTCCGGCTTCAGTTCTTCCGTTCATCGGCGCTCTGTGCCGGAAGAATCAAAACTCGGGCAGAAATGAAACAGGGAAGAACCGATACGGAACTGAAGCAATGATCTCTCACCTCATTCCCGCGTTGGGGAGCAAATTGAGCCGGGTCTTTGCGCGCAAAGCTATCACAAACGCTCCAACGTCTTTTCCTTTCGACGCTGGCTGCTTTTTTAAGAGGGAGCCCGTTCCGCCTGAATTGCCTTGCGCGCAATCTCAGCCAACCGGCTGACTCGCTGCCTCGCTGACCTGCTGACTCGCTACCAGCTCCTTCGCCGCCTTCCGCCCCAGCCGTATGCAGTCCGGAATCCCAATCCCGTCATAGGCATTCCCCGCCAGCTTCAATCCCGGCAGCTCTGCCACCCGCTCCTGGATGTGCTTCACCCGCTCCTGGTGGCCAACAGCATACTGTGCCATCGCCCGCCGCCAGCGCGAGACCTGCACATGCTCCGGCTCCGCCGTAATCCCCAGAATCTCCTTGAACTCCCGCCGCGCCGTCTCCACCAGAACCGCATCCGGCTCCGAAAGCAGCGCCTCATTCTTCATCCCGCCCAGAAACGCCCTCAGCACCGCTTTCCCCGGCGCCGTCCGTCCCAGAAACTTCCGGTGCACAAACGTGCAGGCCAGCATCGCACGCCCTTCGCTCGCCGGAACCAGAAACCCAAACCCATCCGGCAACGCAGGCAGTTTCTTCTCGTCATAAACCAGGTTCAACGTGATCGATGAAGAGTAGGGAATCCCCGCCAGACCATCGCTTAGCGTCTGATCCACACCGCTCAACAACATACTTGCCGCCCACGCCTGCGAACAGACAATCACCCCGTCGTAGCTCTCCCTTGTTCCACCGGCCTCTACCACCCAGCCCGCCGCCGTCTTCACCAGCCCAGTCACAGCTGTCCCCATCCGCACCGATCCCGGTTTCAGCCTCGCCACAATCGCGTCCACCAACTGCTGCATCCCGCCCTTGAGCGTGGTGAAGATAGTCCGCGCAGGCCGTGGTGCGCCCGCGGCCGCACCGCTCCCCGTGCCGCCGCCATTCCCCTTGTTGTGCGCGGCCTCTCTCGCCTTTGCCGCCATCTTCTGGTGCGCTGCCAGCATACCCCGCGTCAGCGATCCGTACTCGCTCTCCATTTCCACCAGCTTGGGCAGCACTGTCCGCGCACTCAGTTGTCCAGCGTCTCCGCCGTAAATTCCGCTCAGCAGCGGGTCCGCCAGCCGGTCCACTGCCTCTGCGCCAAAGTGCCTCGACACCAGCGCCGCCACAGACTCATCCGGCAGCCCAGTAGGCCGCGGCGGATGCAGCAACTCCAGCCCCATCTTGATCTTTGTCTTGATCGAAAACAGCGGCGTCAGCGCCGTAGGCACCAGCTTCGTCGGCACCAGAAACATCAGCCCATCGGGCAGCGCCACCATCCGGTTCTTCACCAGAATGTATGTCTTCCGCTCCGCATCGTTCGACGGCGTCAGTTGGTCCCCAAGCCCCAGCTCCCGGCACAGCTCCACCCCCGCCGGCTTCTCCGTCAGAAATGAATCCGGCCCCCGCTCCAGCACCGTCCCGTCCACAATCTCCGACGAAAGCGATCCACCCAGCCGATCCCGCGACTCAAAGAGCGTGTACTCCACATCCGCCCCCGCCGCGCACGCCTTCTCCAGCTCATAGGCAGCCGCCAGCCCCGCAATTCCCCCGCCAATGATCGCTGTTCGCATCGGTTAACCTCACCTGAATTCTAGAGCACTCACAGGCCAGTTCATCGAGCGAGTGCCGCATGCCGGAGTTTAGGCAGCTCCAGCCTTTCGAAGTGCCTTCGCCAGCCTTGGGATTCCTTCCCAAACCCTGGGTTCCCCGCCCTCTTATCCTCTTCTCTCACCCCATCAACTGCTTGTGATTTAAATCACATGTTGGACTAGAATAGCCGCAGATCAAGCTCACCATCCGCGCTCTGCTCCTCTTCATTGATGAATCCTCCCACCTATTGGACCCGCGGCGGCTTTCGCGGGAGCACAATCTAGACAGTACCGCCCTGGAGTACCCTCCATGACCGCAGAACTGATTCATCGTCTGCACTTCGCCTTCACCATCACCTTCCACTACCTCTTCCCACAACTCACCATGGGACTGGCGCTGCTGATCGTGGTGCTCAAGACAGTTGCTCTTCGTCCCGGCCACGAAATTTGGGATCAGGCGGCCCGCTTCTGGGGAAAAATCTTTGGCATCAACTTCGTCTTCGGCGTCGTCACCGGCATCCCCATGGAGTTCGAATTCGGCACCAACTGGGCTCGCTTCTCGCGTCTTTCCGGTGGCGTCATCGGCCAGCCGCTCGCTATGGAAGGTGTCTTCAGCTTCTTCCTTGAGTCCGCTTTCCTCGGCCTCTTTCTTTACGGTGGACATCGCCTCTCCAAGCGTCTTCATTGGTTTTCGGCTGTGATGGTTTTCGTCGGCTCCTGGATATCCGGCTTCTTCATCATCGTCACCGACGCCTGGATGCAGCATCCCGTCGCCTACAACCGGCTCCCCAATGGCCAGTTTGAAGTCACCAGCTTCTGGCAACTCCTGCTCAATCCCTGGGCGCTGCTCCAATACATGCACAACATGACCGGCGCCGTCGTCACGGCTTCCTTTGTCATGAGCGCCGTCGGCGCGTTTTATCTGCTCGAAGGCCGCCGCACTGAGTTCGCCCGCATCTTCCTCAAGGTCGGCGTCATCGCCGGGCTCATCTCGTCCATCGCCATCATCTTTCCCACCGGAGACCTCCACGGCAAGTTCGTCGCCAAGAACCAGCCCGCCGCCATCGCAGGAATGGAGGGCCTCTTCAAAACTGAAACCGGCGCCGGCGTCGTTCTTGTCGGCCAGCCCAACGAGGAAACCGGCCAGATCGACAATCCCATCGTCGTCAACGACCTATTGAGCTTCCTCATCTACGGCACCACCAAGGCCGAGGTCCAGGGCCTCGACCAGATTCCCCGCGACCAGTGGCCCACGGCGTTGCCCTTGCTCTACTACGCCTACCACATCATGGCCGGACTCGGTACATGGTTTGTCCTCCTCATGATGGTCGCCGGATTCCTCCTCTGGCGCGGCAAGCTTCACACAGCGCGCTGGGTCCTCTGGGCCTTGCTACTCAGCTTTCCTCTGCCCTACATCGCCAACACCGCCGGTTGGATGACCGCCGAGCTCGGCCGCCAGCCCTGGCTCATCTACGGCCTCATGCGCACCAGCGAGGGCTA
>PMXB01000318.1 GCA_003165935.1 Acidobacteriaceae bacterium | reverse complement strand
CTTCACGCGCTCGCCTTCCTGGATGTAGAGCGGCGCCTTGATCTCCAGGCCCGTCTCCAGCCGCGCCAGCTTGGTCACCTTGCCGCTCGTGTCGCCCTGCGCGCCGGCCTCGGTGTAGGTCACTTCAAGCTCCACCTTCTCCGGCAGTTCCAGCCCAATCGGGTTCCCGTTGAACTTGTTCAGCTTCACAATCGCGCCCTCAACCAGGTAGTCCAGGGCGTTTCCGATCATGCTCTCTGAGAGCCGAAGCGTATCAAACGTCTCTTGGTCCAAAAAGTACGAGCCCTCTGTGTCGCTGTAGAGGTACGACGCCTCCACTGTCTCAAGATCGGGCTCCTTGAACCTGTCCCCGGCCTTGAATGTCTTGTCGAAGACGGCCTGTGTCAGCAGGTTGCGCATCTTCAATCGAACCAGCGTTTGGCCGCCCCGCGCGGTCGGCGTTGAAACTTCAGCGTCCAGGCAGTAATACGGAGCGTTTTCAAACTCAAAATACATCTTGCGCTTTACGGTAATGGCTTCAAGCAATGCGGCCATGGAATCCTCAAATAACTCAATTTGAATACTGAATAGCCGGTTGCAATCCTCGCCGGCTCCCGGTTCATTATAGGCGGCGGCGGTCGCCGTTCGCCCCGTCAGCTTGCCACGTTGGGTCCCCACTGGCGATACTGCCTATGGCCCTCTTTTTCGGGCCTATCCCTGCATCTCAGCGAGAATAGCCTTGGCACGTGAGCTTTCTACCGCCCGTCTTGTAAGTAAGAAGTGCATCTCCGAAGTCGCCCAGTGCTACCACTTCGACTTTGTCGTCGAGGGCCAGGAGAGCTTCCCATTCTCGCCCGGCCAGTTCATCTCTGCCGTGGCCGAGGACCCTAACGGCAAGCAGCAGACGCGCGCCTACTCCATAGCCTCTGCCCCAATCGGCAATCATTTTGAGCTATGCGTAAACCGCGTCGAAGGCGGATTCTTCTCCAACCACCTTGCCGACCTCACCGACCTTGAGCCCGGCGGCGCCATCCATGTCCACGGGCCGCACGGCCACTTCGTCCTTAAAGAGCCCATCACTGACTCGATCTTGATCGCCACCGGCACAGGCATAGCGCCCATGCGCGGATTTACTCAGTGGCTCTTTCCTGAAGATGGCCCGGACCGCAGCAATGGCAAGGAGATCTGGCTCGTCTATGGCACCCGCCACGAGACCGACATCTACTACCAGGCTGAGTTCGAAGCGCTTGCCCTGCGCAAGCCCAACTTCCATTACCTGCCCACGCTCAGCCGTGCCAAGGACGACTGGACCGGTCTGCGCGGCTACGTGCAAGACCACATGACTCGCTGCATCGAGAACCGTGCCGCAAAGCTGTGCATCCCGATGCATCAGCCGGAGGTCGACCCGACCCTGCTCGCCTCCGAACTCAAGTTCGATATCTACACCTACATTTGCGGGCTCAACTTCATGGTCTCGGCTGTCCGCGACCGCCTCGCCGCTTTTGGCTGGCACAAGAAGCAGGTCATCTTCGAGCGCTACGACTGAGGCTCTCGCGGGCTGGCCTTGGGAGGAAAGGGTCACTGAAGATCGAACAGCGCCATTGCCTTTCTCGAACGTCTACCTTTGGAAATTAGTAATAAGTCTTGCCGTCCCATCAAGACATGGGGTATATTTCCGTCGCAGCAAGCCTGACCTTCAGCCGATGATACGCATTGGTGTTTCCGTGTTCCCACTTCCGGCAAACGCTCCAGCAGCAGTAATCAGCCACCTGCAGCGAGGCGTTGCTTTCCCGCCGGTGATTTAGAACATGGAACGGAATATCGGGTAGTTCGCGCTGGCACGAGCTCTTAATCGCCACTTGAACAGATGTTGCCTGCTTCTTAACCATCGGAAGGCTATCGGTGTAATTGAGATTCCGAGATGTTCTTGGGCGCACTCGGCCCCTGAGAATGAATCTCAGAACCATGGCCAGAAATTTTGGGTAGAAATGCTGTGGATCGTAGGTTGATGGATTGACCTTGGCTTTGTCCACGACGACCGCAGCAAAGGACCATGGGGCGTGGCTCAAGAGCACTGAAATCACGCGGTCTCGGAGCCAGGGAGAATCCTCACATGCATGAAACGAACTCAGGGATTCGCCAGGGCCAGCCTTTATGCGCTTAGGCCGGCAGCCAGAGCGGCTGGATGATAAGTCCATGCAGCAGCGAAGACGTAGTAGTTTGAGCCCTTTGGTGAGAAGTCAAAATTCCCGGACTCATCCGGGTGGATGCGCAATGTTGGCAACTTACGCCCAAAATGCGACCACCCCGATTGGCAGCCAACCGGGCTGGAACGTTTACGCTTGAATTCCAGATACTGATGTTGTCTTATCCTTTGTTGTCCTGCTGGTCAACTTGGTGGAGGGCAGTTCGTGCGGAGAGCAGTTCTTAGTTCACAGTTCTTAGTTCGCAGTTGTCGGTCTCCTACCGTTGGCACAAGTACAAGAACGTTGTACAAGAACGTGCCAAGAATGGGGCACCCGATCGGATTGGCGGATTGAGCACAAGAGCGCGGAGCGCCTAGTCGAGGGTGGGGTGGCGGAGGTGGAAGTTGGTGGCTTGCTGGTAGGCGGCGGCGAAGGCGGCGAGTTTGGCTTCCTGGTAGTGGGCGGCGAGGAAGGTGAGGGAGACGGGGGTTCCGGGACCGCCGATGTCGTCGTGGTCGCCGTCGTCGATGGCCGGGGGAGCGGGGGCGTCGGGGCCGCGGAAGCCGTTGGGGAGGATGAGTGCAGGGTGGCCGGTGAGGTTGGTGCAGATGAGCTGGCGATCGGTGGAGGGGGTGACGATGATGTCGACCTTGTCGAATAGTGCGGACATCTGGCGGACGGCGAGGGTGCGGGCGCGGTTGGCCTGGATGTAGTCGACTGCGGGGTAGAAACGGGCGGTGCGGAAGGCGTTGGGCCAGTCTTCGGGACCCTGCTCGGTAAGGAGGCTGTCGCGACCGGAGAGGGTGAGATCGTCGAAGGCGGCGGCGGCTTCGGCGGTGAGCAGCGGGACCATGGCGTCGTAGGGAAGGGCAGGTAGCTCGACGGGGATCAGATCCACTCCGAGAGCGCGGAGCTTGTCGAGGGCGGCGAGGAGAAAGCGGCGGTCGTAGTCGGAGCGGGAGCGGGCTATGCGGGCGGCGTCGTCGCGGGAGGCACGGGAGCGGGCTTCTTCATTGGACTCATTGGGCTTGGCGTCTTCAAGCTTGAAGGCGGCGGGCGGGTCGAACTCGGATTTCAGGTAGCCGATGCGGAGGGACTTCCAGTCAGGGTTTGGGCTTTGAAGATACGGCGTCCAGTCGGCGGCATGGGCGGGGACTGATGTGTCGTGGCCGTCGGGGCCGTGGATGACATCGAGGACGGTGAGGCAGTCGGCGACGGAGCGGGCGATGGGGCCGAGCTTGTCCATTGTCCAACTGAGGGCCATTGCGCCGGTGCGGGGGACAAGGCCGAAGGTGGGGCGAAGGCCGGTGCATCCGCAGCGTGTGGAGGGGGAGGAGATGGAGCCAAGGGTCTCAGAGCCGAGGGCGAAGGGGACGCAGCCGGCGGCGACGGCGGAAGCAGACCCCGCTGACGAGCCGCTGGAGCCGAGGGCGGGGTTCCAGGGGTTGCGGGTGCGTCCGCCGAACCACTTGTCGCCCATGGCGAGCGCGCCGAGGGAGAACTTGGCGATGAGGACCGCGCCTGCGTCGTCGAGGCGTTTGACCACCGTCGCGTCTTCGTCGAAGGACTGGTGCTCGAAGCCGCCCGCGCCCCAGGTGGTGGGGTAGCCCTTGACGGCGAGGAGGTCTTTCGCGCCCCAGGGGATGCCGTGGAGGGGGCCGCGGTAGTGGCCGGCGGCGATCTCTTCGTCGGCTTTGCGGGCCTGGGCGAGGGCGCGTTCCTCAGTGAGGGTGATGACGAAGTGGAGTTTGGAGTCGAGGCGCTTGAGGCGGGCGAGGAACATTTGGGTGAGGGCGAGGGAGGTGATCTTGCGGTACCAAATCAGCTCGCCGAGTTTTTCGATAGGTTCGTAAGCTAGATCCTCAATATGAAGTGGAGCCTTAGGGACGGCATGGAGCAGGCTAATTGGGGAGCCTTTTGTCTCAGGACATTTCACATCGACGCACGATTTGGGTTTCAAAGTGCTCGCCGCCGGAAGCGGATGAAAGACGAAGGCGGGCGGGATGGAGATCGAGAGTTTGAGGGCGCGGATGCCGGTAATGGCGGTGCGCTGGTCGTTGAGGCCGTCGAGCATCATCTTGACCTGGTCGGGCGTGAAGGGGCCGACACCGGCGAGGGCGGCGGCCTGGTCGATCATCTCGGCGGTGATGGGGCGGAGGGCGCGGGGTGATCCGTCGGGGGCTTTTTCCTGTCCCTGGGCGGCGAGGGCGAAGAGGACGCCGGGGAGCAGGGC
>PMXB01000248.1:12408-16119 GCA_003165935.1 Acidobacteriaceae bacterium | reverse complement strand
TAGGTGAAGTAGGCGTTGAGGCCCATGCCGGGGGCGAGGGCTATGGGATAGCGGGCGATGATGCCCATGAGGATGGAGCCGAAGGCAGCCGAAAGGCAGGTGGCCGCGGTGACAGCGGCGAGCGGCAAGCCGGCGGCAGAGAGAATGGCGGGATTGACCAGGACGATGTAGGCCATGGTCAGAAAGGTGGTGACCCCGGCCAGGATCTCAGTGCGCCAGTTGGTGCCGAGGCGGGAGAATTCGAAGTAGGATTCCAGATGTTTGAGCATGGGCGGTATGTCCTAGCTAAACATGGGAGGGCATAAAGAGGAAGGGGGAATAAAGGGCAGGGAACAGGGAAAAGGGCAAACGGGAACAGATCCCCGCGGCCGGTGAATCTGCGGGGTGCAGAATTGCACATTTCGCAGTAAGTGGGATTTGCGAATATCGTTGGAGTTTTCATCAGCATTTGATGTGAATATCTTCCCCAACAGCAAAAGGAGAACTGCAATGCCAACATTTACAACCAAGGACGGAACAGAGATCTATTACAAGGACTGGGGCGTGGGTCAGCCTGTGGTATTCAGTCACGGGTGGCCGCTGAGCGCGGATGCATTTGAGGACCAGATGGCGTTTCTGGCTCAGCATGGGTACCGGACGATTGCGCACGACCGGCGGGGACATGGTCGATCGGGCCAGTCGTGGGGCGGCAACGACATGGACACGTATGCGGACGACCTGGCCGAGCTGACGGAGGCGCTGGAACTGAAGGATGCGGTGCACGTGGGGCACTCGACTGGAGGCGGCGAGGTGGCGCGGTACATCGGTCGACACGGGTCGGGACGGGTGGCCAAGGCGGTGCTGATTGGGGCTGTTCCGCCGCTCATGCTGAAGACGGAGGCCAATCCGCTGGGGTTGGGGATTGAGGTGTTCGACGGGATCCGGGCGGGGGTTCATGCGGACCGGTCGCAGTTTTTCAAGGATCTGACGTTGCCGTTTTATGGGGCGAATCGGCCTGGGTCAAAGGTTTCGCAGGGATTGCGGGACTCATTCTGGCTGCAGGGAATGCAGGCGGGATTTCCGGCGTGTTTCGACTGCATCAAGGCGTTCTCAGAGACTGACTTTACCGAGGACCTGAAGAAGATGGATGTGCCGACGCTGATCATTCATGGCGACGACGATCAGATTGTGCCGATCCAGGCGGCGGCGTTGCTGACGGCGAAGCTGGTGAAGGGGGCGACGCTGAAGGTCTATCCTGGTGCGCCGCATGGACTGTGTTCGACGATGAAAGACAAGGTGAATGCGGACTTGCTGGCGTTTATAAAGGGGTAGAGGGCAACTTATCCGGATCGTCTGTCGGTTGGAGCTTCGGAAATGTCGCGAGCTTCGCCTTGCTCCAATCGACGTAGTCTGCGCTGTCGTTTTTCGGTGATTCCCAGAAGGCACGCTCTGCGGCTTCGTTCGCGAACTTAGGGATGGGCTTGATTGGCTTCTTCATAAGTGGCTCTCTCCTTCCGGGGAACTCAATTCCTCCCGCGCCAATAGCCGGGACGGCGCTTGGCATGGGCGACGGCAACGATGAGGATCGTTTCGTCCTTCTCCTGAAAGATCACAGAGTAGGGAAACCGTGACAAGACTCGACGCCGCGTGCTCTTTGTGTAGATCGGACAATGCTGGGGATGAGAGACGATCTGCGAAAGGGAAGCGCCGATTTCGGTCAGGAAGGCGTCCGCTGCGGCGGGACTGCGTTCGAAATACCAATCGAATGCTTGGTTAATTTCTTCCTGGGCCTCCGACTGAATACGAATCTGTTTTTGCGTCACTTTGCGAGCCGGGCACGCAACGGAGCTTCCACTTCTTCCCATGAATATGTGACAGCGTGACCTGCGTCCGATTCCGCGACACGGCGCTCAACTTCAGTTTTCCAAGCCTCGTCGATTTCGGCGTCGCTTGAGCCGTCTCCGGCCTGGAGCAACTCCCCGATGAGCCAGTCGAAGTCGCTGGGGGGGAGGCGGCGCGCATCTTCGAGAACTTGCTGGGCAGAGCGGTTCATGTGGAGATTGTAACGCGGAATCGCTCGTGGCGGTGCGTCTGCGCTTGAGCCGAGAAGTTCGACGGGCATCAGGAACTGTGACGACTGAGCGGCGGAACCGGCGAGGTCAGCGTCCGCAGCAGGTTGGAAGTCCAACTAGATGCTATTCTGTCGGCGTTCGACCATTCAGCGGGGGGGGGCACATTGAAGGCTCGGTTCGTGGCAATCGGGATAGTTTTCGCGGGAGTTGTGATCTGCGAGTGCATCTGCTCGCAAACACTCCAGCAATCGAACCAGGCATCGTTGGATCGAAAGATCGAGTTGGCGGTTCGATCTCAGTTCGATGTGCCGGGGAATTGCGACGTCAAGATTGGGTCGCGAACGGCAAGCACGTTTCCGGGTTATGACAATCTGCGAGTCACAGTCTCGCAAGGAAGCAAGACTAGTGAACTGGAGTTTCTGATTTCAACGGACAGCAAGACTCTTGCTCGCCTCAACAAGTTTGAATTGGATAGCAACCCAGCCCTCGCTATTGACGTGCAAGGCCGGCCTATTCGGGGAAATCCTGCTGCGCCGGTGACCGTCGTCAATTTCGACGATCTCGAGTGCCCTGCCTGTGCTTACATTCACCAGCTGATCTTTCCGGCCGCGCTGGAGCGCTACGGAGATGAGGTGCGGTTCATTTATGAGGACAATCCGTTGGTCGATCTGCACCCTTGGGCTCTTCATGCGGCGGTCAATGCAACTTGCCTTGCCGAACAAAGCACAATCGCATACTGGAGCTATGTGGACTACGTGCACACGCATGGGCAAGAAGTGAGTGGCGATACTCGAAACTTGCAAAAGAGTTTCTCAGCGCTGAATCGAATAGCCTCGGATCAAGTTCCGAAGGCCAACCTCGATTCAAACAGGTTGCAATCATGCCTGCAGAAGCAGGACAGGATTCCGGTGATTCAATCAATGAAGCAGGCTGAGCGGCTCGGGCTCAATTTCACGCCAGCGCTTTTTGTGAATGGTGAAGAGGTTCGTGGCTTGACGAAATTGGATGACCTTTGGCAGGTTATTGATCGCATACTGCGGCAATCTGGGATTGATCCGCCGAAGCCTGAAACGCGAGAGCCCGGTCATTCATCGGAATGAATTTGGTTTCCGATCGGGGCATCGTTCGGGGAGGGCGGATTGCCTGCGGCGAGGCCGCATGGTTCGAATTCAATGGGCTCCTATTTGGCGTTCGTTTCGTTGCCGTCTTTGGCGAACTTTGGGAGACCGCAGTGGGGGCAAGTATTCCGATCGGGGTACTTTTTGTTGGGCCATCTTCTTTCAAATTCCTTATTGCAGCGCGGGCAGCGGAATCGCTTATAGAGGCTGATTACAACAGCCAAGTTGAGCCAGAACACGAATGGGATGAGGATGGCACCACCAAGATGCGACGGCTTGCCAGCAAGCACGGTTGCAAGGCTGCTCAACACAAAACCGGCGGCGGCCAGCCAAAAATAAGGCCTCAGACGGCGATAGCGCTTCCAGGCTGGTGCGTAAGCACGATCGGACATTGACATCGCGCTAGCCGAGGAGCTTGGTGGCTTCCTTGGCGAAGTAGGTTACGGCGAAGTCGGCGCCGGCGCGGCGGATGCCGAGGAGGGACTCGAGGATGGTGCGTTTGGGGTCGAGCCAGCCGCGTTGGAAGGCGGCCTGGAGCATGG
>PMXB01000248.1:0-12353 GCA_003165935.1 Acidobacteriaceae bacterium | reverse complement strand
GGGGGCGACGATGTCTGCTCCGGCCTTGGCGAGCGAGAGGGCGGTCCGGGCGAGCAACTCGAGCGAGGGGTCGTTCTGGACTTCGAAGTCGGCTTCACCGGCGATTTCATGGGGGGACTTGGCCACGATTCCGCAATGGCCGTGGCTGGTGTANNACGTCGGCGATGAGGACCAGCTTTTTAGAGGCGGCGGATTGCTTGAGGGCGCGCAGAGCCTGCTGGACGATGCCACCGTCATCGTATGCGCCGGTGGCTTGCTCGTCTTTTGATTCGGGCAGGCCGAAGAGCAGGAGCCCACCGAGGCCCAGTGCGGCGGATTCTTCAGCTTCGAGGAGGAGTTGGTCGACGGAGAGGTTGAAGACGCCGGGCATGGAGGAGACTTCGCGGCGTACGCCCTCGCCGGGGCAGATGAAGAGGGGGTAGACGAGGTCGCCGGGCTCAAGGGAGGTTTCACGGACGAGGGAGCGAAGGGCCTCGGTGCGGCGTAGGCGGCGCATGCGGTTCTCAGGGAATGCCATGTCTGGATTGTAGGGCATGGGCGAAATCGGTTGGAGTGATATGGATCACGGTTTTTCGTCCGCAAAACGCCGGATGAAACCACGGTGTCACGTGTGCGGACAATTGCGATAGGCTTAACGATATTCCCCTTAAGGAAGGCCGGAAAGAGAGGCTGAGCATCGGTATGACACACCTTCGTGGAAGGTTCGCCGCTGCCGTTTTGCTGGGATTTGTATTGATTGGAGTGGGGACCGGTGGAGCCCAGCAACCGCAAGCTCTAAGTAAAGATCAGCGAGAGCAGATCTCAGGAATCCTGAAGACTGCCTACACGGAAGTCCAGAAGCGCTACTACGATCCGAAGTTTCATGGATTGGACTGGGACGCCCGGTTCCGGGAGTTCTCGGAGCGTGTGGGGAGCGCACGCACAATGAACGAGGGTTTCCAGATGGTCGCCTTGTTCCTTGACGGTCTGAAAGACTCGCACACCTACTTCCTGCCCCCGGCCCGCATGCAACACATCGACACAGGGTATGGACTGGAGATTCTGGGAGATGACTGCTTTGTCACCCGAATTCGCCCGAAGACCGATGCCGAGTTGAAGCTCCACGTTGGGGATCAAGTATTGGAGATGAACGGATTCAAAGTAAACCGGCAGGATTTCCATACCATGGCGTATTACTTGTGGTTTCTGGCGCCGCAAAAGTCGTACGAACTTCTCTTGCGATCGCCGTCGGGAGAAGAACGCAAAGTGGTGGTGAATACCGAAGTGAGGGTTTCGATTGATTGGACCGAGTTCAGTTATGTATGGAGAATGAGCGAGTACGAGCGGAATCGGACGCGGATTTCCGAAGCCGGGGACGCAATGATCTGGAAGGTGCCGCAATTGCTCCTGAACTCGGATGAGATCGAAAAGGCAATTGGGAAGGCCAGAAAGCATACGGCGCTCATCTTGGATTTGCGAGGGAATCCGGGAGGAAATTTCGACTCGCTCACCTTGATGGTGGGGTCGCTTTTTGACCGCGATATCAAGATTGCCGATCGGGTGGGCAGGAACGCTCCCAAAGCGCTGATTGCCAAGCATGCCGCGCATCCCTGCGAAGGGAAGCTCATTGTGCTGGTGGATGGGGATTCCGCGTCCGCCGCAGAGCTACTGGCCCGCGTGGTTCAGCTGGAACACCGGGGTGCGGTAATCGGGGACAAGACTGCCGGCGCTGTGATGGAAACGATCATCCATCCGGAGCGCATGGACGTAGATTCAATCTTCGGCTACGGGATCGCGGTCACCGATGCCAACCTAATCATGAGTGATGGGAAGAGTCTGGAGAAGACTGGAGTTGTGCCGGACGAAGAGCTCTTGCCGACGGGAGCCGACCTGGCGGCGGGGCGCGATCCGGTGCTGTCTCGCGCGGCCGAATCAGTGGGTGTGAAACTTGACCCAGTCGAAGCGGGGAAGATGTTCCCATTCGAGTGGAAGCCGATTTAGATTTGGGGGTTGTCTGTGGGGGAGTGGTGCAGGGCCTGCGGTGGCGGGAGCAGGAATATCATCCCACCCCTCCGCAAACAACGCGGAAGGGTGGGGCGCCCACATGGGTGCTGAGACGAGGCGCGATCAGCGCGGGGTGGGGTAGGTGGGTGGGGCGTTCAACTGATCGTAGAGGGTAGCGTTGCGATAGCCCATGAGAACGACGAGGGTCCAGATGCCGAGGGCGGTCCCGAGGGGGAACTTGAGGAGGCTGAGGAAAGCCACAATGATGGCCAAGATGCGGGCCCATTGGTGGCGCTCATAGAGGCCCCAGGCGACGAAGATTGCCAGGGCGGTGCGAACCAGCAACGCCATCCAGATGAAGCCAAATAGAGCGTGGCCGAACCACTCCTCAGGGAAGGGCGAGTTGCCCCATTGTCCGCCGCCAAAGGGACCCTGTCCGAAGGGGCCGAAGTGATTGGTCATGAACGCGTGGGCGAAGGTAAGCCCGGCTATGCCGGTGAGCAGTGCGAAGGCGGCGTAAATGGCCCAGACGACGCTCAGAGCGCGGATCTTGCCGGCATAGTTTTCGACTTCAAAGGCAAAGCCGGGAACGGGGGGAACAGCAGCCGAGGCAGGCCGGCCGCAATGCGTGCAGACCGGTTGCCCGGTAGCCAGGGGTTGACCACATCCACTGCAATACATGGGGCCTCCTTGGGAGCGAACATCAGACGTTACGGAATTTGGATGAAAAAGGTTCCAAAAGGGGTACCAGAGGGAGTCATCTGACTGACCAACTTCCTTCCAGCGAAGCCTTGCAGGGGCTAAAGCCCACGATCTGAATTTGCGCGTTTTATGGCCCGACTGAAGTCGTGCCGTTTTTACAAAGCGCATTTTACGCAGAGCCAGCAGGCTGGTAAGAAAGCCTAGTGTGCGTTGGGCGCGGGGTGCTTTTCCCATCGCTCTTCGTGACGATCATCGCGCAGGAGGAGGGCGATCACGTCTCCTTTTGGGTCATGTTCAAAGGTGAGCCGAGTTGTGGCCGAACCGTTGAGGTAAAAGAATACTTCGGGAGATTCTGCAGCGAGTTCTGCAACTTCGCCCTGCTGGTTCTTTTCAAACAACTGCTCCCCCTGGCGATAGATGGAAACTCCGGGTCGGCCATGGATATCGCGATAGTCGCCGATGAAAGTGTCGAGAATGGCCGGGGCCAGCTTGATGGCGGCCGGATGGAAGGGGATGACCAGGCGCTCGGCGAAGGGTTGGACCTCTTGCGCGGTTGAGGCAGCCTCTGAGGCGGAGGGTTCCTGGTTGGATTGGGGATGGTTGGTCAGGGGATTTGGCGGTTTGCGGTGCGCGAGCATCCAGCGAGGAACTTCCGGTTCGGCGAAGGCGCGTGTCCAGCAGTCGTGCTTGTATCCCTGGAAGAGCCAGAATCGAATGTGGCCGCCGGCGGCCTTGACGGCTTGAAACATGATCTCGCTCTCACGGGGTGGGACGAGTGGATCGTCGGCCCCGTGGAATAGCCATACCGGCGTGTGCCCGATGGCGTGTGCGTATTCTGCCGGGAGGGTAGAAACCTCCTGCCAGCGCTCTTGGGCATAGCTCCAGAAGATGCCGCTGGCGGCGATGACGATTGCGGCCCAGCGGTTGGGGTTGTTGCGGGCAAGTTCCCATGCGCCGTATCCACCAAGCGACAGGCCGACCAGGTAGGTACGGTCCGGATCGGCATGGAATTCGTCGGTTTCCTGGTCGAGGGTGGACATTGCCAGTGCCTGCATATCGGGGTCGGTCCAATAAGCGGGGATAGGGCACTGGGGCATGACGATGATGAACGGCCAGCGGTCGGGGTGGTCGCGAACGGCCTGGGGAAGGCCGATCTGCGTTTGCCACATGCCCTCAGTGCCACGCTCTCCGCGACCATGGAGGAAGAGGATGATGGGCCATTGCTTGTGATCGTCGCGTCGCCACTCTTCAGGGAGGTAGACCTGGAAGCGGTAGGTTACGCCGCGAAGTTCGATTCGGCGATTGAGGAAGCCGGTCTCCTGGGGATGGGCTTGCTCGCTTCGCGGCGGTGGAGTTTTTGCTCGCGGGAGGGCAGAAACCGCTGGAGGGACACACCAGGCCAGACACAACACGGAGGCCAGGCAAGCGATGGAAGATCGAAGAAAACGGAACATATAAATGACTCAGACGCAGGCCGATGATGGGGAGATCGGCGAACCAGTTCGAGCATCTTTCAGGGACCGCATCATTGTAATCCCTTTGGTAATTCCTAAGACTTTTCTTACGAATTGGGTGGAACAATTAAAGTGTTATGAAGTACGCCCTGATGACAACACTTGAGCCCGGAGACACACTGGACCACTACCGACTGGACGCGACGGTCGCGCGCAGCGGGATGTCTACGCTCTACAAGGCGACGGATCTGCGCGACGGCAAGAGCGTGGCGATCAAGGTGCCGCATGAAGAGATGGAAGCCGATCCTGTGCTGGTGGAGCGGTTCAAGCGCGAGCAGGAGATCGGGCTGGAACTGGATCATCCGGGAGTCGTCAAGACCTACGAAGACGGACCTGGCAGCCGGCTCTACATGGCGATGGAGTGGGTGGAAGGCAGACTGCTGCGGGCGATCCTGAATGAAGAGCGGAAGCTGCCGATTGATCGCGCGGTGAACCTGACACTGCAGATTTGCGATGCGCTGGACACCATGCACAAGCACGGCGTGGTGCATCGGGACCTGAAGCCGGAAAATGTGATGGTTGACGATACGGATCGAATCAAGCTGATCGATTTTGGGATTGCGAAGAAGGAAGACGCGCGCAGACTGACGATTGTCGAGGTGACAAAGACGCTGGGAACGCCGGACTATATCTCACCCGAGCAAGTAAAGGGCCAGCGCGGCGATCAGCGGAGCGATATCTATTCACTTGGCGCAATGCTCTATGAGATGCTGGCGGGCGATCCTCCGTATACGGGATCGAATCCGCTGGCGGTGATGAACGAGCGTCTTTTGCATGATCCCGAACCGGTGCGGAAGCGGAGACGAGAGGTTTCTCCGGAAATTGAGGAGATTTTGAAGCGGGCGTTGGCGCGGGAGCCACGGAACCGTTACCAGACGGCGAGTGAGATGGCCTGGGAGCTGGAACACCCGGAGATGGTTGGCGTAGAAGATACGGCGCGGCCGACGGTGGTGGGCGGATTGAAGCTGCCCGCGGCGCGCAAGCTGGCGATTTACGCAGGGTTGGTGCTGGCGCCGATATTGATCTTTGTTCTGATGGTGCTGCTGGCGAAGAAGTAGAGCCGAGGGCCAGGCGACCGCAATGAAAGCACCTATCGGTAGGAATCGTCGCGATGAATGACGAACTCGGGATATGCGCCGCCGCCTAGTTCGTGCAGGTCCATGCCGATGCGCTCGCCGTCGGGGTCAACGCGGAAGGGAACGAACCGGTTGAGGGCCAGGAAGAGCAGATAGACGAGCGGCAGGAACAGGCCGAGGATGGTTGCAATCCCAACCAACTGAGCGAGGAACTGACCGGACTTTGGGGCGAAGAGGCCTGCGGCAATGAGGCCCAGCAGCGCGCCGGATGCGTGTACCGTGATGGCGCCTGAGGGGTCATCCACGGTAACTGCAAGCTCGAGGACTTCGACCAAAAGCGGCGTGATGATGCCGGCTGCGATTCCAATAAGGAGGGCTGGGATTGGCGAGACCACTGCTGCGGAGGCGCTGGAGGCGACCAACCCGGTGAGCCATCCGTTGGCGCAGAGACTGGCATCGGGCTTTCCGAAGCGGACGCGCGTGACCGTATAGGTGGCGGCGAGGGCGCCGGCGGCAGTGAGCAGTGTATTGAGCGCGGTTACTGGAAGAGATGTGAGAGGGGCATGGAGCCAAAGCGAGGCGCCGGCCAGGTTGAATCCGAGCCAGCCAACGAGAGCTATAAGACAGCCGAAGAGGATATAGACGGCGTTGTGGCCGGGCATGGCGGTGGCAAAGCCTTCTTTGGGGAATTTTCCTCTACGTGATCCTGCGACCCAGACAACAGCGAGAGCGGAAATGCCGCCGAGAAGGTGGACCGTACCCGCGCCTGCCGGATCGAGAAAGCCTGCGCCAATGCCGAAATTGTTGCCTAGCTGAGCGAGCCATCCGCCGGCCCAGACCCAATGCGCCAATACCGGAAACACAAGAGTGGAGGTAACGGCTGCCATGGCACAGCCTGCGGAAAGGCGGAGGCGGTCAGCGCCGGAACCCCAGGGAATGATGGCGGCCATGGCGACGGCGAGGAATTCGAAGAGGATTTCGAGCTGCGATTGGATGGGGGCATTGCCGATGCCTTTGAGGAAGAGCGGTCCTTCACCGAGCCAATTCCAGGGTTTGCCAGCGAGATGCAAGACGTGACCAGCACCGCCCATATTGCCCGCGAAGGTTGCGCCGACGAGGGCGAAGCCGATGAGGGCGGTGGCGATAATGACCATGTTGCCGAGCAAGGCCTGGGCAGCGGAACGGGAGCGTCCAAGGCCCACGTTAACCAGGGCGACTCCAGCGATGGCAAGAGGCGCGAGGATCAACAAAAGGAGATCGAGGACGATGGCGGCGTCGGTGAGGGAAGTCTGGCCGTTCACAGGAGTCATCGGACGTCTCCAGCATCAGGCTGACGATTTTCCATGTGGCCGCGGACGGCAACGATCAGGCCGACGATTTCAACGGCGAGGGCACAGAGGATGAAGGCGGTACGAGGCCCGGCCGCAGGGAAGAGCACGAGGGCGGCCATCGAAAGAAAGAATCCGGCTGGCATAACGATCAATCCGGCGAACTTCATCGTCTTTCCTTTTTCACGAACTTTGGGTTTCCGCGACTTTGGTTTGGCAAATTCCAGGTATAGCTATGGATGCCGATCAACTGAATTCAAAGGGCAGGGCAGGGCTTTCAGGCAGGGAATCCCGCTGAGAGTGGAACGGCACTTCCCAGATTCGTAAAGATCCCTTTACGAATTCTAAAGCATTCGTTCATACAAGCTGCAGAGATGAGATCGCGGCGGCCCGGGACGGTGGGGCGGCCGCATGAAGGGCAGATTGAGACTGGGTGATCAAAGGGAATTTCGATGTGATAATTTAGTCAAAACATCCCAGCTTTCGGTACGCGGAGCGCCGGAGGGACGGGGATGTTTTCCTTGAAGTGATACACATCACAATCGCTTTTCTTTTCAGCGGATTACCTGGGGGTACTCGGCGAGAAATTATTTTGTGTTTTTGGGACTGGACCCTGTTCTTCGGGGGAGATTGGCTGCTATATTGGGTTTTCGGGGCTCATCGCCTCTCCCTAGATTTTTGCTTAAGAAAGCATCTTGTACACAACACGTGTGACCGCGAGCACAACTGGCCACTTAAACCGTAGACCAAGCAGGGAAAGCATTCATGGCGCAGATATTTGAACGCAGCTCCAATGCACTGGCTCGCGCGAGCCTGGTGTTGACGGGGCTGATCGTGATCGCCCTGGGAGTGACGCTGGATCAGTTGCAGCGTTCGCCATGGGTGACTCGGCAGGGGCAGCGCCCTGACCAGCCGGTTCCATTCAGCCACAAGCATCATGTGCAGGGTCTGGGTTTGCAGTGCCAGTACTGTCACACGACGGTAGAGAAGTCGAGCTACGCGGGGATTCCGCCGACCAAGACGTGTATCAACTGTCATGCGCAGATCTGGACGAACGCTCAACTGCTTGAGCCGGTACGCACGAGCTGGGCAACGGGGCAGAGCGTGGTGTGGACGAAGGTTCACGACCTTCCTGATTTTGTTTACTTCAGCCACGAGATTCATGTGAACAAGGGCATGGGCTGCTCGAGCTGCCATGGTCGCGTGGACCAGATGCCGCTGATGTACGCCCAAAACACTCTTCAGATGGAGTGGTGTCTGGACTGCCATAGAAATCCAGCCAAGAATATTCGCCCGACATCCGAGATTTACAACATGGCATGGGAGAAGCCGAGCGAAGAGCGGCCAGTGTGGTGCGCTGTTGGCGGTGAGAAGAGCGGGGTGCCGACGGCGCAGAGCGTGAATTGCGTGACGAAGGATCCGGGCAACTCGGCCGGCGAGGTTGCTTCTCTGCAGTTGCCGTTGATTGGTTCGCAGGGGTTGGCAGGCGATGTTTCCGCCGCAGCGCTGCCGGTTGCTCCGGTGTACAAGAAGTTCACCAGCCAGGATGAGATGGGACATTTTCTGGTGGAACACTACAAGATTCGCACTCCCAAGGATCTGGCCAGTTGCGAGGTCTGCCACCGATGAGCAACCAACGGATGAACGAAATCAAGAACCCGACTGGCGAGAAGTCTTTGGCGGTTGCCGCAGGGGCTAAAGCCCATGATTCTTACGAGGTCGCTTCGGCACGACTAAAGTCGTGCCCTGATACAAAGCCGGACTCTTCGAATGGTGAGAGCGTGAGCCAGATCCGCGAAGAGCATCCCTCGGGGGCTAAAGCCCAGGCTTCATTGTTTGCGGCTATCGGCACGACTGAAGTCGCGCCCTTTCAAAACGTCGCGGTTGCTAGCAGCACGACTGAAGTCGTGCACGTTCAAAACGCCGAGCCGCGTGAGGCAATGAACACCGGGACCGACGAGGCAATGACGCTCGAGCAGGTGCGCGGCAAGTTGAGTGGCGTGAAGGGTAAAAGGTATTGGCGGTCTATCGACGAGCTGGCCGATACTGCGGAGTTTCAGGCCGCCGTGGAGAAGGAGTTCCCCGGTTCGGCGCAGGAGTGGGTGGACCCGGTTTCGCGGCGCGGCTTCATGAAGCTGATGGGTGCATCGATGGCGCTGGCCGGACTGGCCGGATGTACGAAGCAGCCCGACGAGCCGATTTATCCCTACGTCAAGGCGCCCGAAGATCTGATTCTGGGCAAGCCGATGTATTTTGCGACTGCGCATCCGTTTTCGACGGGCGCGGTGCCGCTGCTGGTGAAGAGCGATCAGTTCAGGCCGATCAAGGTGGACGGCAATCCCGAGCACGCTTATAACCAGGGCGGGAGCGATCCATATACGCAGGGGACGCTGCTTGCACTTTACGATCCCGACCGCTCGAAGCATGTGAGCTATCGCGGTGAGGATCGCGAGTGGGCCGAACTGTTAATCGAACTGCGCCAAGCCGCTTTGGCGAGCAAGGACGGGACGGGGCTTTACTTCCTGAGCAACACCGTGACTTCGCCAACGCTGGCGCGGCAGATCAAAGAAGCGCAGGGCAAGTATCCGAAGGCGACGTTCGTGCAGTTCGATCCGGCGCTTGCGGGAACGACGCTTGAAAGCGGCGGTTCGGCGGTCTACTCGCTGGCCGATGCAGATGTGATTGTTTCGCTTGATGCGGACTTTCTTTCCGGCGCGAGTTATCCGGGTTTCCACAAGCTGGTGCACGACTTCGCTGCACGGCGCAAGACTCCTGAGAATTTGAACCGGTTGTACGCGGTGGAGAGTTCGACGACGACTACTGGGATGAAGGCCGAGCATCGGCTGGGGCTGCGCGCGAGCGAGGTTCCCGCGTTTGCTGGTGAGTTGGCGAAGGCACTCGGCGTTGGCGGGGTTGATGTACCGACGTATGCCTGGACCGACGAGCAGAAGAAGTTTCTCGCCGGCGTGGCCAAGGACCTGAAGGCGCACGCGGGCAAGTGTGTGGTGATTCCGGGCCTGTATCAAGACAAGTCGCTTGATGCGCTGGCGCAAGCGATGAACGCGGCGCTCGGGAATACGGGCAAGACGGTCATCTACGGACCTGTATCGGTTGCGCAGATTCCGAGCGATCAGATTGCGGGCATGAAGGCGCTGGTGGCAGATTTGAATGCCGGCAAGGTGAATTGGCTGGTGATTCTGAGCGGAAACCCGATCTACACCGCTCCCGCCGATCTGGAGTTTGCGTCATCGTTTGAGAAGGCGAAGTACAAGGTTTACCTGGGACCGGGCCTGAACGAGACCGGTCAGAACGCGGATTGGCATGTGCCGCAGGCTCACTATCTTGAATCGTGGTCCGATGCAGTGGCCTACGGTGGAGCAGTATCGATCGTTCAGCCACTGATCGATCCGCTTTATGGTGGGAAGAGCACGCATGACGTGGTGCAGGCGCTGCTTGATGAGCCTGGCCTGAGCGCATACGAAGCGGTGCGGGCGACGTGGAAGCCAGTCATCAAGGGCGATTTTGAAGTGGGCTGGCGCAAGGCGCTGCATGACGGTTGGATTGAAGGAACGCCGGGGGCTTCAGTGGCGGCAGCGAGGACTCCGTCGAACATTAAGGTTCCGGCGCCGGTTGCGGGCACGGAGATCATCTTCCGGCCGGATCCGAACATCTATGACGGGCGCTGGTCGAATGTTGGCTGGCTGCAGGAGCTGCCGAAGCCGATTTCGAATCTCAGCTGGGATAATGCGGCACTGGTTTCGGGCGCCATGCTGACCAAGAACGGCTGGGAAGAAGACGACATTATTGAGATCACGGTTGGCGGGCGGAAGGTGAACGCGCCGGTAATTGTGATTCCGGGCCATCCAGACGATTCGATCACGGTATACCTCGGCTATGGCCGGGAGTTTGCCGGGCGCGTGGGCTCGGGCCAGGGATTTAATGCCTATTTGATTCGGACCGCGGCTTCGCCGTTTTATGCGACCGGGTCGGCGAAGAAGATCGATGGAAAGTGGGGGCTCGCGATTACGAAGAGCCACTTCCAGGATCATCGCGGCAAGACCTTTGGCGAACAGGGCAACGGGAACAATTCGCTCGAGGCCGATGAGGCGATTGGCGAGCGCGGGATTATCCGGTACGCGACGCTCGATGAGTACAAGAAAAACCCCAACTTTGCGTTTGAGGGGCCCGGCCGCGAGAAGACCAACATGGCGAACACTTTGTTCCCCAACTGGGAGTACAACGAGGCGAACGCGTGGGGCATGTCGATCGACATGGCGAGCTGCGTAGGCTGCAACGCCTGCATCGTGAGCTGTTATGCCGAGAACAACATTGCCGTAGTGGGCAAGCAGCAGGTTCGGATCGGGCGCAACATGCAGTGGCTGCGGATTGACACATATTTTGAGGGAGATCTGGCGGCTCCGCGGGCTCACTTCCAGCCGATGGCCTGCCAACACTGCGAAAACGCGCCCTGTGAGCAGGTTTGCCCGGTTGGTGCGACGGTGCACACGCCGGAAGGCCTGAACATGATGGTTTACAACCGCTGCGTGGGGACGCGCTACTGCTCCAACAACTGCCCCTACAAGGTGCGCCGCTACAACTTCCTTCTCTTCTCCGACTATGAGACCGAGAGCCTGAAGCTCATGCGCAATCCGGATGTGACGGTTCGTTCTCGAGGCGTAATGGAGAAGTGCAGTTACTGTGTGCAGCGGATTTCCGCAGCAAAGATTGAAGCCGACAAGGACAACCGGCCAGTCGCGGATGGAGAGATCCAGACGGCCTGCCAGCAGGCCTGCCCGGCGTCGGCGATCACGTTTGGCAACATCAACGACAAGGGGAGCCGGGTGGCGAAGCTGCAAAGCGATGAGCGCAGCTACCAGGTGCTTGCCGATCTGAATACGCGTCCGCGGACGAAGTATGTGGCCGCAGTGCTGAATACGAACGTTGAATTGGAAGATGCGCCGGTGGAACACGCGCCGACGAAGGGCTGAGCATGGCAACCAGCGAGACAAAACCGAAAGACGTGACGATCGATCCGGCAACCGGAGAGTACCGCGTTCTTGCGCCAGGGCAGACGTTCAAGTCGGTCACCGAGAAGATCGCGGGGATCGTGTTGACGCCGGACACGCCGCTGGGCTGGTTTGCGCTCTTTGGCGTGGGTGGCGCCGGAGCAACGATGCTGCTGGTGGCCCTGACCTGGCTGTTTTTGAAGGGCGTCGGCATTTGGGCCATCACGCAGCCAGTGGCTTGGGGATTTGCCATTATCAATTTTGTGTGGTGGATCGGTATTGGCCACGCGGGAACGCTGATCTCCGCAATTCTTCTCTTGTTCAAGCAGGGCTGGCGCAACTCGATCAATCGGTTTGCTGAAGCCATGACGATCTTTGCCGTGGTTTGCGCGGGCATGTTCCCGCTGATTCACGTCGGTCGTCCCTGGGTGTCTTACTGGATGCTGCCGCTGCCCGTGACGATGAATGTGTGGCCGCAGTTCCGGTCGCCCCTGATGTGGGACGTGTTTGCGGTTTCGACTTACGCGACTATTTCGGTGGTGTTCTGGTACATCGGGATGATTCCCGACTTTGGAACCCTTCGTGACCGCTCGCAGAGCAAGCTGGCGCAGTTTGGATACGGTCTGGTTTCGCTGGGGTGGCGCGGGTCGGTGCGGCACTGGATGCGGTACGAGACTGCTTCGCTTCTGCTAGCTGGTTTGGCAACGCCCCTCGTGCTGAGCGTGCACACGGTCATCAGCTTCG
>PMXB01000298.1 GCA_003165935.1 Acidobacteriaceae bacterium | reverse complement strand
GCCGCCTCATGAAGCTCCAGCAGTCCATCAGCAAGCGCGCCAAGCAACAATGGGTCGGCCGCACCGTAACCGTCCTCGCCGAAGGCCCCAGCGCCGAAACCGATCTCCTCTGGGAAGGCCGTACCCAGTTCCATGCCCCCGAGATCGACGGCAAAGTCTTCATCAACGACTTCGGCCCGCTCCCCGAGCTAACTCAAGGCCGCTTCTACCAAGCCGAAATCACCGAGGCCCACGACTACGACGTCGTCGCCCGCATCCTCTCCGGCCCGCTCGAATAAGCCACCCGTCCGCTGTAATCTGGTTCTGCATGCACGAGTCTCCCTTTTTCACGCCCCCGCCGCACCTCGCCGTCGTTCAGGCCTGCTCCGTCGCCCTCGACTTTAACATGGCCTCAGAACGCGGCACAGGCAACCTGCTTCAGGTCCTCGCCGCGTCCAAACCTGGCGGCCGATTCCTCGAGCTCGGCACCGGCACCGGTGTCGCCACTGCCTGGCTCCTCTCCGGCATGGACGAGCACTCCACCCTCATCAGCATTGACACCGATCCCAATGTCCAATCCGTCGCCCGCGAAATCCTCGGCGCCGACCCCCGCCTCACCCTCCTCACCGAAGACGCCGAAACCTGGCTCCGCATCCGCGCCGCCGCCGTTAGACCTTTCCCCTCACCTGCCATCGACCAGCCAGAAAAATTCGATCTCATCTTTGCCGACGCAATGCCCGGCAAGTTCATCGCCCGTGACAAGGCCCTCGCCCTCGTCGCTCCCGGTGGATTCTACGTCGTCGACGACCTGCTCCCCCAACCCAACTGGCCCGAAGGCCACGCCGAAAAAATCCCCCCGCTCCAATACACCCTCTCCTCCCACCCCGGATTCTTCTCCCTTCCCATGGCCTGGGCCAGCGGCATCATGGTCCTCGTCCGCCGCCCTCCAATCGCCGCCGCGCTACCATAGAAGCAGACACCGTATCCAATCGCTCATGCCTCCAAAGAAAAAATCCGTCAAGCTCCTTCGCTGCCCCACCTGTGCCATGCTCGTCCGCCTCACCGACGAGGACTTCCCCTTCTGCTCTGACCGCTGCCGCAAGATCGACCNNATCGACCTCGGCAAGTGGGCCTCCGGCGTCTACAAGATCAGCTCCCCTGTCCTCGACCCGGAAGTCCTCGAAGACCTCGGAAACATGGGCTCGCATAGTCGAGGCGACGATGATGAATACTGACCCACCCGCCATTGCTCCAATCCAAAAAAACCGCACCAGCTGGGCCTGGACGGTCGCCACCTTCTTCGGCACTGGTTTCGGAAAGCCCGGCCCCGGAACATGGGGCTCCGTCGCCGCATTCCTCCTCTGGGCCGCTGAAACCTTCCTCCGCCATCCCGACCCTCACACCACGCTCATCGGCCTCCTCGTCTGGATCACCTTCGCCATCGGCCTTGGCGTCCCCGCAGCCACCGTCGTTGCCCGCGAATCCGGCCGCAAAGATCCTCAGTTCGTCGTCATCGACGAAGTCGCCGGCGTCTGGATCACCCTCCTTTTCTGCCCACCCGATTGGATCCACGGCCTCATCTGCCTCATCCTCTTTCGTCTCTTCGACATAACCAAGCCGTTTCCTGTGCGTCAGCTTGAACAGTTGCCCGAAGGCTGGGGCATCGTCTTCGATGATGTCGCTGCCGGGCTGTATGCTTTGGGTGTAGCATCGCTGTTACGAATTTGGTTCTAGGTCCCCCCTATGCCGCGCGCACGCTCCCAATCCGCCCCTGAAATCATCCCCGAGCCACGCATCGACTCCGTCTCCCCTGACGCGGCCCTGCCCCTCGGTGAAGTTGAACTCCTCGGCGTCCATCTCGGCCCCGACGACTACGGCCCTCCCGCCGTCCTCATCAACGGCCAGTCCGCCCACGTCCTCATGAGCCGGCCCACGCGCCTCGCCCTGCGCATTCCCGAAAACGCCTCCGCCGGCATCGTCGAAGTCCGCAAGCCCGCTGGCGCCAGCAACCAGTTCGCCTTCCGCCTCGCACATCTGCTGACTGATGGACTTCATCCCGTCACCAACCCCGCCGTCAGCCGCTCCGGCATGATCTACGCAACCATCTCCGGCCAGCGTGGCAAGGAAACCCCTGTCTCCATCGTCCGCGTCAGTCCCGACGGCCGCGGCACCCCCTTCGTTAGCGGCATCCTCAATGCCACCGGCCTCGCCTTCTCCCCTGAAGGAGACCTTTTCGTCACCTCCCGCGCCGAGGGCACCGTCTATCGCATCGACGCCTCCGGCGAATCCACCGTCTATGCCGAAGGAATGGGCGTCGCTACTGGTTGCGCCTTTGACGCCCAGGGCAATCTCTTCGTCGGCGATCGCAGCGGCACCATCTTCAAAATCGACACCCAGCGCCGCATCTTCGTGTACGCCACGCTCGAGCCCTCTGTCGCCGCCTATCACCTCGCCATGCACACCGACGGCACGCTCTTCGTCAGCTCACCCGCGCTCTCCTCCAACGACGCCATCTGGGCCATCGACACGCACGGCGAAGCCCGCCCCTGGTTTCGCGGGCTCGGCCGCCCTCAGGGTCTCGCCCTCGCCGCCAACGGAGATCTCTATGTCGCCGCCTGCCTCCACGGTCAGCGCGGTCTCGTCCGCATCACCCCCGAAAGAGAAGCAACCCTCGCCGTCGCCGGCTCCAATCTCATCGGGCTTGCCTTCTCCCCGCTCGGCTCCACCATCCTCGCCACCAACGAGGCCGTTTATGATGTTGACTTGGGGATTCATGGACTCATGCTGTTTTAAGAAAGCTTCCAGCTTGTAGCTGCGAGCCTCCTGAGTCTAAAGTTTGCATCGCAAAAGCCTGTCATGCTGAGCGAGGTGGGGCACGTTCATTTGCGCCCTGCGGAGTCGTAGGACCTGCGGTTGCACTTCGGATTTCATTTGACGAACTTCAAACTCAGGAAACTCACATCTCCACGCCGGAGTGTAAGAATCTGCGGCCAAAGCCAACAACTTCCGCACCTTCACCTACCAAACTAGTAGCTAGAAGCTAGGAGCTAGTAGCTGCCCTTATGAAAGCTGAAATCATCGCCGTAGGTTCTGAGATGTTGACCCCCGTCCGCCAGGACACCAACTCCCTCTTCGTTACTGAAAAGCTCAACTCCATCGGCGTGACCGTCCACTTCAAGACTATCGTCGGCGACCGCCAGCGCGATCTCGTCCGCGCCATCCGCACTGCCCTCGGCCGCATCGACATCCTCGT
>PMXB01000398.1 GCA_003165935.1 Acidobacteriaceae bacterium | reverse complement strand
TTTCCTGGGCGCAAGAACGTGATCTGGTTTTCGGAGTCGCCGTTGGTTGCCAAGCGCGTCGATCCACAGGTCGAAGAGGAGTGGGACAAGACGTTTAATATGCTGGCGGCCGCGCGGGTGGCTCTTTACCCGGTGGATGCGCGGGGAGTTGCGACCATCGGCTTCTACCAGGCGGACAGCAAATTGAATGGGTCGATTTCGGCGCCGTCGCAGATAATTGGCCCTCCCCCAGCCGGGAACTCCGCCGGGGGGGCGCAATCAACGGGGATAATGGCCGAATCTGAGCAGCGGGGTGCGGATCAGGCGAACATGCAGAGGATTGCGGACGATACCGGGGGCAGGGCTTTTGTGAATACGAATGGCCTTTCCGAGGTGATGGCGAAGATCAGCAATGAGAGCTCCGATTTCTACACCATTTCCTACACCCCTACCAATGGCAGGATGGACGGCATCTTTCGAAACATTGAGGTCAAGGTGGCTGGGGGCAAGTTCAATGTGTCGTATCGGCGGGGATATTTGGCTCGCGATACTGACATGCCAGGCGCCTCTTTGGAAACACGCGACGAAGCGATTCGTAAACTCGCGGAGCAGAACCAGGGGGCTGTGGATCCGTTGCTACCGTTCATGGACCTGGGTATGCCGCAGAGCGAGCAGATCCTTTACAAACTGAAGATTCAGGCAGCCCCGCCGAAGACGGAAGCTGCGGCCGCGGACCAGAACGGACAAAAGGTCAATGGGCAAAGCTACGCCGTGGACTTCGCCATCGATCTCAAGGATCTGGACCTGAAACTGGACCCCGGCGGTCTCCACACAGGAGCGGTAAGCGTTTCGCTGATTGCGTACGACCGCTACGGGAATATTGGCGCTCGCAAGGATTTTCTGGCGGCCCTGACAATCAGGCCCGATGTGTACGCGATCTACCAGCAGACGGGCGTTCAGTTGCATACGGAGATTGGAGTGCCGAAGGGACAGTACTGGCTGCGCACGGGCGTGTATGACCAGGGATCGCGCAAAGTGGGGACGATGGAGGTTGCGCTGAGTTCCGTGGTTCCGTTGCAGGTTGCGCCGGTGACAAAAGAAACGATAGGAAGTGAGAATGTGAAGGCACCTGCTCTTGTTCCTCCTCCTGCTGCGCCTGTTGCCGCCCGGGTTGCCAGGCAGGTAACGGTGGAGCAGTTGGAGCATACGATCGCAGACGCACACGCAAAGAAAGATCAGGACCTGGCAAAAAAGCTCGGCGAGATACAACTAAGCGAGCGTCTCAGCTCGCCCCGACTTGCAAAGATCGAGGCGAGCCTGCCGGGAGAGAAATCGCGGTTGGCGCTGCTGGCCATAGCGGACGCTTCGGCATTTCTTCAACTCCCCTCGGCGGAGGTTCCCGCAACCGCACCACCGGATCTCCCAACGCAAAGACTGATTCTCAACAAGGCCGCCGAGAATCTGGTGAGCGCCATCCATAAACTGCCGGACTTCTTTGCCCGCCAGACAACTACCCGTTTCCACGACTTGAAGGTTTCGTATTTGTCTCCGGCTTCTGCGCCTGTTGTTGTGGAGCATCAGGCATTTCAGCCTCTGGACAGCTTCAGCAGCACCGTCTATTACCGGGATGGCAAGGAAGTAGAAGAGCCAAACCAGAAACAGCAGAAGGACAAACCCATGTCCAGGGACGGTCTTGTGAATTGGGGCGTTTTCGGCCAGTTGCAGCGGGTTGTGGTGACGGATATTTACCTGGGCAAGATGGAATGGGGCCACTGGGAACAGGGCGAGGCTGGGCCATTGGCAGTATTTCGGTATTCCATTCCGAAGGAAAAATCAACGTATGTCGTGAATTACTGTTGCATCGGCGGGATGCCGAATCAGCCATCGCATAATTTTCAGTCGGTGCCGCCCTTTCACGGAGAGATCGCCATCGATCCGGACAGCGGGGCTGTCTACCGGCTGGTGATCATGACCGATCTGTCGCCAACGGACCCCATCGTTCAGGCGGAGGTCATGGTGGAGTACGAATCGGTGCAGATCGGCGGACAGACCTATGTGTGCCCAAGCAAGAGCGTCACCGTCAGCACTGCGGTCGCTCCGCTTTTTCGTCAACAGTGTTGGGGCGGCGTCAACTCGGCAAATGGCTGCAGCCCGTTCGCGGTCTCCAGGGCAAAAGACACAGCGATAAACGACACAGAATATGACTCCAGCTCCTATCATGTGTTTCGCTCTGAGGCGCGGATCCTGCCCGCGGAAGAGGCGGGGCAGGGGGACAAGGCTCCGTCCGAGGATCCGGCAGCGCCGTCGTCAACAGTCCCCGGGCGTCCGTGATACTCTTCGCTGTTCGAAAATTTCAGGAGTTGGTCATGATCAAAACACCGAAGCCGTTTCCGCTTGGAGCGTTCGTCGCGCTCACCGTTTTTGCTGCACTCTCTCGCTTTGCGCCTGCGCAATCGGCACCCGCGCAGGCAGCACCGACAGTTGCTGCTCAGGCGGAGTATCCATTCCGCGATGCAAAGCTGAGCGACGAGCAACGCATTGCCGACTTGCTCAGCCGTCTCACGCTCGAAGAGAAGGTGAGCCTCATGTCCGGTGCGCCCAAGGTGCCGCGACTTGGGCTGGCGCT
>PMXB01000084.1 GCA_003165935.1 Acidobacteriaceae bacterium | reverse complement strand
CCGATGACGGCGTAGCCGATCTTGCGGTCTGGATTGGCCGTGGGGGCGGGGGCTTGGGCACGGAGAGTGGGGGCGAAGCGGGCGGCGAGGGTTAAGGCGGAGAGCCGGGTGAAGTCGCGGCGGGTGAAGTTGGACATGGGCGGGGACCTCTCTTTCAGTCGAGTGTAAGGATAGCGGAACGGGTGCGCCCAAAAGCTCTTGGTTTCCCACCCATTTCGCATTCTTTCCTCGAAAGACCGCGAAACGGAAGGGGCACCCGGCGGCCGAGGGAATTTCCGCAAAAGTGTGATTTACGAAACCGGCATCCTACGCAGGGGCTAAAGCCCGCATATCTTATTGGCTTTATCGGCACGACTAAAGTCGTGCCCTGATACAAGGCGACCTTGATCAGAGGTTCCCTAACGGATGCTGATGTTGGCGTCGACGTCGACGACCAGGTCGTCTCCCTGGATTTGGACCGAGTGGATTTTGAGGCGGTCGAGGGTGACTTTGTAGCCGGAGGAGGCGGTGGAGCCGGCGAGGGACTGGCGGATGAGGTCGGCGGCGTTGAACTTCAAGCTGGAGGGGACCTGGTGGGCGAGGAAAGGCTGAAGGATGAAGTTGAGCTCCTGATGGTTGCTTACGCGGTCGATTCGGGCGTCGCGAAAGCCGATGGTCTCGCCATCGCCTTCGGGGGCGAGGGAGACCTCGGCGGGCAGGGCGAGGGATAGGCCGATGCAGGAAGCGCCAACCTTCTGTCCAAGTTTGGAGTGGGTCTTGAGGGTGACGACGATGCGGGAATCGCCTTTGTCGTTGACGAAGCGGAGTTTAGGGTCCTCTGCATAGGTGAAACAGGGGGTCTGGGCGGTTCCCTTAACGTAGTATCGGCCGTCGGGTCCGCCGAAGAGCTGCAGCTTGAGGGTGCGCTCGAGGGCATCGCGGCTGATATGGAGCTCGACGCCGGCACACCGTGGCAGGGTGGCGCACAGGAGGATCAGGGTGGCGAGTAGTCTCCATGCTGTTGTCATAGTAGTATCGTGCCACGGAGGGCTGGTCGCGGGCCAACGGGAGCGGGTGGGCGGGGAGTTGTGGAAAATGGGAACGTTTGCACGGATGGATGAATGATGTTGATTTTATGGAGGTTAGTGCGGATGTGGGGAATTCTGAAGAGGAACGAAAAATAGGCGGAGATTCCTTTAGTTCGCTCTTGATTTTTGTAGAAAAAATATGTAAAATAAGACTCTAGTATGACCTCAGAAGCGACAGGGCCCCCAACCCGTCCATGAGGAAGCGGAACCTCAAACTACCTTTCTAAGGACACTACCCAATGGCAAAGCGTCGTGGAAATCCAAACTGGGGCAAGCCGGAGCCCATCGGCCCCGTTGTACCCACAGTAACCTCCTTCGAGGTGATCGTGAAGGAGTTCAAGCTCAGCCCAGACCAGTATATTCGGTCGACCCGTTTGCGGGAATGGGCTCGGCGCAACAAAAACTCGAAGTACATCCCCGAGGCGCTGCTTGAGGCCTGGGGCTTCGAGATTGAGTCGACGTTGTAGGCCAATTGTCTTTCTGTGGAATCAGCGACGCCGCCCAGTTGGGCGGCGTTGTTGCGTTTGGGGGAACGTGAGACGGGATGCGATTGAGCTGAAGCCGGTCTGCTAAACTTCTGGCGACCTTCCATCTAAGGATGAAAAGCAAGGATGAAACGGATGCTGGAACGCGCACGGTTTTTCCTTGTCCTATTGGCGTGCCTAAGCGCCACCGCTTTGGCTCAGGGGCAGTTCCAGGAGCCGACGGCGGAAGAGCTGCACATGACGGCCGACCCGAAGGCGCCGGGCGCGCCGGCTGTGTATCTCTACCTGGAGGAGAGGACGGACAATGCCATCCACTTTCATTCGTATTTCGCGCGGATCAAGGTGCTGACGGAGAAGGGACTGGCGGCGGCGACGGTTTACGTCCCTTATGAGCGGGGGCCGTTTGAGGTGGCGGCGATTCAGGGGCGGACGATCCACCCGGACGGGTCGATTGTGACATTGAAGGCGAAGCCAGCGGACTTGCTGGCTTACAAGAGCGGGGGACAGCAAGCCAGCAATACTTCAGCCATGCTGCCGGACGGATCGCTTCTGACATTGAAGGCCCAGCCCGGGGACCTGAGGGGATACAGGGGCGGACACGAATACAGGGAGATGGTCTTCACGCTGCCTGCTGCAACTGTTGGCAGCATTCTGGAGTACAGCTTGCAGCTTCGCTACAAAGAGGACACTGTCTCGCCTCCATCGTGGATCATTCAGCAGCAGTATTTCGTGCACAGAGCGCATTATTTCTTTAATCCCATGTTTGACCTGGGGAGGCAAGTAGTTGATAAGCATGGTCAGATCGCGGGGAGCCTGATGTATTCGTCGCGGTTGCGATCCGGCGGGCCTGTCGCGCTTGACGCCCTCAACCGGTACAGCCTGGATGTGGAGAATGTCCCACCGTTGCCGAGCGGTGATTTTCTTCCTCCGTTGAATACCGTCCGCGAGAGCGTGATTTTCTACTACACGGATGCGAGAACGGGGCCGGAGTTCTGGGACCGCGAGGGCAAGTACTGGGCGAGGGATGTGGATCGGTTTATGACGCCTTCCGGGGAGGGAAAGAAAGAGCTAAAAAAGGCAGCGGCGGGGATGGTTGATCCGGGCGATAGTGAGGCGGCGAAAGCGAGCAAGATTTATGCGGCGGTGATGAAGATCGGCAATCGCGATTTTGGCGAGGCTGGACATGGTGGTACGACGGGCCGAGCAATCAAGGATGTGGGGGATGTGTTGGGTTCGCAAAGTGGAACGGGCGACGAGATTGTGTTGACGTTTGTTGCGCTGGCGCGGGCGGCGGGGCTGAAGGCATGGCCGATGCAGGTGGTGAATCGCGATCACGCGCTGTTTGAGCCGACGTATCTTTCGACTGACCAGTTCGACGATTACATTGCGGTGGTGGATTTGGACGGCAAGGACGTTTACCTGGACCCCGGACAGAAGATGTGTCCGTTTGGGCTTCTGCATTGGAAGCACGAGTTGGCCAAGGGATTTCGGATGACCGACAAGGGGGTGACCATTGCCGAAACACCGAACGGGCCTGCCAAGGCAGCGGGTGTTCGCCGGAATGCCAATGTGACGATCGACGATCATGGGGCAATTGCGGGAGATGTAACGCTGAAGTTCAGTGGGCTGGAGGCTTTGAATTGGCGACAACTGGCGATGGTGGAGGATGCGGGCGAGCTGGCAAAGGACTTTAACCAATACATGGAGAACAGCCTGCCGGACGGGGCGAAGGGGAAGTTCGAAGGATTCGACGGGCTGACGGAGTACGAGCCGGAGCTGACGGCGCATGTAACGCTGTCGGGGGCGGTGGGCTCGACGACGGAGAAGCGGCTGATATTGCCGGGGCTTTTCTTTGAGGTGCACGGCAAGCTTCTGTTTGCCGAGGATGGCGAGCGCCAGGTTCCCGTGGATCTTCACTATGCGACGGTGGAGCAGGACGAGGTGACATATCGTTTACCGTCTGGAATGAATCTGGACACATTGCCGACGGACCCTGGAGTGGATTGGGCTGGGGGAATCAAGTTGGTGATCGAGGCGACACCTGCGGCGGGGTCGGTGACGGTGAAGCGAACGTTTGTTCGGAGCACGGCTATGCTTGATTCGTCGCTATACAGTGCGCTTCGGTTTGTGTACCAGCGGATTTCACGAGCAGACCAGCAGCAGATTGTGTTGAGCCGGGCGGGGGATGTGGCGACGAAGTGAGGGAGCGGGATGCGACGTCGGACTGCTCCGAGGGCAGAAGTGCAACTGCGGGTCCTTCGACTCCCGTTTGATTCCCCTTTGACTTCGCTCAGGGTCGTTCAGGATGACAGCGCAGAGAGCGATGGGCGAGAATGGGGAAGCTGCCATGACGACTGCGCACCGCACAATCGAGCCCCCATTTACCGACGTTCCCGGAGCGCTGGCGGAGATTCGCGTCGGAGCGGATGGTTGTAGTGGTGGACGACGAGGATCGGGAGAACGAGGGCGACCTGACGCTGGCGGCGGAGCACGTGACGCCTGAGGCGATCAACTTTATGGCGAAGCATGGCCGTGGGACTGATCTGCCTGACGCTGACTGAGGAGCGGGCGGATTATCTGCGGCTGTTTCCGATGACGCAACAGAACTCGTCGCGGTTTGGGACGGCGTTTACGGAGACGATTGAGGCGCGCGAGGGCGTGACGACGGGAATTTCGGCGGCGGACCGGGCGCATACGATTCGGACGGCGATCGAAGCGAGATCGACGGCGGCAGATCTGGCGAGGCCGGGGCATGTGTTTCCGCTGAGGGCACGGCGGGGCGGGGTGCTGGTGAGGGCTGGGCAGACCGAAGCGAGCGTGGACCTGGCGCGGATGGCGGGGTTGAACCCGTCGGGGGTGATTTGCGAGATCATGCGTGACGACGGGGAGATGGCGCGGATTCCGGATTTGATTCCGTTTTGCAAGGAACACGGGATGCTGATTTTGACGGTTGCGGAGCTGATTCGCTACCGGCTGCGGAATGAGCGGTACATTGTGAGGGCTGGCGAGAGCCGGATTAAGACGAAGTATGGCGAGTTCCGGATGATTGCGTACGAGAGCGAAGTGAATGGCGGGGAGAGCCACCTGGCACTGGTGAAGGGTGATCTGTGCGAGGGGTGTCCGGCGGTGCATCTGGGGTCGGCGCTGGCGATTGGGACGGCGAATGGGGAAAGCGACCTGCCGACGATTGGGGCGGTGCGGCGTCCTTGCAGCCATGCGGTGCTGGTGCGGGTGCACACGCGATGCACGGCAGGAGATGTGTTTGCGGCGGACTGCCATTGCCGGGAGACACTGGACGAGAGCATGCGGATGATTGCCGAAGAGGGCTGCGGCGCGGTTCTTTACCTGCACAATACGTCACGGGGGTTCGAGATCGACCGGGCTCCAGAGCCGGCGCGGGCGTTTGAGCCGGGTGGGGCGGTTGCGCACGAGACAGGAGCGGGCCGGCTGGTGCTGCATGAGGAGCTGCGGAAGCGCGAGGGGTCGCAGGCGCGGACGGGACGGATACTGAGAGCGATCGGGCTGGGCGGGCAGATTCTGTCGGACCTTGGGATTCAGCGGATTCGGCTGCTGTCAAATACTCCGATGCATATTCCGGCGCTGGAGGGTTTTGGGCTGGAGATTGTGGAGCAGGTGCCGATTCCGGTGGCGGAGTGCAGCCGGGTGGTTTGAGCGTCGATTCGATCTTGATTCCCACCCTTCTCTGTCGCCGTGGCGACCCGCGAGCAGGAAGGGGCACCCGAAGTGGGGCGGGCGAGGGTGCAGCGAGGTAAGATCGTAGATGGGTCGGGAGATATCCATATGAAAGCGGCGATTCAGGTCGCGCAGGGTCTAATGAGATAGGATTTGTCAAAGTAAAGTGAGTGAAACTCGAAAAGTGGTCAATATTGACCATTCCTCTAAGGCGCGACCCTGTAAAATCAGAGAAAATGTCCGTCGGGAATTTCTTTGATCGGCGCTTGTAGGTAGTTTCTTCCCCTGCAATTTCTTATCGATCGTGAAGACGCTCTCTGAGGCCACCGTACCTGCACGAGGAAAGGTTGGATCTGATGAGCGTTCATCTGATCAATCCCAGTGATAATGCGTTTGGAACAGCGGTAATTACGCCGCGCTGGCTTTTTGTGCTTGCAGCGGCGACGCCGCAAGTGGTGGGCGATCCGATTCTGGTGGATGAGTCNNCTGGAGCAGGTTAATCCGGAGACGATCAAGGCCGGCGACATTGTGGGCATCAGCGTTCACACGGGCAATGCGTTGCGCGGCTACCAGGTAGGGCGCATGGCGCGAGCCCGGGGCGCATACGTGATTTATGGCGGGATCCATGCGACGCTGTTTCCGGACGAGGTTTTGGAGACGGGCGAGGGTCATGCGGTGGTGAAGGGCGACGGCGATATTGCCTGGGGCAAGGCGGTGCTCGACTGCCTGGCCGGCAGGCTTGAGCGGGTGTACGAGGGCGGACGCATTGAGGGGAGCCAGTTCCTGGCGGCGCGCTGGGACCTGATGAACCCGGCGAAGTATATGTGGGCATCGGTGCAGACGATTCGTGGATGCCCGAAGCACTGCTCGTTTTGCAGTGTGTGGCGGACAGATGGACAGAAGCCGCGGCAGCGGAATTTCCAGAGCGTAATTGATGAGATTGTGTCGCTACGGCGGCTGGGATTCCGGTTTATTGCGCTGGCGGACGACAACTTCTACCCGGTCACATTTACGGATCTTCGATTGGCGCGCGAGCAGAACAACACCGCAAAGGTGGAAGAGCTGACCAGGATTCGCGCGGAGCGTTTTGCGCTGATGGAAGAGTTGGCCAAGCTGCCGAAGGACATGGTGTTCTATACGCAGATGACGATGGAGGCCGGCGAGGACGGCGAGTACCTTGACGCGATGAAGAGGGCCAACATCAAGGGTGCGCTGGTGGGCGTTGAAGCGGTTACGCCTGAGGGACTGAAGGCAGTTTTCAAGGATTGGAATTACTCGGGCGAGGCGCTGGCGAAGCAACTGCAGACGTTCAAGAAGCACGGCGTTCACGTGCTGGGTTCGTTCATATTTGGTCTTCCGACTGACCGGCCGGCGACTTTTGACGCGACGGTGAATATGGCCATCAAAGCGGGCGTGACGTTTGCGCAGTTTGTGATGATGACGCCGTTTCCGGGCACGGTGGATTTTGCGAAGTGGGAGAAGGAACAGTCGGTGAATCCGACGATGGTGGGCGACGTGCCGATTACGCGGTACTGGCTGATTCCGACGGAGGTGCGGCCGAAGATGTTTACGCCACATCCCACGATGAGCTCGGACGAGATCAGGGAGCGGACTCAGGCGGTGTGGGACCGGTTCTATAACTGGAGCGCGATCTGGGAGCGGTCGGCGTGCACGCCGAATCTGAAGTCGCGCATCGCATTTTGTTTCTTGTCGAAGCTCTACCGGCAGATGTATGCAGGGACGGGAATCTCGACGGACAGTGCCCGGAGGAAGAAGTCGAAGAGGTGGGCGAAGTGGACGGCGAAACAGTGCAAGAAGCTGTTTCAGGCGCGGCCGATGCCGGAGTTGCAAGGGCCGAAGTGGGAGATTGGGCTGCCGGCGCTGGGACAGGCGGCATTTGCCGGGGCGGATGGCCAGGAGACTGGCGGAACCCTGGTGATGTTTCCGAAGAAGTAAGCGAGAGGCATGTAAGTCGAGGCGGGTCCGGCGATGCCGGGCCCGTTTTTTCGTGTGACCGATTGATATGGGGTGAGCCCGGGTGCCGATGGAGAGCGGCAGCACGGAGGGCGGAGAGGAGAAGCCGCTATAATTGGCGGCGTTGAAGTGAATGGCTTGCGCGAGAGACAGGCGCAGAGGCGGGTGACTATGGGATTCATGCGGCGGTGTTTGGGAGCGGTTGCGGCGGTGGGGTTGGGCGTAGTTGTTGGATGCGGCGGGAGCAGTGGCACGATCACGCCGCCGCCGGCGCTGAGCGTGACATTGGGCAGTTCGACGGTGGTTGTGCCGCAGGACGCCACACCGGTAACGATGACGGTGACCATTTCGAACGCGAGCGGGACGGCAACGGTTAGCGCATTGGCGCTGCCAAATGGAGTGACGGCGCAGTTTACGGCGGTGGGCGGCGGTCCTTCGGGGACATTGACGTTGACGGGCGGCGCGCAGGCGGTCGCGGGGAGTTATTCGCCTACGGTGGAGGTGAGCACACCGAGCCAGAATGCGTCGGCGCCCTTCACGCTGGTGAGCGCGGTGGTGGCCAAGGTAGGAAGCAGCGTAGACACGACAATGGGGGTAAACGGGGTACTGAAGGAGTTCATGTCGACGTCGTTTCAGGTGGCGGAGTGGGACGGAAACTTCTTTGGCGTGGCCAATCCGGGCGCGCTGGAGAGCACGATGACGGCGATGGGGCCGCAGCACATTCGGTTGCAGTCGGTGAGCCAGGGCGTGGCGATGTCGACGAATACCGGGACGGCAGCGGACTGGAATTTTACGATCATGGATCAAACGGTGCAGCCGGTGCTGGCGTCAGCAGATCATAGTCCGGAGTTTCAGATTGCAACAGCGCCGGCGTGGATGTGCTTCAGCAATGGGCAACTCGATGTGGCGAACCACGTGAAGGACTTTGCGGCGTACGCGGCGAACCTGGTGAGGTACTACAACAAGGGCGGGTTTGACTGGGGCGGGACGCACTTTCAATCGCCGAGCGGACTGCCGATTACGTGGTGGGGGATATTCAACGAGCCGAACGGCAACGGGATAAGCGCGACGGATTATGTGACGATTTACAACACCGTGGTACCGGCGATGCTGGCGGTTGATCCGACGATCAAGCTTTCGGCGATCGAGTACTCCGACTATGGGCTGGGGACCGGGGATGGTGGCGACCCGATGACTTATCTGCCGACGTTTGTGGCGGCTGGAAATGCGGGCGGGGCGAATGCGCAGGTGGATATTGTTTCGACGCACTTCTACAGCAGCTGCGACCAGACAAACACGGACACGGAGCTGATGGCGACGGTGCCACAGTTTGCGGCGAACGTGAGCTATTTCTACGAGGAGCTGAAGAAGCGCGCAGATTTGGCGGACGTGCCGGTGTGGGTGACGGAGAACAACGTGAACGCCGATTATCAGGGCGTGAATGGCATGAGCACGTGCAACCCAAACCAAGTGTTTGTCGACGACCATCGTGGGACGAGCGCGTTTTTTGCGGGTTGGCGACCATATGTGTTTTCGGCGCTGGGGAAGGTAGGCAACCAGGCTCTCTACCACTGGGCGTATGACGGCGACCAGCAGTATGGCGAAGTGGACCCGAGCGGAAACGCGTATTTGAGCTACTGGGTGGACAAGACGCTGGCAACGCTTTATCCATCGACGCCTGCTTCGGCGGGGCCGGAGATTCTGGAGCTGACGGCAACGGATACGACGACGGTGGAAACGCTGGCGACGAAGAATGCGGCTGGGACCGTGATGGTGATGGTGGACGACCATGCGGTGGCTTCGTCGACGGACAACAACGGGGCCGGCGCGCCGCGGACGGTGATTGTTGATTTGTCGGGGCTGGGGAATTTCAGCTCGGCGAGCGTGCTGACGATTGATACGAACACCAGCGCGACGACGGGGCCGCCTACGGCGGTGAGTGTGACTCCGGCGACGCGGATGAGTGTAACGGTGGGTGGGTACGGGGTGGCGTGGCTGATTTTGAAGCCGTGATTGGCTGACGAGGTCGAATCTGCTACTGCCTCATTGGGTGTGTGTGATGCGCTCGCGTTCGAGGAGGTAGAGGATGAATTCACCTGCGCCGTAGCCGACCATAGGGAGTGCTCCAGTGGGGTCGCCAAGATTGCCGGGAAAGAGCCGGCAGGGGACGGCGACGTACATCTCCGGGATTAGGTTGTTATCCGCAGAGGATTTCCGGACGATGCGCTGGAGGATGGCTGCGGCATCGGAGGTTTCGCCGAGGCGGTGGTCAACTTCTGCGAGGCTGAAGTCAACAAAGAGAAATTCTTCCTGTTCGTACCAGTATTCAAAGATGGCGGGGTCGATGTAAGTGCCACGGACACGGCGATAGCCGCCTGAAGCCACTTTGAGGAGATTCATTCGTTCGACGGTGTCGCGGACGATGGCTGGGTCAGTGACCACGCCAAAGTTGATGATTGCGAGGAGTGCACCGTCAATGTCGTTCTTGACGCCTTGTTCGAGGGTTCCATGCAGATGGCCATCGCGGATGAAGGCGGCGTTGAAGCCGGCTTGAAGCAGAGCAACTTTGCGGAGGATTTTGGCCTGGGTTGAGGGATCTCCAGCGCGGCGGGCGACGTCTGCGAAATTGCGCAGGCCAACGATGGCCATGGCAGTGGAGAAGGCAAAGTGTTTTTTGTCGGGCTGGTGCTCCTCCCAGATGGAGGTGTCCGGGCCGACGATTAGGCCGAGGCCGTTGGGTTCGAGATTCGCGAGGAGCGGCTTGGCTATAAAGTCGCGAGCGCTCTGGTAAAGCGGGCCGCGGAAAGTGGGGGTGGTGAGCACAGCGGGATCGTGGAAGCGGTCGAGGTATTGGCCGAGGACCCAGAGGGCGAGGCCCCAATCGTCGAACTCGATGTTGGGAGCGCTTTCCATGGTGAAGAAGGGCTCTTCTTCTCCGTTGCCAAAGTAACGGACGACGGAGACCTGGTAGTCGGCGTTGCTGGTGAGGGCTCTCATTTTGCCGGTGGGTTGGGCGTTGAAGTAAGCGAGGAGGCCAGCGCGGGCTTCGGCCTGATGGCCCATGCGAGTCAAGGCGACAAGGGCGTAGGCCATATCGCGCACCCAGGGCGTGAAGTAGACGCCGTCGGGCAGGCAGGCGACGATGAGGCCGTGGCCGTTGCGGCCGGGCCGATTGGGCTCGCGGCTCTGGGCCATCCGGAGCATGACTTCGCTTTGACGCCAGAGATGGCGTTCGGAATCGCTGGTGAAATGGACTGTGGGCTTGACGCGCCAAAGGTCGAGTTGTGCGATTTCGCGCTGGGCAAGGGCGCGAGTCGGAAGGCCGGCTTGCCAGTGAGTGAAGTCGCGGGCGGCTTGCTCGGCATCGCGTGCGTTCTCGATGGAGATGAAGGCCCAGGATTGGTGGGAGGCGAGGAGCTGCTCAGGTTGCGTGGAGTTGTGATGGCTTGCGCCGAGGGGAATCAGGAGCAGAGATTCGAGGATGCCGTCGAAGCGAAGCAGGTGGGTTGTGAGCCCGTCGACGTGGATCATCTTTTGGGAGGAGACGGGATGGCTCCATTCGACTCGCCAGGCGCCCGGCTGGGATGGTTGCCAATTGACGATGAATGCGTCTCGATTGAGACCGAAAGGCATGAAGAAGAAGCCTTCGCCGTTCGCCGAGCGGGCGTGGATTACGTGCGAGTCGTGATCGTAATCGGTTGATGCGGCTTTAGTTGAATTATCTGAATCGGCCCATTGGAGACATTTGATGAAATTGGTGGTTTCTTCGCCTTCGGCATAGGGGTTCTTCGGGTCAGGGCGGACGAAGCTGTAGGGATGAGCGTAGAACCTGGTGACGCTTGCTGTTTCAGGAGAGACAACTGCAAAGCCGAAGCCGTTGCCAGTGACCATGTGAGAAGCGGCGAGGAGAGGGAGCGGGAGGAAGGCGCAGAGTGAGGGGGCCAGATAGCGGGCAAGATGACGAAGGGGGCGCATGGCCCAACCAGTGTCGGCCAGGGAAGGGGAATGTGCAACTGGAGTTTGAGCTGGCTTCAAGATGGGGCGGGCTCATTGGATTCCCATGTCTCAGAATTTGGAGTTGAGGCACCCGGCGGAGCAAAGACAACGACAAATGCAACCGCAGATCCTTCACTCACCACCCCCAAGCTTAGCTGCCTGTGGTGCAAGT
>PMXB01000260.1 GCA_003165935.1 Acidobacteriaceae bacterium | reverse complement strand
CGACGACTTGAGTTGTGCTCATCCGACAACCCTTTCCAGTGAATGGCTAACGAAGTTGCGTCAGGTAGGCGGTGATTGCGTCCAAATCGCGATCGTTCAAATGCATGGCCGGCATCAGGCAGCCGGGCTTCAGCGAGTTGGGATCATCGATCCACTTTCTGAGGTTCTCTGGGGTATTTTGAATGGCTCCGGAGCCGATCGTGTCGCGGCTGGCGAGGTGGGTGAGATCGGGCCCGAATCGCCCCGTGGCTACAGTTCCGGAAATCGCATGACAGTTGATGCAGGCGTTGTGCATGAAGACGGCCTGTCCTTCCGAAGCGGCGGAATTGTCGGCGAAATCCTGCAGTCCAGGCTGCTTCTGCTGGCTGACCCAGGCCGCAAATTCAGCGGGGGATTGCGCATAGACCCGTATCAGCATCTTTGCATGCTGCATGCCGCAATACTGGGCGCATTGGCCGAGGTAGAGACCTGGCTGCTCGGGATCCATCCACATCGTGTTGACGCGGTTTGGAATCACATCAGTTTTGCCCGCAAGACGCGGCACCCAGAAGCTGTGGGCCACATCCGCCGACGACATGTTCAGGTAAGTTGGCGTGGAGTTTGCCGGATTGCTGACTGGGATATGGAGTTCATTCGCCGTGACGATCCCCAACCCGGGATAGCGATACTCCCACCAGAATTGATGGCCGATAACGGTCACATTCAAAGCGTCTTTCGGCTTAGGGATTGCCTGTGTTCCAATGATGACCCTAGCGGTAGTAAGAAAGAGCATGACAACGATCAGGACCGGGATAACCGTCCAGGACAGCTCAATCTGATTGCTGCCGTAGACTTGTGCGGGCTCGCGATTCGAATCGCCTCGGCGTTGCCGGAATCGAATCAGAGCGTACAGCAGCAATCCAGCAACGGTAAGAAATATGGCAAGGGTGACGGAAAGCACCAGCATCGAGAGGTCGAAGATTGAATGTGCAGGCGTCGCAGCTGGGGCGAAAATGTTGGTGGGAGACTGCGCCGTCGCGACGCTCGCAAGAAGAGGCAGGAAACACACTGCCATCCTGAAGGTACGCCGGGAGTCGAGCGTGGCCTTCCTATACCCTGTCATCGGTCGTCTTGGGAAGAGAAACAAAACAGTCCGACCTCGACTTCGGTTTGCTTAGTTGACGCTGACGAGCGCCACGCGCCTGCGCTAATGCTAAACCATCAACGATAGCAATCGAGGAATTCGTAGAATCTCGCGAAGTTTGTGATGGTCAGATGGCAGCGGTTGATTTGGCCGGCGCCAAACCGCTTTGCATTCAATGAAGGGTAATCACAGAAGTTCTCGATACAATGAATCCTGCGATTCAGNNCGTTGGTGGCGTGTCATGTGCCTCACTGGCGTCGACTACTTCTCAACGTTGGGTTATCAGTCGGGCATTGCATTTCTTGCTGCTGGAGTTCTATCGCCCATTGCGACTCTTGTCCTCGTCCTTGTGACTCTCTTTGCTGCGTTACCAGTGTATCGACGAGTGGCAGCTGCAAGCCCCAATGGTCAGGGGAGCATTGCGATGTTAGAAAGGCTTTTCCCTGGTTGGGGTGGTAAAGTCTTCGTCCTCGTGCTTCTTGGTTTTGCCAGCACCGATTTCGTCATTACCATGACTCTCTCAGCCGCCGACGCAACGGCGCACTTCATCCACAATCCCTACACCCCCCACGTTCTGCAGCATCAAATGGCAGTCACGCTTTGTCTGCTTGCTATCCTCGGCGCCATCTTCCTTAAGGGATTCAGGGAGGCGATCAATCTAGCCGTCTGGCTGGTGGCCGTGTATCTGCTGCTTAACTCGGTTGTTGCCATTGCCGGGTTCTTACAGATTCTTCAGCACCCGGAAGTTCTTTCTGCGTGGAAACACGCACTGTTCACTCAGCACGCCAGCATCCTCTCCATCTTCGGATTATCGCTTTTGGTGTTTCCTCGCCTCGCGCTGGGCCTTTCGGGGTTTGAGACCGGCGTCGTCGTTATGCCGCTGATTCGTTCCAAAGATGTTGATGAGCGAATCAGGAACACCAAGCGACTTCTTTTGACAGCGGCTCTCATCATGAGCTTCTTCCTGATGGCCACCAGCTTCATTACGACCTTGCTCATCCCTGCGTCCTACTTCCAGCAAGGCGGCATCGCCAATGGCCGGGCGATGGCCTCCCTGGCACATCAATACCTTGGCGGCGTGTTCGGTTCCGTCTATGACCTGAGCACGATTCTCATACTCGCCTTTGCCGGGGCTTCTGCCATGGCCGGCCTGCTCAGCATTATCCCGCGCTATCTGCCGGGCTTTGGGATGGCCCCTGAATGGGCCCGCGCGTCCCGGCCGCTCGTACTGGTCTTTGTGGCCGTGGCGTTTTCTGTAACGCTGCTCTTTCACGCGAATGTCGACGACCAGGGCGGAGCCTACGCAACTGGCGTGCTGGTTCTGATTACTTCGGCTTCCTGCGCCGTTACGATCGCGGCTCGGAAGGGTCTTCCTCGCTTCGTCCTTGGCTTCCTCTCTCTCATATTCATCTACACAACCCTGGTCAATATCTGGGAACGTCCCGAAGGGTTGAAGATCTCGTGCATATTTATCTTTACGATCATCTTCATGTCCATGGTCTCCCGTGCGGTGCGTTCGACAGAATTGCGCATCACAGACGTTGAACTGGACGATCAGGCAAAACTTCTGGTTGCCGATGCCTCCAATCATACCGTTCGCATGATTGCGTGGAATCCCCGCAACTCTTCAAATATGAACTGCGACGAGGCAGGCCTCGAACTTCGACGTATCAATGGCGTAGCGCCCGATGACCTCATCTTCTTCTTCGAAGTGGAACGGGGAGACACTTCAGACTTCACTGAGCAACTGCACGTTCAAGGGAGGTGGGAAGGATCCAGTCGTGTCTTGCATGCCAGGAGCGCAGTGGTTGCCAATTCCATTGCGGCTCTGCTCATTTACATCGAGCGCTCAACAGGGTGCATCCCGCATGTATATTTTCACTGGACTGACGTGAATCCTGTGACCAACGTCATTCGCTACATCTTCCTTGGTGAAGGAGATGCGGCTCCCCTAACTCATGAGGTTCTTCGGCGCGCAATCAAGGATCCTTCACGTCGTCCCGTCGTCCATGTGAGCTGACGGCAGGGAAGCGTATTGAGGGTGCATTACGTGGCTAGACTGACCGCAGAACCGCGGCTCTGGATCTCGAAGTTCCGGGCACGGCCCAGGCTGCAAATACACAGAGCCGGGACGGCGGCCAGCGAGGCAAGCTTCTTCATTACTCGAACGGGAATCTCGTGATGCCTCGGCTGTCCATAACAGGATTGCCGTCGCTCTCGGAAGTAAATGCCGATGGTTCCGGGGAGGGATGATTGTTGGCGCTGTCTTGTATATTGACGCTATGCCGCCGACGACCATGAAAGACATTGCACGGGACCTTGGGGTTTCAGTGGTGACCGTGTCGAAGGTGCTGCGCAATCACGAAGACATCGGCGACGAGACGCGGAAACGCGTTCTTGCGCGGGTGAAAGAGCTGAAGTACACGCCGAATCTCGCGGCGCGCAGCCTGGTTACGGGGCGGACCTATTTGGTAGGGCTGGTGGTGCCGGATTTGCTGCACCCATTCTTTGCGCAGATCGCCAAGTCTCTGTCAGCCGTGTTGCGAAAGAAGGGCTACTGCCTGACGATCTCCACGTCAGAGGAGGATCCAAAGCTGGAGGAGCAGGAGATTGACCGCCTACTGGGGCGCAGGCTGGATGCGCTGATCATCGCTACTGCTTCGACCAACTCTTCGGTGCTGGGGCGCATCAGCACCGCGGGACCACCGCTGATTCTCATCGACAGGCGGTTTGCGGATCTGGATGCAAACTACGTAGGCATCGACGACGAGGCGGTTGGCGCGCTGGCAACAGAGCACCTGATCGAGATTGGATGCAGGCGCATTGCGCATTTGCGCGGGCCGGATATCAGTCCAGGGCTTGGGCGGCTCAAGGGATACCTCAACGCACTGGCAAAGCACAAGATGGAGCAGCGGCCGGAGCTCATCTCGAAGCCGCGGACGGCCGACGTGAACAGCAGGGAGACTGGAGTGGAGCTGATGCGGCAGATGCTTGCGCTGAGCCCGCGGCCGGATGGGGTGTTTTGCTACAACGATCCGATGGCGATTGGCGCGATGCACGCGATTCTCGACGCCGGGCTGCGCATCCCCAATGATATTGCCGTGATCGGATCAGGGAACCTGCACTACGACACTGAGCTGATTGTGCCTCTCTCGAGTATTGACCAACAAACTGAGCAGATTGGGGAGCGCGCGGGAAGGCTGACGTTGTCGCTGCTTGAATCGAAGGGTCAGCCGAAAAACAGGACGTTCATTCTGGAGCCGCAGCTTGTGGTGCGCGCGTCAACGGAGAGGAAGATCGCTGGCAGAGGAAGCTCTGCGTCACCCGCGTCCCGCCGAAGGTAGGATTGCGCAAACCCACAAATGCCGGAGCCCACACCGGCTCCGGCGCTTGTGGGTTCTCGCCAGGCAGAGCTACTTGATCTCCACCTGGTCGATCTGGAAGGCGAATGTGCCCGGCTCCTGAGCGTGCAGGAATCCGAGGCCCTTGATGTCGGAGCCGTCGGTTTCGAAGTCAGAAAACGCAAAGGTGTATTGCTTCCACTCGGGGCCTGCGGTAAAGGGTTGCATCGCCGGCTCACCATTGCTGCCGTCGCGCTGATCGGTAAGCACGAGCAGCACATAGGTTTTGCCGTCGCCCTTTGCCCAGAAGCTGATCGCCTTCTTGTTCGACAGGTTAACGGACTGCATGATGGCCTGGTTTGGCGAGAACAGCGCACCGGCAAATGCATACGGGGTCCCGCTCGAAATCACTTCGCCATCCACCTCGAGCGCACCCTTGGTGTTATTCGCGCCGGGCTCGACGATCTTGAGGGTGGATTTCGATTTGCCGCCGTTCATGGAATCGCTGGCAGGAATCCACATTCCATAGTTGGCTGCGACCTTGCCTTCGTCGAAGTTGCTTACCAGGCCGGACGCAGAGCCAACTGGCGGTGGTGGCAGCGGAGGCTGTCCGCTCGCGGCGCCCCCGCCAACCGTCAGGCGAGCGGTCTTGGTGTTGTCAGAACTCGGACCCACCATCAGTTCGTAGACACCGGGCTCGACCACGCGGTGCATATCGGTGTCGAGGATGGCGAGCATATCGGGTGTGATGGCAAAGGAGACAGTCTCTTTTTCGCCAGCCTTCAAGGCGATGCGTTCGAAACCGGCGAGGCGCATCACTGGCTGAGTGACGGATGAGACCTTGGGGTGAATGTAGAGCTGCGGGACTTCTTCACCGTCGCGGCTGCCAGTGTTGACGACGTCTACGGTGACCTTAGCCTTGCCGCCGGGCATGATCTCCGCGGGCTCAACGTGCAGGTTGTCAAACTTGAACGTCGTGTAGCTGAGCCCGTAGCCAAACGCAAACAGCGGCTTGCGNNAGATGGCCTTCACTCCACGCTTCGCGGTTGGTGCTTTCGTTCTCGCCCACCACGACGATGGCAACGTCAGATTTCTTCGCCGCGTCGGCTGCGGCCTGGATCGAGCCGGTTTGCGTTGCTGGATCGACCAGATGCACATTGTCGGCGGCCCATCCCTTGTAGCCCTGCGGCGCGTCGGTGATCTTGCAGCCCTCCTGGTACAAGACCTTGGTCTTGTTGCCGACGCGGGCGCGAATGCCGTCGAGAATGCTCACTCCCTGGCCTGGATCGCGGGCATAGCCGCCCACGTGGATGTCGGCAGCATTGGGGCCGATGACGGCGATGGTCTTGATCTTGCCCAGGTCGAGCGGAAGCGTGTTTTTGTCGTTCTTGAGCAGGACAATCACCTTGCGCGCTGCTTCGACAGCGAGCTTGCGATGCTCTTCGCTGTTCACAGTCTTCTCAGCGTAGTCGGGATCGACGAACGGGTGATCGAAGAGACCGAGTCGGAACTTTGTGGCGAGGATGCGGGCCACGGCGCGGTCGACTTCGCTCTCGGGGACGAGGCCCTGCTTGACCTGGTCGACGAGCGTGCGATAGACGCTGCCATCGGAGAGGTCGTAGTCGATGCCGGCGCTAAGCCCCTGACGGGCTGCGTCGGCGTTGTTACGGGCTACGTGATGCGTATTCACGAGCATCTGCAGCCCGTCTCCGTCGGAGGTAAGGTAGCCGTCAAAGCCCCACTCCTGACGCAGCACTTTGTCGAGCAGCCAGTGGTTGATGTGTCCGGGAATGCCGTCAATTTCGTTGTACGAGGCCATTACGCTGCCGACGTGTGCCTCCTCGACGGCTGCCTGGAAGGGAACGAGGAAGTTTTCGCGGATGATGCGCTCGGAGTAGTTGCCGGGGGCAGTATTGGTGCCACCCTCGGGCTGGCTGTGGACGGCATAGTGCTTGGCGGTTGCCAGAACATGATGGCGATCGATCAGATACTCGTCGCCCTGGAAGCCCTCGATGGCCGCCACGCCGATGCGGGAGACCAGGTATGGATCTTCGCCGTAGGTCTCTTCCGTGCGGCCCCAGCGCGGGTCGCGCGCAATGCCGAGCACCGGCGAGAAGACCTGGTCGATGCCGCGCGAGCCGGCTTCATCGCCCACCGCCGTGAACACGCGCTTGATCAGCGCCGGATCGAAGGTGGCGGCCAGGCCCAGCGCCTGCGGATAGCTGGTGCTGCCGTACTCCATCAGCCCATGGAGTCCCTCGCTCATGAAGATGACGGGAATGCCGAGGCGCGTCTTCTCAAGCTGGTAGCGCTGGACGGCGTTGCGGAGGATGGCTGCCTGGCGCGGGGTGAACTTCATGTCCGGGCCCCACTCGCCGCTGGTGATCTTGCGCGCTTCCTCTTTGGTGTAGGTGCCGGTGGGGTCGATTACGTCGATCTTGTTCTCCCAGCCGCCGGCCAACTGCTCGACCTTCTCTTCGAGGGTCATGCGCGGCAACAGGTCGGCGACGCGGTCGGCGATTGGAGCATTGGGGTCTTTGTAGCGCGGTGCTTGGGGCGGGCTTGTCCTGGGCGCGTGCAGACACGCCAGCCAGCAGGCCGCAGAGCAGAACGAGAATGATGGAAAGCAGAGAAGTGCGCGAACGATTGGTCATGATTTGTCCCCTCTTGAGGACAAGCCTCAAGCCCCTTCTGGTTCGTGGGCAATTCTATGCGGTGTACGCAAAGAGCGCCAAGTTTGTTCAACACATCAGCCCATGCGGGCCTGGCGAGTGGCGCTGGAACCAACCGCCAGGCCCAATTCAACTTCCGGGGACACTTGCGCCGATTGGGTGTGAAGGCCCACCCCGTGCGAAGACCGATGCCATGCGAAGATAGGTAGAAAGCCCTCAGGTTGGTTCTCAAACGGGACCTAAGACCCCGGAAAGTACAGCAATGCGTCGCGCCGCCCTGATCTACAACCCGGCATCCGGTCAGCAATCGTCACGGCGCGGTGCGCTGGTGGACAAGGCCATTGCCGTGTTGCGAGAGGCCGGCGTGGAGACCGAAAAGCTGGAGACGAACGCTCCCGGCAGCGCCGAAACACTGGCTCGGGAAGCTGCGGCCCGCGGCTGCGACACGATTATCGCCTGCGGCGGCGACGGGACAGTGCACGAGGTGTTGCAGGCGGTGGTGGGGACGGAGATTGCGCTGGGCGTGATTCCGCTGGGAACGGCCAACGCACTGGCTTCGGACCTTGGGCTGCGCGCCGCGCCGCTCACGGCCGTCCGCAGGCTGCTGACGGCCGAACCGACCCTGGTGCCTGTGGGGCGCATCTCCTACAGGAATGAACGCGGCGACACGCACTCCCGCTACTTCACGGTCGCTGCGGGCGTGGGGGCCGATGCGCTGTTTCTTTCTCAGCTTGACGCAGGGCTCAAGCGGCGCTTCGGCTACATTCTCTATCTAATTGAAGGGTTCAAGATCTGGGCGACACACTCGTTTCCGCTCTTTGAGGCTGTCTTTGAGGAGCGTGCAAGCAATCGCCCTCGCGTGGTGGAGTTGTCGCAGTTGCTGGCGATCCGCATCAGCGACTTCGGCGGCGTTCTTCATCAGTTGGCTCCCGGCGCAACACTGCACAATGCGGAATTGCGCCTGGTGGCCTTCAAGACGCGCAACCGCTTCCATTACTTTCGCTTTCTGGTTGCAGTCATGTTCAGGCGGCATACTTTTAGCGGTCAGATCGAGATTCTCGACGCTGTCTCTGTGGTTTGCCGGCCTCGCAACCGGTCAAAGAAACCGATCTTTGCCGAGGCGGATGGCGAACTGCTCGGCCACCTGCCAGTATCCCTTGAGATCGTGCCGGAAGCGGTGCATCTGCTGATTCCACCGAAGGCGAGACCGTGACCGAACGGAAGGGTTGTGTCCGGGTATCGCCATCTAAGATACTGATCGCATGACGACTTCCGAGCAGTGGATCAGGGCGATCAAGGACGCCAGTGCCGAGCCGGACCCGGCGCGTTCAAACCACTTGATCACAAGGATGCACTACTTACTTTCCGAGGCCCTGGCCACGAGACTGGGCCGCGAGGGAGGGCCGAACTTCCATTCATGGGCGGTCTGGGGCTCGCGCAAAGCCGGCGTGACGATCCGGCAAGAAGACCTTTACAACGTGGTGAGCAAAGCGACTGTAACTGCAGGGGTGGCCGGCGGCTTCATCGGAGCCGCAACTGGGGTGATTGTTGGACAATGGCTCCGCTTATCTCCTCACTACTTCACCGCAGTACTCGGGACCGGTATGGGTGTTCTGGCGGGTAGCTGGGCAGGAAGGCAACTCGCGATTTGGAGCAGCGCAAACGCTGCGAGGCTGATGCTGCAAGGGAATCGAATTGTGCTTCAAGATATTGGGGAGCAGTCGGCGCGATTTCTGGCGCTGCTCGATAGCGGCGCCACGGGCGATGTTCGAGAGGCATTCTTCGCGGGCTTGCGGACAGGGCCAACCGAGCGGCACGGCCAGGATCGACTTGCGATTGCATTTCGATCCTACCTTGCGGCGTACGATTCGAATGATCCTGAGGGCAAGCGAGCGGCAATGATCGAGGGGAACTGCGAGATCGTTTACCACGAACACATTCGACTTGAGCCTTACATTCGAGGTGCGATGCCATTTATTCTGCGGCGCTGCGTAACCCGATGGTTCATGACGTACCGGATTGGCGAAAGAGTGCTGGCGGTTTGCGAAGATGTTCCGGGCGTTCCGACACGCACTGCTGCGAGAAACTGGGCACGGTTTGAAGAACGCATGCGTTATGTCTTCGCCCTCTTTCGAAAGCTCCATAACGCGCCAGAGGTTTTCTCAACTCCCTACTGCGAGATGGAGATGGTTCAGTCGGGACATCCTGTGCATACTTCTCAGGTGTGCGGTTCTGACCTCGTTCAGGCCGTCGATTAACACTCGCTTTCGGTCCCGCCGCGATTTGCGTCGACGGCGTTGCGCCTGCGATCATCGGTGCGACGTTTTTGGTGCGGGGGATTTGGTTATGAGTGCACGGAGAGTTCTGGTTCTTGTTGCTGCGGTGGCAGCGTCGGCCGCTTTGTTGTCAGCCCAGTCGGGATGGCCGCCAGCGGCGGACCGCCCAACGATCAATATATGGCCGGGGGCGGCTCCTGGAGCGCCAGCCAACGTGGCGGCTGAGAAGGATATGACAACTGCCAAGGACAACCTGATCGCAGGGAAGCCGCTCATACGGCTTGGCAACGTATCGGTCCCGACGCTCACGCTCTACAAGCCCAGGGGCAAGAACACTGGGGCAGCCGTGGTTGTGTTTCCCGGCGGCGGCTACTCGATTCTGGCGATCGATCTGGAAGGGACCGAGGTCTGCGACTGGCTGAACTCCGCAGGCGTCACTTGCTTGCTGCTCAAGTACCGGGTGCCGAATACTGGTCCTTATCCGAAGTCTGCTGCCGCGCTTCAGGACGCGCAGCGCGCCATGGGTCTGGCCCGCCAACATGCCGCTGAGTGGGGAATCGATCCGCATCGCATTGGCGTGCTTGGATTCTCGGCAGGCGGACATCTTGCAGCGGCGATCAGCACTCACTACGACAAGCGGCTCTACGATCCCGTTGACGCCGCTGATAGCTTGAGCTGCCGCCCTGACTTTGCGGTGGTTATCTATCCGGGCTATTTGGCACTTGCCGACAAGAACTTCGCTGCCAATGCCGATATCAATCCCACGGTCGACACGCCGCCTACATTCATTGTGCAGGCAGAGGACGATCCGGTGCATGTGGAGAACGCCCTTGTCTACTTCCAGCAACTCAAGAACGCAAAGGTGCCGGCCGAGTTGCATGTCTATGCGCAGGGTGGCCACGGCTACGGACTGCGACGCACCGCGCTGCCCGTGACCACATGGCCGCAGAGCGTGGTGACCTGGCTGCACACCATCAAGATTCTTCCGGCTGAGTAGGGTTCTACAATCGTTCTCATGCGCTTTGCCGTGCTCACTATTTCGGATCGTTGCTCGCAGGGGCTGATGCAGGATACTGCCGGCCCGGCAGCGGTTGCGTTGCTCCGCGCCCAATGGCCTGAAGCGGAGATCGAGGCTCGCCTGCTGCCCGACGAGGAAGATCAGATTGCGGCGGCGCTGAGCGAGCTTGCCACGGTTGGCGTTTCGCTGGTGCTCACTGTGGGAGGAACAGGAATGAGCCCGCGCGATCGCACACCGGAAGCCACGCGGCGGGTGATCGATCGCGAGGCGCCCGGACTTGCCGAGGCGATGCGCTCGATGGGTGCCGAGCGTAACCCATTTGCATGGCTTTCGCGCGGCGTGGCTGGTCTGGCGGGACACACGCTCATCGTGAACCTGCCCGGCAGCCGCAGAGGCGCGGAAGAGAGCCTGGCTGCGATTTTGAATCTGCTCGAGCATGCAGTGGATGTGGCAGGCGGCGGCCAGACGCATCCGTGATGGTGTCTCGCGACGATCAGCATGGGAAACGCTTTCCAGAATGGCCGCCGCGGCATGTTCGATGCGACCGCATTGAATCCGCAATCACACCTCAAATCCATCGCAGCAAATGGCTTAATCTGCACTGTGCGGCATGTCCGGTGCTGAGAAAAACCGGAAAAAGAGTACAATCCATCCAACCGTGAACGTTCGAAGCAAGTCCTCTCATCCTCGCCGCCGTGCAGGCCATGCGTCCATCCGCGATGTGGCCGCCAAGGCCGGCGTTTCCATTGCCACCGTTTCCCGTGCGGTAAACGGTATCCCCACCGTCGACCCGGAGCTTGCGCGGCGCGTGTGGAAGGCGGTGGAAGAAGTTGGCTACCTGCCGAATACGCAGGCGCGCGCGCTAGTCTCTGGCCGCAGCCGCATGCTTGGACTTATCGTTTCGGAGATCACCAATCCGTTTTTTCCTGAGCTGGTGCAGGAGTTCGAGAACCTCGCCGTGGCGCAGGGGTACGAAGTCCTGATCGGCTCAACCAGCTACGATCCGCTGCGCACGGAGTCGCTGATCAGGCGCATGCTGCAGCGCAATGTGGATGGCGTTGCGGTGATGACCTTCGGGATTGAAGAGGACCTGGTGCAGAAGCTGGTCGATCGCGGCTTTCCGCTGGTTTTTGTGGACGCGGGTCCGCAGCTTGAAAACATTCGCGTGCTCAAGGTGAACTACGGCGAAGGGATTCGTCAAGCGGTGCAACATCTGGCCGCGCTGGGCCATCGGGAGATTGGATTCATCTCCGGCCCGCTGCGCCTGCGCTCGGCGGTCGCACGGCGGGATGCGTTTCTCAAAGCGATGCGCGAGCTTGGGTTGAAAATACCGAAGCAACACCTCGTTGAAGGAGGCCATACGATGGAAGGCGGGATTGCGGCGATGGAGCAGCTCGCGGCGCTGAGTGCGCTGCCAACCGCTGTGCTCTGTTCAAATGACATGAGCGCCATTGGCGCGCTGCACGCGCTTTATCGCACTACGCACAAGGTTCCCGACGACGTTTCGATCGTGGGCTTTGACGACATTCATCTTGCGCAGTTCATGCTTCCGCCCCTGACGACAGTGCAGATGTCGTGCAAGGAGCTTGCAGTCGCAGCTGTAGATGCGTTGCGCGCGGGGATTGAGCCGAACCATCCGAAGGCCAGGCAGATGGAATGGCAGATCGACACGCGGCTAGTGGTGCGCCAGTCAACGGCCTTTCCGCGCGGTACGCTGCCGGCGGTGGTGAAGCGGGCTGCGGCAAAGCGCTAGCGCGCGCCGAATCTCCACGACACCGATCCGCCCAGCCAGGAGACCATGCGGATGCCGACGGCCTGCTCACTTGTTCCGCAGTCGAAGTCGTTGGCAAGTCCGCTCGGTCCAGAGCCAGCAGAGCAGTAGGGCACGCTGCCCAGCGTCCAGCCCGAGTTAAAGGTCTCAGTTGTCTGCCCGGTGTAACCGCGCGCCAACATTCCGTTCATGCCAACTTCAAGCCGCCCGTTCAAGAACGGTCTAACTACAGCCAGTCGGGTTTCGCCCACGGGAATCGCTTCATATTGGGCTGGATGATCGGGGTTGCCCACATCGAGGAGCTTGTGGCCGACGTACTCGTACTCACCGCGCGCGTGGAGGCCGGCGGGCAGCTTGTCCAGGGTCGCAAGCGCATCGAAGATGGTTCGCGGCGCCTCCGGCGTGACCATGCCGGGTATGCCATTGAACGACGCCAGCCGCGCGTCTGCTTTTGAGAAGACGGCCGAAACCGATCCGAAGCTGAGCTGGCGCCGCAGGTTCACGGTGAGGAACTTCAACGTGCCCGGGCCAAGGTCGAAGGCTGTTCCGTTGTCCGGATCGATCTTTCCTGAGGTCGCAGTCGTGCGCGTTTCGCCGAGCGTGATCCGCAGGTCTGTGCGCGGAAACTCTTTCTCGATGACGAGCTGCTCAGAGTGGGAGCGCTCAAATGGGTTGGCGAGCGCCGAGGCGCCTGGGCCAACCGCAGAGGGAGCAATCGTGATGCGCGGATCTTCGGTAAAGAATCCCTGGCCCACGCTGAACGAAGCTGACGGCAACCAGTGCGCCCGGCCCGTGCCCGGCGACCAGGTGAGTGTTGCCTTTGGCTCTTCAAAGCTCCGCCACTCGTCGAATGAGTCCAGCGGCTTGAATTTATCCATGTTGCGCATCTCCACGGCTTCGCTGCGCAGCCCCGCATAAAACCGAAGATGGGGGCCGAGGTCGCCGTTGACAGCAATGTAGGGCGCAGCCTCGCGGATGGTGATGTTGTTTCCCAGCACCGGGACGAATTGGCCATAGGTCTTGGGATCGGCGGAGAGATAGTGATCGAGATCGTCGTTGTGCAGATTGTCCTGGTTGTAGAGCAGGCCGGCCATCGCATTCAGCCCCGGCTTGAACTCGTGCGTCTCCCGTGCGTCGGCGCCATGCACGGTGCGGAATTCGCTCTGCCGGATCAGCCCTTCGCCGAAGTTTGAAAACAAGGCAAGGTTGTATGTCCTGAAGAATCCCGAGAATGCGACCTCGTCTTTCTCTCCCGTCCTCCAGCGGTCATCCGCGGCGAAGATTGAGGTGTGTGTCTGGTCCTGCTGGCGCGGATCGATGGTGTCGTTTACTTCAGTGCCGAATCCGATTGGGACAAGGTTGCCTTCGTGCGACATGCCCCAGTACCCGATGCTGGCGAGGGTGAGCTGGTGGCGACCGGGCTCGAAGATTCTCTGCGCATTCCACTTGAATTGCTTGCGATGTTCGAGAGTGCGCATGAGGCCGTTGCCGTAGTTGGCCTCGATGGCAAGCCATTCCTTCTTTGCGGCGTCAGAGGGCGCGAAGGCGGCTGCCAGATCGAGATCGCGGTAGTCTCCTGTGAGGGTGAGAGAGGGTTGCAGGCGTGGGCGAAGGCTGTAGGTTGCACCCAGGTTGAGAGCGTGGTCGCCCTCGAGGACGTTGAAGGCGCCACCATCTGTGGCCACGTTTGCCAGCGCACCGCTGACGTAAATATTCGGATCGGCGTAGCCGTTGCCGTGCGCATTGGCGGAGAGGTTGTTGGGGACCAGATAGCCGCCAACTGCGATGTACTGCGCGATGGGTTCACCATGATCGCCCGCCACGCCCGGCACAAAGTACTGCGGCGCCTTGATGCCGCCAGCCGCGGTTTCGATGGGCATGCCGGGAATGGAGATGGGCGCGCCCGGGCGGCCGGGATTGGCGTCAAGTAGTTCTTCGCGGACCAGAACCTTCTGGGATGGATCGGGGCGATCGATCTCCATCCGGCTTACGTCCGCGGTGACCAGCACCTCTTCAGTTGTCGCGGACAGACGTTCCATGCGCAGCGTAAGGCCGGATGGGTTCGTGCTCAGTGTGACTCGGCGGGCGATCGGGGCAAATCCATTAGCCTCGACCTGAATGGCGTAGGGGCCTGATGCGGGGAGGTCGAGCGCAAAGCCGCCATTTTTGTTGGTTGTAGTTGCGACGGCGTTGCCAGTGGCTGGCTCGAAGCTCAGTTTTGCATTGGGTACCGTATGGCCATCCGGGTCGAGCACGGTCCCGGCTACCTGGATCCCGGCTGACTGCGCACAGGCGACACACGCAGCAAGGGCAAGCACGAAGGATATGACGATTTTAAAGTTCGTGCTACCCATGGCTTGAATCCTGTTCCGAAGAAAAATGCGCAATCCTGGGCGCGTCCTTGATGCTCAGTGTTTGTGGCGGGGTTTTCCTGGGTGATCGTGTGAGTGTTCGTGCGTGTGGTTGTGAGCGGCGGCTTCTGGTTCGTCAATTACCTTGGCCGGGACAGTCATTACCAGTTGCCCATGCTGTACGCCTTTCAGGCCGATGATGCGGTCTGCAAACTGGGATACGTGGCCGGACTTGCCATGGACGATCAGCACCTCAAGGCAGGAGTCGTGATCGAGATGCGCATGGCTGGTGGAGACGATCAGTTCGTGGCTGGCATGCTGTAGTTCGGTGAGTTTTTCGCTCACCCCGTGAGCGTGATGATCGTAGATGAGGGTCACCGTTCCAACGACGGTGGCGTCGGGCATTGCCGTCTGCTCCTTCACCAGCCGGTCGCGGATGAGATCGCGAAAGGCCTCGGAGCGGTTGGTGTAGCCGCGATGGCGCATGGAGCGATCGAATCGCTTCAGAAGGTCCGAGTCCAGCGCAATGCCGATTCTGCTTAGCACACCCATGGCATGTCCTTGTCTGCTCCCGGTTGGCTCATGCACCTGGATGAGGTACGCGGGAGCATGGAAAACGGATTGGTAGCACGATTTTAATGATCATGCTACGCCGAAATGCCAGCACGTGTGATGCAGGGCACATGTTGGTGGGGGGATTGGGCGAGGGGTGAACGGATGATTTGCCGGGGTGCTTCGCTACGGTTGGACGATCGGATCAGGATGCTTTGGCACGCGGCTTTTCGGTTTCGGATGCTGCGGCTTCGTCCTGCTTTACGGGTGCCCCATCCTTCTGGATCATCACCGGATTCGGGTAGCCAACCCAGATGGTCGCCTTATCGAAAAAGGCATCGACAGCGGCATCATCGTTGGGGTTGTAGGGGCCATCATCGGGATCGTTTGGGTCATAGGGGACCGGAGCGTCTTCAGCGATCTGCTTCCTAACCCAATCCCAATCACTTAG
>PMXB01000094.1 GCA_003165935.1 Acidobacteriaceae bacterium | reverse complement strand
CCGGAGCCTTTGGCGATGCGCTTGCGGCGGGAGCCGGAGATGATCTCGTGGTTGCGGCGCTCGATGGGGGTCATGGAGTTGATGATGGCTTCGAGGCGCGTGAACTGCTTTTCGTCGACGTTGGCTGCGGCCTGCTGCATGCCGGCGAAGGGGCCGACGGAGGGAAGCATCTTGAGGATCGACTCCATCGAGCCCATTTTTTTGATCTGAAGGAGTTGCTCGCGGAAGTCGTCGAGCGTGAAGCCGTCGCCGAGGAGAGCCTTCTTGGCGAGGTCTTCGGACTTTTTGCGGTCGAGTGTGGACTCGGCTTTTTCGAGGAGCGACATCATGTCGCCCATGCCGAGGATGCGGCCGACGATGCGGTCGGGATGGAAGGGCTCGAAGGCGTCGGGCTTTTCGCCCACGCCAATGAACTTGATGGGCTGGCCGGTGACGTGGCGAATGGAGAGCGCAGCGCCGCCGCGCGCATCGCCATCCATCTTGGTCAGGATCACGCCCGTTAGTCCGAGACGAGAATGAAAATCCTGCGCGGAGTTGACGGCGTCCTGGCCGGTCATGGCGTCGGCGATGAACAAGATCTCGCTGGGATTGAGGAGCTTCTTCAGCCGGGCCATTTCGTCCATTAGTGCTTCGTCGATGTGCAGGCGGCCTGCGGTGTCGACGATGAGCGTGTCGCAGCCCATGATCACGGCTTCGCGGCGCGCTTCCCTGGCGAGGCGCTCGACAAGGGCTGAACCGGGAGCTTCACCCTTGAGATCGCCCTCGTAGATGCGACATTCGATTGACTTGGCGACAACTTTGAGCTGCTCGCGCGCGGCGGGACGGTAGACGTCGACCGAGACCAGCATGGGGCGGTGGCCGCCCTTCTTGAGCCAGGCCGCGAGCTTGCCGCTGGTGGTTGTTTTGCCCGAGCCTTGCAGGCCGGCCATCAGAATCACGGTCGGCGGCTGCGACGAGAATTTGAAGCGCGCTGTGTCTTTGCCGAGCAGGGTGATCAGCTCATCGCGGACGATCTTGATCACCTGTTCCGAGGGCGAGAGCGCAGTGAGAACTTCCGTCCCGACGGCCTTCACGCGAATCTGCTCGATCAGGTCGCGAGCGACGTTCAGGTTGACGTCGGCTTCAAGCAGCGCAACGCGAATCTCGCGCAGAGCATCGGCGATGTTTTCTTCGGTGAGCGTGCCCTGGCCGCGGAGGGTTTTGAAGGCGCGCTGGAGCTTGTCTGTAAGGTTTTCAAACATAGGTCAACTTCCAGTTTAACGGAGTCGCGCGGAGGACGGCGGGCGGCGAGCCGCGAACAGCCCGCGCGGTCAGTCGGCGAGGAAGCGGACGATGTGGCCCCAGTAGGAGATATTCGGCTTGTGGAAGGGTTCGCTGTGGCCGAGGTTGGGGACAACTACGAGCGTGCAGCCGGGCACGAGAGCGGCGAGGTCGCGGGACATCTGCACGGGGAAGAGGCTGTCTTTGTCGCCGTGGACGATGAGCAGGTGCACAGGGCAGTAGGCGAGGGTCAGGTCGGTGTTCCAGACGGGAGGAACGAGCGGCATGAGAAAAGCGGGAAGGCCGATGGAAAGCGCGCCAGCGCGAAACGAGGTGCAGGAGGCGCAAAGAATGAGCCGGTGGGCTGCGATGCGGTGGATGACGGCGGCTGCGATGCCCGTTCCCATGGAGAAGCCAAGGATCGAGACCGGCATCGGAGAGACGAGCCGCTGCAGCAATTCGAAGGCGGCGACGGCGTCGTCTTCCCATTGCGTCCAGTTTGCGGTGCCTGGGCTGCGACCGTAGCCGGAGTAGTCGAATAGCAGCGAGGCAGTACCGTGCTGCGCGAGAAGGCACTGCACGGGGAACCATTGGTCTACCACCTCGCCGATGCCGTGGCAAAGGAGGACAGCAGAAGCCGGCGGCGCGTCATTGGGCTCAACGAAGACCGCATCGATAAGGTTCCCACCGCTTTGGAAAGGCTGATGCAGAGCGATCACGCCCTCTGCTCCACCGCGATGGCCCTTGCCGACGTGTCCCAGAATGCGCTCGCGGAGAGCGAGCACGCGGCTGATGCCGGTCATGGCGAAGCTGAAGATCTCACGATGCGGAGGCATGGCTATTCCGCCGGCGCGATCAGGTACTGCTCAAGCTTGCCGTCGGGGTAAGTGTAGGTGGTGAGCGAGAGATGCTTGCCGGGAAAAACGATCTGGAAGACGCGGAAGGTCATGCCGCCGCGCAGAGATTCGCGCACCTGCTTGAAGCTGAGCGGCTCGTCCAGCGGAGCGAGGCTGGCCTGAAAATCTGCAACCGCTTCAGGCGTAAAGTAGTCGCTCAGGTTGGGCGCCAGCAGGCTGCGATCGATGCGGCCTTGCTGAAGGCCATGAAAGATGTCGATCGCCTGCTGCTCGGCGGGGGTCGGCGGTGTGCCCTCGAGCACGGGAAGAGCGAGCTTGGTAATCGTGGAAGCTGCTCCCACCGCATCTTGATTGGTCAGAACCGCAATCGCAACGCCATCGTCTATTACCGCCGCGTTGTCTGACACAAAACCTGACACCTCGCCGCTGTGTTCAATGATCGTGTGGCCACCCTGCTCAAGGACGAAAACGCCCAGCCCGTAGTGTGTGCCCTTGCCATCGGCCAGCTTAACCTCAGTGAACATTTGTTTGTAACTGTCGGACGAAAGCACCGACCTGGAGATGAGGCTTTCATCCCACAACCCAAGGTCGTGCGCTGTCATAGCCAACTCGCCTGCGGCAAACATCCAGCCGCGGCCCTCCTTGGGTGCCGGGCGCAGTGGCCCGAGCCCGTGGCGATAGTAGGCCGTTGCGTCCACATGGGTGAGCTTTTGTTCGTCCGAGTTCCACACCGAGTGCATGCCGAGCGGGCGAAAGATGCGTTCGACGAGAAAATCCATGAGGGGGTGGCCGGTGATTATTTCCACAATCCGGCCCGCGATCACATAGTTGGTGTTGGAGTACTGCCACTTGGTTCCCGGCTCAAAGTCGAGTGGCTTCTTGCCCCATGTGTCGAGGATCTTCTGCGCACTCTCAGGTTGCAGCATGGGCGTCATCACGTAGTCTTCGGGCCAATAGTCCTGGTAGCCGGAGGTATGCGAGAGCACCTGTCGAATGGTCACCTTGTCGCCCTGCGTCAGGCCGGGAATGTACTTGCCCACGGCATCGTCGAGCGAGAGCCTGCCGTCCTGCTGGAGCAGAAGGATGGCAGCCGCAGTGAATTGCTTGGAGATGGAGCCTATGGAGTAGCGCATATCCGGCGTGGCGGGAATGGCGGGCGAGGAGTCGGTGGCGAGGCGCGCGCTGCCGTAGGCGTGTGTGTAGACGAGCTTGCCGCCTTTGACCACGGCGACGGAGGCGGAAGGGACGCCGGTNNCGGAGCAAGTGCAAGGATGGCAAAGGCGGCGGTGCGGATTGTTCTTGGGCGCATGGGTGCGGTGCGGTTCCCCCTATGCCAAATGGTAATTGAATCCATCAGGCGGTGCGGGCGAGGGTGAGGGCGGTGATGTCGTCCTGCTGGCCGAAGGCTTTGGCGGTGTCGGCGATTTCGCGGGCGGATTTGAGGGTGAGCGGGGCCAGGCGATCGAAGCCCAGAAGCTCGCCGCTGGCGGAACGGGCCTCAAGAACGCCGTCGGAGACGAGGACAAGCTTTTGATCGGCCTGGAGGATGCCGGACACAGGTACATAGTGTTGATCGGAAGTGATGCCAAGCGGCAGGCCGGGACCGGTGACGATCTCTTTGCCGTCAATGTAAGGGTAAAGGTGGCCGGCGTTGGCAAGGGAGTAGCGGCCATCCTGCTCGATGCGGACACAGCAGGCGGTGGTGAACCCGTGCTCCTCGTGGGTGAGCAGAGCTTCGTTCAGGTTGTGCAGCACGGCGGCGGGTTCCCAGGAGTCTTCGCGGCGCAGGATGCCGAGAATCATGGCAACGCGCATGGCGGCGATGAGGCCCTTGCCGGAGACATCGCCGACGATGGCGATGAGGCCGCCATCGGGGCTTGAGGAGACGAGGAAGAAGTCGCCGCCGACTTCGCTTGCGGGGAGGTAGACGCTTTCGACCTCGAAGCCGGGGGTGGCTTGCGACGACCGGGCAAGCAAAAGCTGCTGGGTGGTGTGGGCGGCCTCAAGCTCCGCCGCGGCGTGGGCGCGCTCGCGGGCGATGGCCACGGTTCGCAGGACAAGGAAGAGCAGCATGGTGACGTAGAAGACAAAGTCTTCGCTGTCGACGATGGTGAATCGGTAGCTGCCGATGGGAAGAACCGGGAGCAAATGGGCGGTCGGGAAGATGTGCACATAGAAGGCGAGGGTGTTGAAGAACCCCCAGTATTGCCCGAAGCTCAGGACGACAACAGCGGGCAAAAGCACGCGCGCTTCGCGGTTGCCCCGTCGCCAGCCCTGAACCAGCATGACCAGAAGCAAAGTGTCGACGAGAAGCAGGGGCAGGTAAAAGGTGAAGAAGCCGACGTTGACGCTGCCGCCCAGTCCAGCGATAGAGAGGAGCTGGCCAAAGCCCGCCAGGAAGGCAGCAATCTCTAGGACGAGAAGCCAGCGGGAGCGGGGACGGTAAAGAACCAATCGGACAAATTCGATGATGGCGAAGTTTGCTATGCCGTGGAAGAGCGCCGCAAGCCAGTAGGAAGGAAACGTGTAGGCGCGAGAATCGTCCCAGAACCAGACGCAGTAGAAGGCTGTCGAAGCGAGGAGAAAGATGGTAGCGGCAAGGTATTCACGCTGGGAGCGCATGGCAAGGCACAGGGCCAGGGCGACGAGTCCGGCGAGCAGGCTGAGCCCCCCGAGGAGGATATCGTCGTAGGTGGCATGCGCAATGGCGTAGCTGATTTCACGAGGCGCGGCCTCGCGGCTGAGGAGATAGACTCCGGAGGCAGCGGCCGGATTTGCGGTGCGAAGGGGCGAGCTGGTGCCGTGGCCAAGTGAGCCTGAAGCGTCGAGCGAAAAGCGGAGTGCCAGGACAAGGTCGCCTTGGGGCGTGAGCAGACTGTCGGGAATTGGGTAAGCGACGAGTGTTCGCTGGGCGAAGCGCACCAGACCGCCCGTGTTGCCGTTGGAGCCGATGCGCACGCCGTTTGCGTAGACCTCGTAGCTGCCGAAAGTGTGTTCAACACCGATGTCAAGGTTGCGGGCGCCGGGGCGCAGATGGATGTGAAGCCGGTACCATCCGTAGCGATTATCGCGAATGCCGTAATCGAAAAGCTGCTTGTCTGTGGAGATAGTCCTCCAGCGGCTGTCGTCGAAGGTGGGCGAAGCGTAGGCGGGGTTGTCGCCTGGGGCGAAGAGCCAGTTGGGGCCGAGAGAGACGCGCTGGCCGAACTGGGAGGCATCGGTATTGCGTGGGTCATTGTCTGCTAACGCCTTGGTCTGGGCACAGGCGAGAGTGCCGCTGGCGACGGCGAGGAGCAGACAGATTGCGGGGCGAAACGTGCGGGGAAGCATCGAGATCACTATAGCTTAGCTGAGATGCGATAGGCTGGCAGAGGCGGAGCAAAAGAACGCGCCGAACGAATTGGACCAGAATTGGGCTGGAATCGAATTGGGGAGTGCGGATGGATCGGCTGGTTGCGGGACACAAGCGGTTTTTGAAAGAGGTTTTTCCTGGGCGGCGGGAGCAGTTCAAGCTGCTGTCGGACCGGCAGGCGCCGGAGTGGTTGTTCATTACCTGTTCTGACTCGCGCGTGGTTCCGGATCTGTTTCTTGGCACGGGGCCGGGCGACTTGTTCATTACGCGGAACGCCGGCAACGTTGTGCCGATTGCAGGGAACGACGTGGACGGGTGCACAGCGACGATTGAATATGCCGTCGATGTGCTGCGGGTGAAGAGCGCGATCCTCTGCGGCCACTCGGACTGCGGCGNNGTGCATGGCTGGTACTACGACATCCTGAGCGGGCGAATCGAGGCCTACGATGAGCAGGCGGGGCGGTTTGTTGCGCTGCTGAGCGCGGAGTTGGGGAAGTAGCGCTCGCCTGGGCGGCCGCTTTGTGCAACGGCAAGCGATGAGGCTATCGAGACGATGGAGATTCGCAATACAGGGAATGGGCTGGTGCTGGCCTGAAATTTGATTGAGATGCGCGCCGGTATTTTCAGTTTCTGGATTCAGTGAGTTGAGCTGGGAGGGGGGACTGGCAGTTTTTCGCGAATTACGTTAATCTAGATTGCAGTCTAGTTGGTTTATCTTTGAGGTTCCAGGAGCAATATGCTGGCCGCAGAGACTCAATACACAGAAATTGGCGCCTTTGATGCCAAGACGCGGCTCTCTGAGTCGCTGCGCAAAGTGGATCAGGGCGAGCGGTTCAGGATAACGGTGCGAGGGCGGGCAGTGGCGGATATCGTGCCCATCAGAGGCAGTGATCGCGAGCGCGCGGCCGAGGCTGTTCGGAATCTGTTGGCGATGACGAGGATCGAGGGAATCCCGGGCGAAACGATCCTTGAGTGGATTCGCGAAGGTCGCGAGTAGAGGCGTAGCCAAGTAGTTCGGAGGTGGTGCACATGGAGACGATTGGGATATTCGAGGCAAAGACGCGGTTGTCGGAAATTGTCCGTCACGCCGAGATGGGCGAGCGGGTCACAATTACAGTGCGCGGCCGGGCTGCGGCCGAGGTGGGGCCTGTGCAGCAGACGCAACGCATGCCAACCGACGAAGAGCGCGACGCTGCATTCCAGCGATTGATGAATCCGGCGATCAAGGGCGTTGACGGCGAGACAGTTCTCGAATGGATACGGGAAGGGCGGAAATGAAGCTCGTTCTGGACGCCTCGATGACGCTTGCCTGGCATATTGAGCGGGCAGACCCGGGTGAGAAGATTCTGGCTCGTCAAGCGCTTCAGGCGGTTCGATCGCATGGCGCTCTTGTTCCTGCGCTCTGGTATTCCGAGGTTGCCAACGGGGTGCTTGTGGCCGAACGCAGGCGAGTATCTACCGAGCAGCAGGGGATGGTTTTTCAGGCAGACTTAAGGCAAGTGGAGATTGCGATGGACTCGACGTTGCCGCATGTATCTCAGCCCATGGTAATTGCGCTGGGCAGGTCTTCCGGCCTGACGGGCTACGACGCGGCGTATCTGGAGCTGGTGCTGCGGACAGGGCGCGCGTTGGCCACATTCGACCGCAAGTTGGCGGACGCGGCTCGATTGGCGGGCGTGAAGGTCTTCGGCGATCCGGTGTGAGGGTGGGGGAGTAGTCCGGCTGGAGATTCGCGCTAGTTTTGCGGAGACGCGCAACGCTATCATCAATCGAAAGGAATGATCGGACTCATACTATGACCGAGACGGAAGTCAAGATCCATATTCTCGATGCAGCGTACAAACCTTTCCCGACCTTTGCGGAATGGGCGGCGAAAACAGCGGTGGATACGGCGCGATGGAATCGCTATAGCGCGTCTGCCCAAAGCAAGTCCGATGGTTCAAATGAGGCGTTGAGGCGGGCGCGAGAGGTGGTCAAACGTGCCGCTGCCCTGGACACTGGGGCAATCGAAGGGCTCTACGAAGTTGATCGGGGATTCACATTCACCGTGGCCTTTGAAACTGCCGCTTGGGAGGTAGAACTAGCCAAGAGAGGCGAGAACGTCAGGCCTCTGTTTGAAGCACAGTTGCACGCCTACGATTATGTCCTCGATCTTGCCACGCAAGCAGAGCCAATCTCGGAGGCGGCCATCCGCGTTTTGCATGAGGTCGTGTGCAAGGCTCAGCCGACCTATCGGGTGATGACCTCGGTCGGCCCCCAGGAGCAAGAGTTGGTCAAAGGACGATATAAGGTTCTTCCCAATCATGTTCGGACGCGTGACGGGGTGGATCATTCTTATGCGCCTGTGGATGTAACACCGGCAGAGATGCAGCGGTTGGTTTCGGAGATGCGGAGTGATGCTTTTGTAGCTGCTCACCCTGTTATGCAGGCTGCTTACGCTCACTATGCGCTGGTTGTAATCCACCCTTTCGCGGATGGAAACGGACGAGTCGCGCGGGCGCTTGCGTCGGCATTTACCTATCGAGCGATTTCGATGCCGATTATGATTCTGTCCGAGCACAAGAGCACGTATTTGGATGCGCTGGAAGGTGCGGATGCGGGGAAGTATCAGTCCTTTGTGGAATTCATGATGGCCAGAAGTCTCGATACGATAATGCTTGTGAGTGACAGTATCCGTCGAGCAGCAGTCCCCGATCCGATGGAATCGCTTGCCGCAATCAATGGTCCGTCAGCTGCTCATGGTGGCTACAGCGATCAACAAATCGACGAGGCGGGTATAAGACTTCTTGAGCTGGTCGTTGCGTGCGCCCGAAAGGAGATTTCCAAGGTTGCGCTTGAGAAAGTGCAGGGCAATGCCGATATCTCAGCAGGCGTTCGACCCGGCGGCTCAGCCATCTGGAGACCCACGAACGATGGTGGGTGGCATTTGAAGATTCAGGTCCTTTCTATTCAGCCCTCGCGGATACCAACCACCTCATTACCTCCGGCCGTTGTCGCGCGAAAGTACGATCTCCTTGTTCCGCTCGATTCTGGGGGAGACGCCGAGTTTCAACTGAGAGAAGAGGGCGGAATGGACGAGTTCTTAGTCAGGATCGAGGAGTTATTGCCAAGTATTTCCGGAACCCTCCAAATTCGGAGTGAAATGTTTGCAGAGCGAGTCGTCGCCCAGGCTCTTGCCGACCTCCGAGCGGAAATTGACCGCGTGAATCGAAGACTAAGCTAACCCATGCCCGGACGGTTGGAGCACTTTCCCATCCGTCAGTGCGCGCCTGGGGGTGGTGCGGCGCCTTTTTGGGGCTTTTTGAAGAGCCATGCGGCGGCGGCGCAGATGAAGGCGAGAATCGCCGTCCAGCGGAAGACGTCGACGTAGGCCATGAGGGCGGACTGCTGCTCCATGAGGCCGTAGAGCATNNATCTCGTTCTGGTGGAGAGCGGCGCGGCGGATGAGTGCGGTGGTGGCCATCGATATTCCTATCGATCCGCCAATGTTGCGCAACATGTTGAACAGGCCCGTCGCGTTGCCCATCTCTTCGCGGGGAATGGTGGAGGTGGCCATGGTGGC
>PMXB01000061.1 GCA_003165935.1 Acidobacteriaceae bacterium | reverse complement strand
GCACGACCGTCCCGCCGCCGCGACCTATTTTTCCCAGGCAATCTCGGCGCTCGACAAGCTCCCCCTGGAAGAAAGGCAAAGTGCGCCGATACGCAGCAGAAGGGCGCAAGTCCTCCTTGGGATGGGTTGGAATTTGGGCAGCATGGGCAGGTTCGATGACGGCATTGCGACCATCAACGAGGCGCGAGCGATGATGGAGCAATTGGCGGCAGAAGATCCGCAGAACCGCATCTACCCCCAGGCCCGGGCAACGATCTATCGCAACCTCGGAGTAATCGAAGACTACGCGGACCGCACAGTGGCAGCCTTGGCGGCTTATAAGTCCGCGATTTCCATCTACGAGCAGATGCTCGCCGCAAACGGCAACAACCCGTACTTCCGCACTACATTGGCGGACGTTCAGGCGAACGCGGCATTACTGAGTCTGAAGCTTGGCCGCCATGCCGAAGCCGAGAAGCTAATCGGCGCAGGCCTCCCGGTGCTGAAGCAGACGGCGATGCAAAAGGATGCAAGTTCCTCGGAGCTCAACCTTGCTGCGCGCTTCCTGACCAAAGAGGAGTTCCCCAAGTTCTGCGATGCCCGTCTGGGCCTGGAACTGGCGCAGCGAGCGAACAAGGTCGCGGAAGGCAAGGATTACGTTGTGCTGGAGACACTCGGCCAAGCCTACTGGATCAACCGGGATCGGGACGGCGCCGCACAATCCATTGAGCAGGCTCTCTCGCTCATCGAAGCGCCAACACCAGGTAATCCACCGACCCGAGTTCGGCGCGTATACGAGGAAACCCTCAAGAGTTACAAAACAGATAAGCTCTCTACCGGCTGTCCGGCCGTGGCCAGGCGGTAGAAACCACCCTTCATCGGTTGCCCAGGCGAAACACCACACCTGCGCCGATGCGGAAGTTGTTCTGGCGGTTGTTGGAGCCGTTGTCNNGTTGGTTGCAAAGGCCGCGCCGGCGTTGGCCGAGCCGGGATTCGAACCCTGGACCAGGGTTCCGCTGGAGTGGGCGAGCCCAATGAGCACCTGGGCGAAGGGCTGCCAAACTGAGTGGCCGGCATTTGGTCGATAGCGGCCCCCGGCGGTGTAGGTGCTGAGCGTGAGGCTGTCCCCCGTGATTGAAGCCGCGCCCGCATGAACCACGTCAATGTCTCCGGCGACGGCAAACCTGCCCGATTTCAAAGGCCAGGTGAAGGTGGCGCTGCCGCCGTTGAGGCTGAAGCAACCGCAACCGCCCGGAGGCACGTTGCTGTGGACATAGGTGTATCCGAAGGCCAGCTCAGGGCGAGGCGCGTCCTGCTGCACGGGCGCGGCCTGAGCCAGCGAGACGGCCGGTAGCGCGGAGACCGCGGCTATGGCCAGCAACCGAACGAAGGGGAAATTGATCGTGAGTCGCATCGAGTCTCCTTTACTGCACTATGAGCTGGACGGTTGTGGTCTGAACGTCGGTTCCGCTGGTTCCGGTGACGGTGATGGTGTAGGACTGGGACGGAGCCTTGAATCCGAAGCCTCCGCCGCATGCGGTGAGTACGGTGAACGCGCCCAGAGATGCGATCAGCAGCACCGCCAGTGTGATCCAGCGGCGGCGACGTCTACCCGGCACGAGGCATAGAGCGATGACCGCGAGCGCCGGCGCGTCCAGTGGCCATGTGGAACCGGTCGGCGCAGATGCTGTCGCTGTCGACGCAGTCTGGATGCTGAGCGTGGAGTTGGCCGAGGAGCCGCCGGGTGTAACGGATGCCGGCGAGAAGGTGGCAACCGCGCCGGTGGGAAGGCCGCTGGCCGAGAGGCTCACGGGGTTGGAGAATGTTCCGTTCTGCGCGGTGGCGGTGATGGTGAACTGGGCAGCGCCGCCGGATTGAACTGTCTGCGGCGGGGAGGGCGAGCTGATGAGGAAGCTTGGGGCTGGAGTTCCCGTTCCGCTCAGGCTTGCGGTCTGCGGTGAGCCTGCGGCGTTGTCGGCAACTGAGAGCGTGGCCGAGAAAGTCGCCGCCGATGCTGGCGTGAAGGTGACATAGATGAGGCAACTCGAGCCTGCGGCCAGCGTGGTTCCGCAGGCGTTGCTACCGGTGGAGAGGCCGAAGTCGGTGGGGTTGGTTCCGGTGATGGAGATGGCGGAGATGTTCAGCGTGGCATTGCCGGAGTTTGTGAGCGTGGCGCCCTGCGCAGCGCTGGTGGTGCCTAAGGTGGCCGTAAAGGTGGGCGGCGAGAGGGCCGACAACGAGGCAACGGGCGCGGCGACAGCAGCGCCGAAGTTAGCGGTGACGCTTTCGGGCGCGCTCATGGTGACGGTGGTTGCATCGCTGTTGGCCGAGGCCACATTGCCCGTCCAGTTTGTGAACGAAAATCCCGTGTTGGCCGTTGCTGTCAGGTTGACCACAGTTCCCGGCGCATAGAACGTCCCCGAAGCGGGAGTCACCATCCCATCCGCCGCAGGGCTGGCCGCCGTCGTCAGTTGGTAGGCCGTCGCCGTGAAGCTTGCGGTGAATGTTGTGGTGGTTGAGGACGCAGTCACTGTGTGCGAGATAGCCCCGCCATCGGACCAGGCGGAGAAGGTCTCCTGTGTGCCGGCAAGGTTCTGCGGCGAGGTTGTAGCAATGGTGTGGCTGGCGCCGACAGTCCAGGTGAGGGTCTGCGGAGCGGAGTAGCTTGTTCCGTCTACGCTGAAGGATAGCCCGGCGGGGCTTGTGCCCACTGTTACCTGGAAGGTGGCCGCAGTCACAGTAACCGTGTTCGATCCGGTCGCGGAGTTATAGGTTGTTGAGCTCGAGGAGTCCGGTGTGTAAGTAGCCGTCAGCGTGTCCGTACTCGTCGCCAGCGACCCGGCGGGGATGTTAATCGTAGCGCTGCCGCTGCTGAGGGTAACTGCTCCCGACGAGTAAGTTCCACTCGTCAGTGTTACTGAGCCGGTAGGTGCCGGATTCCCGCTGCCGCCGCTGACCGTGACGGTCGCTGACAATGCCTGCGCGCTCGTAATGCTTGATGGGGTTGGAGAGACTGTTACGGTAGGCGTGATCAACGCGGGTGTGGTCACCGTGACCGTGTTTGAACCCGTGGCGCTGGTGTACGTTGAGGAGCTTGCGAAGTCAGGCGTGTAGCTTGCGGACAGTGTGTCGGTGCCCTTTGCGAGCGACCCTGCGGGAATGTTGATGGTGGCGTTGCCGCTGGTGAGCGTGACCGCGCCAGATGAATACGTTCCGCTGGTGAGGGTTACCGAGCCGGTTGGCGTTGGAGTTCCGCCGACAGTTACGGTCACTGATAGCGCCTGCGTGGTTGTGATGCTGGCAGGCGATGGAGTGACCGTTACTGGTGGCGCGGTGGTAGCAGGCCCGCTAACCATAACCGTGTTCGTTCCTGTCGCGCTGTTATAGGTTGTTGAGCTGTTGGAGTCTGGGGTGTAAGTGGCCGTGAGTGTATCCGTGCCCGTTGCCAACGACCCCGCCGGGATGCTAATCGTCGCAGTGCCGCCACTGAGCGTCACCGCTGCTGAAGTGTAGCTGCCGCTCGTGAGTGTTACCGAGCCGGTGGGAGTGGGGCTGCTGCCGCAAGTGCCTGCGCTGACCGTGACCGTTACCGTCAGGCCTTGCGTGTTTGTAATGGTGGAGAATGATGGGGATACGATCACCGTGGGTGTAATCATTCCCGCCGAGCTGCCCGTACCCTGCGACGTGCTCACACCAAACTGATATTCCCAAAGATCGTTGAGGTCTCCGGTGTTGTTCTTACAATCGCTGCCGCTCCCCCCGAAGAGCCAGAAATGGCCGCCCTTGTCGACCCAGGAGGAAGCTTGCGAGCGTCCCCCGGGGATGTTGGCGGGATTGGGGGCTCCCTTTACGCCGTACACTCCCGGCTGGCCATTGGCATTACCAGCCGTGCTGCTACCGCCCGTCCACGTCCATTGGTTCGTGGAAGCAGAGAACTCCCAGAGATCGTTGAAATTGCTACTTGTGACACCTCCGTCGTAGCCGGCCCCACCAAAGAGCCAGAAGTTGCCGCTGCTATCGGTCCATGCCGACGCTCCGTGACGCCCGCCAGGAATGTTTGCAGCAGCGGGCGTTCCCAAGGTGCCGTACGTTCCAGGCTGGCCTACGCAGGAAGAGGAATTGCATTGGCTGTTGACGGGGTTGTTGCCACCCATCCATGTCCATTCCAAGGTTGAAGGGGTGAACTCCCAAAGATCGTTGAAATCCCCAACCGGGCCGAAAGATGCGCCCTGGGCCAGGCTGAAGACTCCCTGGCCACCAAAAAGCCAGAGATTGCCGCTGCTGTCGACCCAGGTCGCACCCAACTCGCGGGCTCCCGGAACGTTTGCCGGAGAGGGTGTGCCCAGGGTTCCGTATACGCCGGGTTGGCCATAATTGGCCGCGGAGGTGGTGCTTCCGCTCATCCATGTCCATTCCAAGGTGGAGGGATTGAACTCCCACAGGTCCTGCAAGTATCCAAATGCGCCATCGTCAAAGGTTGAGTCTGCACCGACTCCCCCAAAGAGCCAGAAATTGCCTTTGCTGTCGGTCCAGGTCATGGCGAAAGTTCTGCCCCCAGGGATGTTTCCTGGGGCAGGAACTCCTAACGTCCCATATACTCCGTTTGGTCCGTTTCCTACAAACACATCGCTTCCAGCAATCCAGGTCCACTCGTTGGTGGAAATATTGAACTCCCAAAGATCGTTTAAACCACTCTGGGTGCCATTGATGTCGAACGCGTCGCCGCCAAAGAGCCAGAGATTGCCCTTGCTATCGGTCCAGGTCGCAGCGCCAAAGCGGCTTCCTGGGAAGTTCCCTGCGGCAGGGACTCCTTGCGTGCCGTATACGCCGGCTTGGCCATCAAGGCCTGTGTTATTGGAACCGCCCATCCAGGTCCACTGGTTCGCAGTAGGGTTGAACTGCCAAAAGTCGTTGAGATAGCCGGGCACCCCGGCGTCAGCCCCGCCTAGAGTACCTGCGCCGCCAAGGAGCCAGAAATTGCCGTTGCGATCAATCCAGGATGAGGCGGCGTGCCGGCCTCCCGGAGTGTTCCCGATTGCGGCGGTTCCCAGCGTGCCATAAGTAGGTGGCTGGTTGGCCATGTCGCTGCCATTCATCCAGATCCAACCAGCCGTGCCACCACCCGATGAGGCTGCGGTGACGCTCACCGTGTTCGTTCCCGTCGCGCTGTTGTAAGTCGACGAACTGTTGGAATCTGGCGTGTAGGTGACAGTGAGCATGTCGGTGCCTGCCGGAAGTGAGCCAGCAGGCACGCTGATAGTGGCGTTCCCGGAGAGGATGCCAGGGCTGAGAGTGACCGCGGCGGAGGTGAACGTGCCGCTTGTAAGCACAACTGAGCCAGTGGGCGAGGGACTACCGCTGACGAATACTGCCACGCCTAGACCCACGGCTGTCGTAATGTTAGGAGCAGACGGCGTCACAGTAATGGTGGGTGTGGTCTTGGCGGGCGCGGTTACGGTCACCGAGTTCGACCCCGTTCCCGAGTTATAAGTTGCTGCGCTGTTCGTGTCGGGCGTGTAAGTGGCCGTCAATGTGTCCGTACCAGTCGCCAGCGTTCCAGCGGAAATGTTGATTGTTGCACTCCCGCCGCTCAGCGTTACCGCTCCCGACGAATAACTGCCGCTGGTCAAGGTAACCGACCCCGTCGGCGTCGGCGTCCCGCTCACCGTGACGGTCACCGAAAGAGCCTGTGCCGTTGTGATGCTGGCGGGCGAAGGCGTGACTGTAACCGTGGGCGTCGTCGCCGCGGAATTGGCTACGACGAGTTCAAGTTTCAAACTATGGACAACCCCGCATTCCGTCGTGCCGATTAGATTCAACGGGAAATTCCCGAAGCCCAGCGAGGCTGCGGAGATGAGCATGACCTGGATGTTTTGGCTGCCTCCGGGAGAGAGGGTGACAGAGGCCGGAAACGATACGCCCATCGCCGGATTGCCATTTACGCTGAAGGCGATGGCCCCGCTGAAACCATTCACCGAACTCACAGTGAGCATGTAAGTTGTGCCGTCGCCTGCCTGGGAGACCTGCTCTGTTGGGGTCGGCGTGGTTATCGTGAAGTCCGGTTCGGTGTTTGGCGGCGAATCCACCCTGCGGATGCGCAGGTTAAGTTCATCCGCAATAAAGAGATTCCCGGCCGCGTCGAGCGCAGCCCCCGTGGGGAGATCAAGCATGCCGCCGGTGGCCAATCCCCCGTCGCCGCTGAAGCCTTCAGAGCCTTTGCCGGCCACGGTCGCAATGTCGCCCGGAGCAATGGTGAGTCCCAGCACGTCGATGGCGCAGGCCTGGTTATTCACCACGCGGAAGGCGCTGTCGTTCGAAGGGGTGTAGCCAGATGCGTCGGAGATATAGAGGTTGCCTGACGAGTCTGCCGTCACTCCATAGGGTCCAATGAGTTCAGCACTGGTAGCGGCCCCGCCATCGCCGCTGTAGCCCTCTGTGCCGTTGCCGGCGACTGTCGTGATGGTTCCACCAGTGTCCACCTTGCGAGCCCGATCGTTGGCGCCGTCGGCGAAATACAAGTTGCCTGCCGCGTCCAATGCTATGCCGAGCGGGCCGGAAAGCTCCGCACTGGTGGCCGCTCCGTTGTCGCCACTGTAACCCGGCATTCCGTTGCCCGCCACCGTCGCAATATTTCCCGGAGGAATGGTGACGCCCAGCACTGTGATGGGGTAGGACTGGGTGTTGACCGCTCGAATTACATTCCCGTAATTATCGGAGACAAAAATGTTTCCTTCCCAATCCAGCGTCAAGGCTACAGGGAAATTAAACGCTGCGCCTGTGGCCGATCCGTTTTTGTCCCCGATCAGGTCGCTCCCGGCCACTGTGGAAATGGTTCCACTGGTGTCCACCTTGCGGATGCGGGCATTCTCGGAGTCGGCGATATAGAGATTGCCGGCCCCATCCAGCGCCACTCCACTGGGGAGATTGAGCAGCGCGCTCGTGGCCGGGCCGCCGTCGCCCCCGAAGCAGAATATAGAATCGGTCGAGCACGAGAAGTGCAGGCTCTCGTTGCCCGCGACGGTGGCAATGTCTCCCGGAGGAATGGAGATGCCCAGGACTGTGATGGTGCTGGACTGAGTGTTCACCGCCCGGATGACGTTATTGGAGGAGTCGGCGATGTAGAGATTTCCGGCCGCATCCACCGCGACGTCGTCTGGATAGTAAAACTGTGCGCCGGTGGCTGTTTGCCCGTCACCGCTGTAGGTTGCGTTGCCGTTGCCGGCCACGGTACTGATCGTCCCGCCGGAAGAAACCTTGCGGATGCGGTAGTCAGTGACGCCCTGGGCCGCAGCCTCGGAGTCAGCGATATAGAGATCGCCGGATGCATCCAGCGCAACGCCGAATGGGGCCGCTATCTCAGCGCTGGCGGCGGGGCCGCTGTCGCCGCTGTAGCCGGGCGTGCCGTTACCGGCAACAGTGCCGATGGTTCCGCTGGTATTCACCTCGCGGATACGGCTATTCACGGTGTCGGCAATGTAGAGATTGCCGAACGAGTCCAGCGCCACTCCGCGGGGAAAATTGAGCTCCGCGCTGGTGGCCGCGATGCCGTCGCCGTTGTAGCCATTGACGCCGTCACCTGCTACGCTCGCGATGTTCCCCGCGCCAATCGTTACCCCAAGCACGGTAATCGTGCCGGCTTGAGTACTCACCACCCGGATATTGCAGCCGGCATTGTCGGCGATATAGATGTTCCCGGCCGCGTCCGCCGCTAACTCAGCGGGGGCGTTAAGCTCCGCACTCGCCGCCGCTCCTCCATCACCAACGCAGCCGCGGGTACCATTCCCGGCGATTGTGGTGATGGTTCCACTGGCATTCACCTTGCGTACGCGGCTATTCCCCGTGTCGGCAATGTAAAGATTGCCTGAAGAGTCCACGGCCACACCGCTGGGCTCGTAAAGCTGCGCGTTGGTGGCCGGTCCGCCGTCGCCGCCCGACCCGAACGTGGAGCTGCCGGCAACTGTCCCGATGTTCCCCGGAGCAATGGTCACGCCCAGCACCGTGATCGAGCTGGGCTGCATGTTCACCACGCGGACACGGCAGCTGAAACTGTCGGCAATATAGAGGTTCCCGGCTGCATCCAGGGCCACCGCCATCGGAGTGTTCAGCACCGCACCGGCGGCCGGGCCGCCGTCGCCGATAGACGCTGGGGTGGGGCAGGCATTCCCGTTGGCGCCAAGGGGGAAAATCCCGGCGACGGTCTGGCCGGCGATCCGCGTCAAATGGTCCGTCGTGTCGAGCTTGTACACAGCTTCGCCGCTCGAAAAATAAACGTTGCCACTGGCATCGACTGCCGGAGATTCGGCAGCGATTGAGGCGGATGTAGCAACGATATTGTCCGGCGGTCCCCCCCCAGCTACCGTGTGGATGACCTGGGCCTGGATGGGCAGCGCAGGCAGCAAAACCGCGAGAGTCAATATCGCAATGGGAAGCCTGGGAATCCGCATCATTTACCTCCAGTGTTCGTGTTCACGACCGCGCGAAGTAGGCCCTGCGGCACAGGGGTCGGGCTAGCCAGCCCCACATTTCTTCTGCCAATTCGGAAGCACCACCGTCGGCGCAGAGTTCCCGCAGCCAAAAGCCTGCTTGCCCAATACGGCGTGGAACAGATCGGAAACACGTCAGTCGGTTCGGGAGAAAGGAGCGAGATCCATCAAAAGCAGGACACGACCTGCCCAGAGCTGAAGGCCAGGTTCGTCATTTCAGTAGGTTTTGGGTTGTACCAGAACGCAACTTTTGACACGTCCGGATCGGGAGATCCGGACGTTGATTTAGTTTGGTTTGGACGAGGGATTTTCAAACGCCTTTTGGAGCAGCGGCGGTGGCGGCTATTTGTTTGTTGGTGGACAACTCGGAGCACTTTCGCGCGGGAGATGTGGTGCGCTTTGGCGATCTGGCGGAGGCTCTGCCCGTGGCTGCAAGGGACTATCGTCGACTTGTGCAAACCCGAATCAAACTGGACGACACTGTTGCCAACTCAATTACGCGTGGGATCTGGTCGTTCTTGCGGTGGTCGGCACACTGTACCTCATCGCTGCATCAACGCGGGAACCTAACAAGGGAAGAATCTGTTTGAGGTCCGGTTCAAATTCCGCGGATCCTGGCTTGACCAATCCGCATTGGCGCGAGCACAAGGATGTAATAGTTTTCTGGAAGTTTCTGCCAGAAAACCGCTATGCGCAAAGCATATATCAGATCCGACCGCCCGGCTAACGAGAGCGACCCTTACTCCAAGTAATTGCACTTACATTACTTAAGTTGCGATTTCTCTTGCGGCAACTTGAATTGAGTTCCCCGTTTTGGGGGCACGCGTGCTGGACGCTCGCTCAACAATCAAAACTTCCCGTTCCGAGACGTGACTTTGCAGAGCATTCATTAGGCACACAGAGCTACTGTTATCTTTATTAAGCTGCAGCAAAATACGCGGTCGCCGACGCATCAGACGCTATTGGAGCGAATCGGTAGCCTGCCTCACCGTGCTGGGTGGCCAGCATCTGAGAATGTCTAGATATCAGTCACGAGCGGCCTGCCCGACCTCCGCTTCGACTATGACGAATAGGCGTGCGCGTGTCAGATTTCTCCACTTGGATTCCCTGCCGCTGCGGCGTTCTCGGCGCCAATCTGTGAATGCCGTGAAGGACCCCACAGCGACTGGTTGCGTGGCTGTGTCGCTCTGGATCAGCAGGGCTTCATTCTTACAGGAAGAGATTTGGATCCTGTTCTGGCAAGCGCACCCCAAAAGTGACCGCTCGGCCGTCCGCCGCAGATGATTGAGACGAGCTTGCCGGCAGTTTACGCGGTTGGCGACATCCGCTCAGGAAACGTGAAGCGGGTTGCGCCAGTCACTGGCGAAGGTGCAATGTCGATCCACGTTGTACCGCGCGCCCTGGCGGAAATGTAGCATCGCCCCAGCGAGCTCCGACGCCACGGCGTGCATCATAAAAATCCAATCCCGGCCAAAGCATGAAACCAGTTCTGCATGGGAACAGACTGAATTCGAGGCCCGGTTTATATACTTGATTTGGAATCAGATCGGCCTTTCGACGAGGTACGGATTAAAGATTCGGCACCCTACTTCGCTCTCAAGCACAGGTGCGATGCCGTATTTCGTCCTAGGAGACAACAAATGACGGTGAATCCGAAGTGGATGGCATTGCCGGGAATCGTTGTATTGCTTGGATTGGTTCTGCCGCTGCAAGCGCAATCGATTTATCGAACTCGCCTGGACGATCCTGAGGCCATCTACCTCGGCAGCGCGCGTTTCCCCGTTGATTCAGACCAGTCCGCCGACAACAGCGCGGTCATCCAGGCTGCCATTGACGCGGCGGAAACCGAGCACGTTCAGGGCATCGTCTTCGTTCCCGAAGGTCGCTATCGAATCACCCGCACTGTCTACGTCTGGCCCGGAGTTCGCATTATCGGGTACGGCGATCATCGCCCGGTTTTCGTGCTTCCCGACAATAGTCCCGGTTATCAAAATGATCTCGGCTACATGTTCCTGTTTGCCGGTGGCCGCCCCGATAGCACGCACGCGCACTTTCATTATCCCGTCCGACCCGATCAACCGCCCACACCTGGAACCGTGCCGCCGAACAACTCCATCCCCGATGCGAATGCGGGGACATTCTATTCAGCGATGAGCAATGTCGATTTCGACCTTGGGTCCGGCAATCCAGCTGCGGTAGCCATCCGTTTCCACGTCGCGCAGCACTGCTATCTATCGCACATCGACTTTCGCATCCGCTCCGGCCTCGCCGCTCTCAAAGACATCGGCAACGAAGGCGAAGACCTGCATTTCTACGGTGGCAAATACGGCATCATCACCACGCAGACCTCCCCCGGATGGCAATACACGCTGCTCGACTCCACATTTGAAGGCCAGAGCGTTGCCGCCATCAAGGAACATGAGGCCGGCCTCACGCTGGTTCACGATTCGTTCCGCAATGTTCCCCAGGCCATCGACATCGACGCAGGATATCCCGATGAGCTGTGGGTCGAGAACTCGCGCTTCGAAGACATCGCTGGACCTGCAATTACCATCAGTGACGAGAAGAACGCGCGGACAGAAATCAACATCGTTAACTCGACCGGTCACAACGTAAAAACCTTCGCCCATTTTCGCGATAGCGGACAGGACGTCGACGGCCCGGCGGAGAATTACGAAGTGAGCTCCTTCGAGCACGGGCTTGTGATGCGCGGCCCAACAGACACGGGTGAAATCCGCACCAGCTTTAATGCGCATGCCGTTGCGACGCTTTCTCCATTCGGCGCGCCCGCCATTCCGCCGCTTCCTCCGGCGAATACGTGGGTCAACCTTCGTTCACTCGGAGTGAAGGGTGATGGGGTTACAGACGATACCGCCGCAATATCAAAAGCCATCACTGAACATGACGTACTTTATGTGCCCACGGGCCGCTATGTCGTTACGGGAACCATCAAGCTACGCCCGGATACAGTGCTCATCGGCCTGCATCCGAGCATGACCCAGTTCGAGATCCCCGATTCGACGCCGGCGTTTCAGGGTCCGGGTACCCCGGTCCCGTTACTTGAGGCCCCGCGGGGCGGCCACACCGTCGTCAGCGGCATTGGCCTCGACACCAATGGCATCAATAGTCGCGCGGTCGGCGCCCTGTGGATGGCAGGCGCGGACTCGCTGATGGACGATGTGCGGTTCCTGGGCGGTCACGGCACGAATGCGCCGGATGGAACTCGGATCAATCCCTACAATGACACCCACACCGCCGATCCGAATATCCTCCGCCGATGGGACAGTCAGTATCCGAGCTTGTGGGTGACAGACGGGGGTGGCGGCACCTTTGCCGATATCTGGACCCCGAGCACATTTGCCCAGGCCGGATTGTATGTTTCCGACACCGACACTCCGGGCCATGTTTACGAGCTCTCTAGCGAGCACCATGTGCGCAACGAAGTGAAGCTGGTGCGCGTGAAGAACTGGGAGATCGATGCGCTGCAAACCGAAGAGGAGCGCGGCGAAAGCGGCTTTGCGCTGCAGCTTTCCATCGAGCAGTCGTCCAACATCACGATCGCCAATTACCACGGCTATCGCGTGGTCAGCAGCTATCAGCCGTTCTCCAGCGCCATTCGCGTTTCTGATTCGAGCGGAATTCATTTCCGCAACGTGCACGTAAACAGCAACAGCAAGGCGCCTTTGGATGATTCGATTATCGATGCGACCCATCACCAACAGGTTCGCGCCAATGAATTCGCTTCGCTCGATCTGCCGGGCGCTCCCGCACCGCCAGATCACGGAGACTTGTCGTCCATCCTTCCTGAGGGTGCGCACTTAAAGCAACTCGCCACCGGATTCTTTAACATCTCCGGTGCTGCCATCGATCCTGCCGGCGAACTCTACTTTGTGGATGCACACTGGCAGCGCATCTACCGCTGGTCGGCGCAGCATGCCGAAGCCGTCGAGGTTCGCGATAGCCCGCTTGATCCCATCAACCTCGCCTTCGATCGCGCCGGCGATCTGCTGGTTGTCTCGTTTCAAGGGAACGGAACGGTTTACACGTTTCGCCCCGGCTCGCCGGAGACGGAGATGACCCTGCTCAAGCCGCAACCGGCGCAACCGCGACCAGGAATGACGGCATTCGTCCCTGTTGATGTCTGGGCCACACCCGATCTGTCGGTCAAGACACCGTGGCAATACATTTCTCCCGACGGTAGCGTGTTCATCCCTACCGGCGACGACTTCGTGAAGGGACAAATGCGATGGGGCACAAAGCTGGCCAATGTCTTGCACGCCTTTGGCCTTGAGAGTGTAGTTCCGGGACACCCCGTCTATATCACGGACCAGTCGGACCAGAAGACCTACAAGGTCGACGTTCAGTCAGACGGATCCATCGGTGCGATCACGCTCTTTGCCGAAGACGGAGGACAGGCTGTAGCGCAGGACAAGAATGGCAATGTCTACCTCGCGGCGGATCAGGTAATTGTCTACAGCCCGGAAGGAAAGCTTTTGGGGAGAATTGATGTTCCCGAACGGCCGATCGATCTGGTATTCGGCGGCGCAGGTCATCGTACCCTCTATATTCTGAGTCATGCCTCGCTGTACGGGGTTCAAACGAGCATCCCTGGTCTTTAAGGTCGATTCCTTGAGTATGGCACCACAGTATTGACGCTCCGCGTGTGGGATTTCGTGGTGCGCCGCATCTGTTGATGGCCGCGCCCGTCGACTTTAGTAGCCGATGGTGAATTGAGCGCGCTCGTGGGCAGGCCCCTCCAACTCATCCACCAAAGCGATGGCATAGTCTTCGAGGGAAATTCGGCTATCGCCCTTGCTGTCCGCAATGAGCTGGTTCGTACCGAGGCGGAACTTGCCGGTGCGCTCGCCGGGCTCGAAGTAAGCCGCTGGGCTGAAGTACGTCCAGTTGATGTCTGAAGCCTGAAGTAACTTCAGTGCGTTGACGTGGGAGGCAGCAATTGGAATCCACTGTGCGGGCAAATGGCCGGAAGCAAACAGCGTAACGCCCGGAGCCACTTCCAGCGAGCCCGCTCCACCAACGACGATGAGACGAATGTTGCCGGTCTTTTTGACGGCTGCAATCTGACGCTCCGTCACTCCGAGCAGGGCTTCGGTGTTGTCCTGGGGCGGCCCGTAGGCGCTGACCACGGCATCCGCACCCTGAATGATCGATGCGATGGTGTCGACGTTGCTGAGATCGTCCTGCTTGCCTGTGACAGTGGACGGCAGTTTCGCAATGTCGCGAGCGACTGCGGTGACCTGATGGCCGCGCGAGACAAGTTCCTTCAGGATGCGGCTTCCAGCTTTTCCAGTTGCCCCGTAAAGTACCACGTTCATGCTTTGCCCTCCTCAGATTGGTCAACTTCATCCCAATAGATACTCGAAAGCTCGAAGCGACACACGAACTCTCGCGCCGGCACGAGAAGTGGAGTAAAAATCACGAGCGGATTGTATGCCTCCTTTGGAGGATTTCCGCACTCTAAAGAAGAGAGAGGGGAATCACCGATGGAAAAGCGAAAGCTGGGATCTGCCGGGCCTGAAGTGCCGGTAATTTGTTTAGGTGGAAACGTCTACGGATGGACGGTGCCGGAGGCGGAGGCGTTTAGGCAGCTGGACGTGGCGCTCGATGTGGGACTGAACTTTGTGGATACCGCCGATGTGTATTCGCGCTGGGTTCCGGGGAACAAGGGCGGCGATTCGGAGACGATTATCGGCAAGTGGTTTGCGAAGACCGGGAAGCGCAAAGACGTGATCCTGGCGACGAAGGTCGGGATGGAGATGGGCGAAGGCAAAGAGGGATTGAAAGCGGCCTACATTCATCAGGCGGTTGAGGATTCGCTGCAGCGCTTGCACACCGACTATATCGACGTTTATCAGGCTCACAGAGACGATTCGGAGCCCGCAATGGAAGAAACGCTGGGCGCTTTTGACGAACTGGTGAAGCAGGGGAAGGTGCGGTATATCGGCGCATCGAACTACAGCGGGGCGCGCCTGGCGGAAGCGCTAGAGACAAGCCGCACGCATGGGTTTGCGAGTTATGTCTCGCTGCAGCCGCATTACAACCTTGTGGAGAGACAGGTTTACGAATCGGATCTTCTACCGGTGGTGGAGAAGTACCATGTGGGCGTGATTCCATACTTTTCGCTGGCAGCAGGCTTCTTGACCGGGAAGTATCGCAGCCAACGGGACACAGAGAAGGCGGCACGGGGATCGATGGTGCAAAAGTACTTGAATGACTGGGGATTCGGAGTGGTTGCGGCGCTGAACGAAGTGGCGAATGCACACGGATCGACTCCGGCGTGCGTGGCGCTAGCCTGGTTGCTTGCGCAGCCCGGAATTACGGCTCCGATTGCCAGCGCCACGAATGAGAAGCAGCTGGCAGATCTGGCTGAAGCGGCGAAGCTCAAGCTGAGTGCCGAGTCTATTCAGAAGCTCGGGGACGCAAGTGCCCGGTAGGTTTTGGCTTAGGTTTTGGCCGGATGAGGGCAGGAAGTTCGCTGCAGATGGGGGCTGATTCTTTGCTCAGTCTACAGCGGAATCGGTCCCTTGGGTTTGCGAGGCACGGCCAAGTCAGCGGAACGGCGCGGGCCCGTTATCCTATGACGAATTGCTCCGACATTCCCAAAGCCGCTCAGACTTAACTCCGCAGCGGGACAGTTCCTTCGGATCTGCTGAATTCAGTTCGTCCAGGGCGAATCGCCGGCTCTGAACTTTGACCAGCCCTAGCAGGTTGCGCCGGTATTTGAATTTGGGAAGGCGTCCTCGTTCTGATCTTCGCTTCGATCGAGACAGGCGAAATCCTTCTCAATCAGGAGCGTAAGCGCCCCGAGGTTTCCAAGGCTGATGTTTTCTGCGATTCCGACCTGATCACTAGCTGTGCACCTACTATTCCAGCAATTCCTGGTATGCTTCCATCGCAATTGCTGGAACGCCGTCCCGACATCGCCTCTGCGGAGCGCAACATGGCGGCGGCCAACGAGCAGATTGGCATCGCTCAGGCGGCGTACTACCCCACGCTATCGCTCTCGGCCGTGGCTGGCCTCGCAGGCACATCCGCGATCAACTGGTTTTCGTGGCCAAGCCGCTCTTTCGCCGTCGGCCCAACGCTATCGGAGACCCTCTTTGATCACGGCCGCCGGCGCGCCACGTCCGATATCGCCCTCGCGCAATACGATGGCACCGTTACTGCCTATCGTCAGACCACGCTCACCGCATTTCAGCAGATTGAAGACAACATGAACGCGCTCCATAACCTGGAGATCGAAGCGCGCCAGCAGCACGACGCTACCGCTTCGGCGCAGCAATCGCTCGACCTCTTCAGCACACCTTATGAGGATGGCGTCGATACCTATCTCCAGGTGATTACCTGGCAAACAGCGCTGCTCCAAAACCAGCGCGACGACATTGAAATTATGCAGCGACGCTTCGAAGCCAGCGTACTGCTGGTCAAGGCTCCTGTAGGCGGTTGGAATGCATCCCAGCTTCCGAAAAAGCCCTGAAGATGGTTTGCCTCTTCAAGAGATCTGGCAACGAAATGCATTACAGTCCATTGCAGTCCTCAAAAAGTTTGCAAATCACGGCCTGTTGTTGTGTTGGTGATGCTGGTTGGTTCCGTCAACGGAACAATCCGGGGCAGCGACGATCCGCCAGTTGCTTATATCGAGGGTGGCATTATAGTTTCGCTTTCAAGATGCACGACTCGATCATATCTTCCGACCGTAGACGTTTTTGTATATGGCGTTGCATTCACAGTTCGGTGGAAGACACAATATTCCCGTCCCAAAGCACCTGGGTCAATACCCGAGGGTCGGGGGTGCTTGTCTTTAAGTTATTGAAAATGATGGTTGGGGAGAGAGGATTTGAACCTCCGA